>NZ_QEIO01000004.1 GCF_003336425.1 Marinitenerispora sediminis | reverse complement strand
GCGACCGACCCACCCCTCCCGCGAAGGAGCGAAGGCACGTGAGTACTCCCGCCCCCCTTTCGGTCCAGCTCTACAGCGTCCGCGACGCACTCGCCGCCGACCCCGACGCCGCGCTCGCCCGGCTCGCCGAGACCGGTTTCCGCGCCGTCGAGCCGTTCGGCCTCGGCGTCCCGGCCATCGCGGCCGACGAGCGGCTGGCCCGCGCGCGCAAGCTGCGCGGCTCCCTGGACGCGGCCGGGCTCGGCGTCTCGGCGGTGCACTGCGGCCTGCCGGCCGACCTCGGCGCACTGGCGGAGGAGGTCGCCGCGCTGGGCGCCGACACCGCCTACATCGCGGTCCCGGGCATGGTGCCCGGCTTCGACAACGACGTCTTCGGCGACGCCGACCGGCTCGCCGCGTTCGCCGACACCCTGAACGCGGCGGCGGAAACGCTCGCGGCGTCGGGCGTCCGGCTCGGCTACCACAACCACGAGTTCGAGTGGGCGAGGCTCCCGGACGGCCGCTACGGCTACGACGTCTTCTGGTCGCTCGCCGACGACCGGCTCGTGGCGGAGCTCGACGTCTACTGGGCCGCGGTCGCGGGCGTCGACCCGGCCGCCGCGCTGGCCGCCCTCGGGCCGCGGGCGGTGGCCGTGCACCTCAAGGACGGCCCGGCCGAGCGGGGGAAGCCGCAGACCCCGCTCGGAACCGGCGACGTGGACGTCGCCGCGGCGGTCGCGGCGGCGCCGGGCCTGGCGTGGCACGTCACCGAGATCGACACCACCGAGCAGGACGAGTTCGAGCTGCTCGCGGCCAACGCCCGGTACCTGGTGGAGAACGGGCTGTCCCGCTGGGAGTAGCGTCGTGCCGGCGTCCCGCCCCGGCCGGTCAACGGCGCCCGGCCGGTGCGGGGCGCATCGGCGCGCAACCGCTTCCGCCGCGGCTCGGGCGACGGCGCACCGGCCCATGAGCGCCCGGCGGCACCTCGGCCCCGCGGATCGGGGCGGCCGGCGCCTCACTCGGTGCGGCAGACGATCCGCGCCCGACGCAGCCCCTCCCCCGGCCCTGGCTGGTGCCCATGGCGCAGCGGGTGCCGTCCGGGCCGGTCGGCCCGCGCCCGCGTACCGGCGTCCCCGTCGGCGGGCACCGCCAGCACCGCCCCCGCCAGGCCGCCCTCGTGGCTCAGCGACACCGCGACCGGCCGACCGGCCGCGTCCGTGAGCAGCGGGGCGCCCGACGCGGCGCGGTCCCAGCCGAGCGGGGCGGCGACTCCGAGGTCGCGGGCCGCCCGCTCCGCCGCCGCTCGGGCGGCGGCGGAGGCGAGCGGGCCGCGGCGGCGGCGCGGCGGGTCCGATGGGAGCCGGCGCAGCACGACCGCCGTCCGGGGCGGGGCCGGGGCACCGACCACGACCGCCACGGCGTGGCCGCCGCCCAGTCCCGCGCACCACCACCAGGCCCGGCGGCACGCCTCGGGCGGTCCCGGACGCGGGACCCGCAGCGTCACGGTCGCCGCGGGGCCGTCGAGGTCGACCTCGACACCGCGCCAGCCGATCCCGGCGAACCCGGTTCCCAGCGCCTTGACCGCGGCCTCCTTGACGGCCCACAGCAGGGCGTAGCGCTCCGGAGCCGCGCCGGCCCACGCGGACTCCCGGCCGCTGAACGCCGTCGTGCGCACGCCGGGTGTGCGGGCGAGCCGCTCCCGCCAGCCGCGGACGGAGGTGACGTCGATGCCGGCGAGCGGCGGCCCGGCCACCTCAGCCGGCGGGGGCGAGCCGGTGCCGGCGCTCCGCCTCGCCCCTCATCGCGGCGAGGTCCTCGACGCCGCTGCGCTCGATCCCGGTGCGCAGCAGCTCGGCCGCCTCCTCTTCGGTGAACTTTCCGGCGATGAGGCCGTCCTCCGGCGCGCGGATGACGTAGTCGTGCGTCACCACGAGCTGGGTGCGGCCGCCGCGCAGCGGGTAGACCCGCCACTCGCCGCCCATGTGGTCCACCAGCGGAGCCCTGTCGATCTGGTGGTAGGCGACCACCCGGTTGGCGGCGTCGATCTCACGGCGGCTGACCCACGCCTGCACCTGCCCGCCGACGTCCACGACGCGCCGCACGACCTGGTAGTCCGCGCCCTCCTCCA
Organism: Marinitenerispora sediminis; assembly: GCF_003336425.1. Taxonomy (GTDB): domain Bacteria; phylum Actinomycetota; class Actinomycetes; order Streptosporangiales; family Streptosporangiaceae; genus Marinitenerispora; species Marinitenerispora sediminis. The sequence goes on along the minus strand of NZ_QEIO01000004.1, from coordinate 64,592 downwards.
CGATCTCCGACTCCAGGGTGGCGGGGAACAGCCGGGCGTAGCCCTCGACGTCGCACACCACCTCCCAGACGGTCTCCACGGGGGCGTCGATGGTCGTGGCGTGCTCGGTGTGGATCACGGGCCGGTCCTCTCCGGTACGGGTCGCGGTGATGCCGATCGGCACGGTCGGCGGGTCGGCGGCCTCCCGGTCCAGGAGGCGGGCGAGGTCGGCGACGGTCTGCGCGCCCTTGAGCGTCCGGCCGTGCACACGGCGCCCGGTGCCGGCCATGACAGCGGCGGCGATCTCCACGAGTTCGGTGGAGTCGACGTCGAGGTCGGCGCGCAGCAGGGTGCCGGGCCGGATCCGCGCCGGGTCGATGTCCATGGCGATGAGCGCGGCCCGGACGCGCTCGTAGCCGGCGGTGTGGTCGGGCGCGTCGGTCGCGGTCGGGTCGGTCATGTGGCCTCCATGCGATGCTCGGTGTCGTTGCGTGCCGCGGTGGCTGGTGCGGTGCGGGCGGGCGTCAGCACGCGCTCAGCAGGCAGGCGGCCACGGTGCCGTCCGCGCCCCGGGCGTTGATCAGCGCGTGCCGGGTCCGGTGGCCGCGTGGCCGGCGCACCACGTGGCCGGTCCGGTCGCCGGACACGCCGACCTCCTCGGCGCCGCCGGGCGCGGCGACCGGCGGCAGGGCACCGTGGCGCATGGCGAGCAGCGCGCCGGCCGCCTCCACGGCGGCCGCGGCCCCGAGCAGGTGCCCGGTGACCGGTTTGACGGTGGTCTGGCCGCGTTCCTCACCGGGCGGGCCGAGGACCCGCTCCAGGACGGCCAGTTCACCGGCGTCGGCGGGCACGGTGCCCTGGGCGTCGAGGCCGACGTAGTCGACCTCCGCCGGTCCGACGCCGGCCTCGGCCATGGCCGCGCCGACCACCCGGGCCAGCACCCGGCGGCCGGCCGCCCCGAAGACCTCCGTCTGCCGGGCGTGGCCCGCGGCGAAGCCGGCCACCCGCCCGTACGCCCGGGCGCCGCGTTCCCGGGCGGCCCCGGCGTCCTCCAGGGCGAGGACGACGGCGCCCTCCCCGACGCAGAAGCCGCTCGCCCGGCGGTCGTAGGGCAGGTATCCGCCGGTGCTGAGCCGGCCGTCCTTGGCGCAGAACACGTGGCTGTAGGGGGTGACCGGCGCCTCGGCGCCGCCGCACAGCATGACGCGGGCCCGCCCCTCCCGCACGGCGCGCATGCCGTAGCCGATGGCGAGGGCCGCGCCGGCGGTGTCGGCCGCCACGGTCTTACCGAACCCCTTGTGCCCGTGCGCGATGGTGATCTGGCCCTGCGCGGCGGTCGGGAACCACGCCGACGCGATGTAGGGGCTCACGCCGGTGCCGCCCTCCGTGTGGAGGCGGCGCAGGCTCGGCTCGGTGATCTCCCATCCGCCGTACATGTTGCCGAGGTAGACGCCGATGTCCCCGGGCGGTCCGGCGTCGCGCAGTCCAGCGTCGGCGAGGGCCGCCTCGGCGGCGACCACGGCCAGCGCGGTGAACCGGTCCATGCGCTTGCGGGCGCGGCCGGGCAGCGCGGCCAGGACGTCGTCGCGCACCACCCCCGCGCGGTCGGTCGGATGGCCCGTGGTGTCGAAGCGGTCGATGGGTGCGACGCGGCTGCTGCCCCGGCTGGCCAGCTCCCAGAACTCGTCCGGCGTTCCGGCACCGGGCAGCGCCACTCCCATTCCGGTGATGACGACCTCGCGCATGCTCACTCCGTGCGTGGTTCAGGGGCCCGGGCGGGCCGCGGGCGGCTGGGTGCGGCGGCGCGCGGCGCGGCCGCGGCCCGGTCCCGGCGGCGGCCCCGTGTGCGGGGCTCCCGAGCGGCCGGCCTCGGCGCCGCGTACCCGGACGGGGGCCGGCGCACGGCGGTCCGCGCCGCCGCCGGTGCTCCCCGGCGGCCGGGCAGACGGGCTCCGCACCGGCCCCTCATGCCGCGCCGAGGACGACGGTCGAGTGGATGCCGCCGAATCCGCTGGACAGACTGGCGATGACCCCCGGTCGCGCCTCCCGCGCGGTGCCGGGCACGTAGTCCAGGTCGCACCGCTCGTCGGGCTCCTCCAGGTTGATCGTGGGCGGCAGGACGCCGTCGCGCAGCGCCAGGACGCACGCCGCGAACTCCAGCGCGTTGGCGGCGGCCAGCGCGTGCCCGACCATGGACTTGGTGGAGCTGACCGGCGTGCTCCGGGCGTGGGGGCCGAGGACCCGTTTGACGGCGTTGGTCTCGCACACGTCGTTCTGCGGGGTGGAGCTGCCGTGGGCGTTGACGTAGCCGACCCGCTGCGGCGCGCACCGCGCGTCGTCGAGGGCCAGGCGGAACGAGCGCGCGAGGTCCACGCCGTCGGCGGCGAGGTCGGTCATGTGGAAGGCGTTGCACGTGCTGCCGTATCCCAGCACCTCTCCGAGGACCGGAGCGCCGCGTGCCCGGGCGTGCCGCCACTCCTCCAGGACGGCGATCCCGGCGCCCTCGGCCAGCACGAAGCCGTCGCGGTCCCGGTCGAACGGCCGCGAGGCGTGCTCCGGGTCGCCGTTGCGGACCGAGAGCGCGCCGATGACGTCGAAGCTCGCCACCACGAACGGCGTGATGGGCGCCTCGGCGCCGCCGGCGAGCATGACGTCGGCGTCGCCGCGCCGGATGGCGTCGAGGGCGAACCCGATGGCGTCGTTGCCACCGGTGCAGCCGGTGGTCAGGGTGGCACACGGTCCCTCGAAGCCGTGGCGGTCGGCGACGACGCTGCCGGGCGTGGCGAAGGTGGCGGACCGGTGCAGCCGCGGGTGTGCCGCGGCGACGTCGATGGGGCCGGCCCCGCCGCCGGTGATCTCGGCGAAGTGCTCGGTCATGAACGTGGTCCCGCCGATGGCGTTGGCGACGGCGACACCCGCGCGCGCCGGGTCGATCAGCGCGGAGTCGAGGCCGGCGTTCGCGAGGGCCTCCTCGGCGGCGAGCTCCGCGAGCCGCACCACCCGGTCCTCCCCCTCGGGATCGACGGCGGCGCTGGCCGGCAGCATCGGATGCCGGATCTGCCCGGCGATCTGCGAGAGGTGGCCGCTCGGGTCGAACGCGGTGATCCGGGACACCGCGCCGCGCCCCTCCCACAGCGCGTCGGCGTACTCCTTCACGCCCGCCCCGTTGGGGGCCAGCACTCCGAGTCCGGTGACCGCGACTCTACGCATGGCGACTTCCTCCGGTATGTGCGGCGGGGCGGGCGGGCGGATCGGATGCGAGCCGACTCACCCCCACCGCGCCGCGCTCGCGGCGACGTAGCGTTCGGCGAAGAGGGCCGACACGTCGGGCAGGGCGGTCGCGGCCTGGCAGTTGACGATCGGCCATCCGCGGTCGACGCGCCGCAGCAGTCCCCGCAGCACCTGTCCCGGCCCGACCTCGACGGCGCCGTCGGGGCAGTGCTCGGCCAGGAGCACGGCGGTGTCGGCCCACCGCACCGGCGCGGTGATCTGGCGGCGCAGGTCGGCGCGGTAGGCGTCGGGGTCGTCCACGAACCCGCCGGTCACGCTGGAGACCAGGGGCGTGTGCCCGGCCCGCAGCGGGAGTTGGTCGACCACGGCGGCGTACTCGCGCTCGGCGGTCCGCATCAGCGGGGAGTGGAAGGCGCCCGCCACCGGCAGCACTCGGTACTCGGCCGCCCCGGCGGCGAGCACGGTGTGGCGGAGGTGGGTGATCCAGTCCCGCGGCCCGGACAGCACGACCTGGCGCGGCGTGTTCACGTTGGCGACGACGACGCCGCTCTCGGCGGGGAGCAGCCGCATGAGGAGATCGGGCCGCAGGCCGATGACCGCGGCCATGGCGCCGGGGACCGCCGCGGTGCAGCGGTCCATGGCGCGCGCCCGCTCCACGACGGCGTCCGTGGCCGCGTCCCGGTCCAGCCAGCCGCCGGCCACCAGGGCGCTGTACTCGCCGAGGCTGTGCCCGGCCACGGCCGCCGGGCGGGCGCCGCGCTGGACGGCGAGCTCCGCCAGGGCCACGGAGAGCGCGAAGACGGCGACCTGGGTGGGGACGGTCTCGTCCAACCGGTCCCGCGGGCCGGCCAGCATGACGTCGACGAGGTCGAGCCCGACGCGCCCGCCCGCCCGGCGCAGCACGTGGCGCAGCGCCGGCGAGCGTTCCAGCACGTCCGCACCCATACCGACGAACTGGCTGCCCTGGCCGGGAAACACAAAGGCGATCCGGACGGACATCGCGCTCCCCCATGTTCCTGACGCCCCGCGCACGGGACGTGGGCCAACATTTCGTCAGGATGACAAATCATCCTCCCAGGATCAATCAGCGACACTGACGAATCGCGGTACGAGGCGGACGACCGCGCACGGCCCGGCACCGGGACGGCCGACACGGACGAACACGTCGTGCTGCCCCGACAGCCATCGAATCGTTGGTTATGCTGACAATTGCCGAAGCCACCCGGAGCACGCGGCAGGTCCGCGCCTCCTGACCGAAGGTGACGAGTGCGACTGAGCGACCAGCCCCCGAGGGCCGACGACGCCCCGGCCTCCGACGCGCCCGCCGGCACCGGCACCCTACTCGGACAGGCCGCCCGCCTCGCCGCCGACGAGTTCGCCGAGGCGCTGCGCCCGCACGGGCTGCGCCCCCGCGACGCCCGGGTCCTCGCGCACATCGACGCCGCCGGCCCCCGGTCCCAGCAGGAGATCGGGCGGACGCTGGGCATCGACCGCACCACGATGGTGGGCGTGGTCGACCACCTCACGGAGAAGGGCCTGGTCGAACGCGTCCGCGACCCGCGCGACCGGCGGCGCTACGAGGTCCGGCTGACCCGCGAGGGCACCTCCGTGTACCGCGACCACGTCGCCCACCTCACCCGGGACGCCGACGCCCGGCTCCTCGCCCCCCTGAACACCGCCGAGCGCGCCACCCTGCACCGGCTCCTGGTCCGCCTGCTCCGGCGCACCTGAGCGCCCGAACAACCGAGGCGACCGCGGACGAAGGTGCACCGCGTCGCCCGGTCCCGGCATCTCCTCTGACGGTGCGGCAGCGGCGGCGCCTGCCGGAAGGCGGCGGAGCGAGGCGACGTGCCCGGTCGGTGCTGACACGGTCCCTCGGCGCGCCCACCGGACGCGGCGGCGCCTCCATGCCGCACGCCGCGGCCGGCACCTCGGGAGTGCCGGCCGCTCCGCGTTCACGGGCGTGTTTCACGGGCGCGGTGCGCCCGGACCTCAGTACCCGTACCTGGGCTTCAGGTGCCGCCAGAAGTCGCGGAACATCCACGCGTCGAACTCCGTGATCTGCGACGCGCTGCCCGCCCGCATCAGGAAGCCGCCGACGCCGGTCGGGGTCCAGTCGTAGAAGTCGTCCAGGCCGAAGCTGTGGCCGACCTCGTGCAGGAAGATGTGGATGTTCTCGCTGTTGCGCGCGTTGACGAAGTACTCGCGGCCCATCCGCTGGCCCCAGTCGCCGCCGGCGCCGCCGCCGAAGCCGTCGGTGAGCCACAGCGACATGTCGTAGTGCCGGGCCGCGCCGCCCGGGCAGCGGGAGTAGTCGCCGTTCTGGTTGAAGAACCGGCCGCACGCGGGCGCGCACTGCGGAGCGCCGCCGCCGTCGAGGTTGTTGACGTAGATATCGACGGAGTCGTCGTTCCACTGCAGGAGGCTGCGGTCCCGCACGGCCCAGCCGACGATGTTCACGGGGACCTGGCGGTAGGGCCACTCGTTGTGGCCCGCCATGACGTCCATCCACTTGGTGAACTGGCGGGTCAGCGCGGCGTGGATCTGGTCGCGCGTCTGCGCGGTCACCGGGGTGTCGGACTCCCAGCGGACGCAGTAGTTGATGTAGCCGCCGTTGGCCATGATCTGGTCCCACCCGTAGTTGCGGAAGCCGTACAGGTCCGGGTAGGTCGACTCGACGTGCCGCCACACCTGGTCCAGGGGCTGGACGAGGTTGGCGGGCGGGTTCCAGTCCTCGGCGGCGGGCGCCTTGGCGGGTGCCGCCGCCGGGGCCGCGACCGCACGGGCGGGCGAGGTCTCGGCCTGGGCGGGCGCCGCGACGAGCACGGACGTACCGAGCAGCATCGCCGCCGCGGCTACGGTAAGCGCTTTCTTGGCGGGGATTCGAGGGCGTCGCCATCGCATGGAGGTGTCTCCTCGCTGGGGGATGGGAGGGCAGGCGCGCGGCCGGGTCCTCCGCCGGCGAGCGTCTTCCCTCCGACTGCGGGGTCCGCCCCCGTCCTGGCCGGACGGGGGCGGACCGGTTCGGGCCGCGGGGGATCGGAGGACGGGTCCTCCGGTTATCGGCCCTCGCGGATCCGGTCCCGGATCCACTGGCCGGACTCCTTGAGGGACGCCCCGTTCCACGGGCCGCCGGCCTCACAGGTGCCGGGTCGGAAGACGGCTCCCGAGCGGAAGTCGTCCGAGTAGTTCCAGTTCACCCAGCTGATCTGCTCGCGCTCCATCAGGTCGAGGTAGCGCTGGGCCTGGTCGAAGTCGTGCGCGCCGTCGCCGGAGGCGGTCTCGGTGCCGAACTCGGTGACGAAGATCGGCAGCTGGCGGGCCGCGCGCTCCAGGGTGGCGAGGTACTGGTCGCCGTGCGAGGCCGCGTAGAAGTGGAAGGTGTACATGATGTTGTCGGCGCGCACCGGGTCGGCGATGATCTCCTGCTCGTTGGAGCCGTCGGAGACGCCGAGCGAGGACCACGCGCGGGTGCCGACGAGGATGACGGAGTCGGGGTCGCGGTCCCGGATCACCGGGATGACCTGCTCGGCATAGCTCCGGATGGCGCTCCAGCCGACCCCGTTGGGCTCGTTGGCGATCTCGTACAGCACGTTGTCCTTGCCGGCGTGCCGTTCGGCGATCTCGGCGAAGAAGGTCCGCGCCGCCGCGGTGTTGGCGTTGGGGTCGCCGGGGGTGAGGATGTGCCAGTCCACGATCGCGTACATGTCGCGCTCGGTGGCTTCCTCGATGAGCCGGTGCACCTTGTCGGTGAAGCCGCGCGGGTCGGTCTCGTAGCCGTCCTCCTGGACGTACATCGAGATGCGCAGCACGTCGGCCCGCCAGTCCTGGGCGAGGGCGTCCAGCGAGCTGTCGGTGAGGCACTGCTCGTACCACTGGAGGCCGTGGCTGCTCATGCCGCGCAGCTGGACCGGCTGGCCGCTCTCGTCGCAGAGCTTGGTGCCGCACACCTCCAGGCGGCCGTGCTCGGAGACCGGTCCGGCGGCGGCCGGGGCGGGCTGGTCCGCGGCGGCCAGCTCGGCGGGCGCGGAGCCGGCCGAGCGCCACGGCACGAACGCGGCGATCAGCGCCAGGATCAGCGCCGACGCGACGGCGGTCGACAGCAGCGCGGTTCGGGGAGTGGGATGGAAGCGGGCCATCTTCGCTCCAGGTGTCGGGGGATGGGCGGTGCCGCGTCCGCGACGCCGTCCGCGGACGGGCCGTGGCCGGACGGGGGCGACGGCGCGAGCGGAGCGCTCGGCCGCCGGGCACCCGAAAAGCTAACAGCGCATCGCGCAGCGTCAACGGCCGAACGGCCCTGGACAGCCACCGGCCCGATATGAAGCGGCTGGTCCGAGTCCCTGCCCGCGGAACGGAAACGGGCCCGCGACGGCACCACCACCGTGCCGGCACTCACCGGGCAGCACCCGCACCCCTCCCCCGAGCGCCCCCACGGCGCCGGGCGGCCCCCTGAGCGACGACCAACCGCCAGCGGACGTCCTGCCGGCGCACACCGAGCCGCCGCACTGGCCGGGTCCGGCCACGCCCCATCAGATGTGCGGTGCCGCCGGACCTCGATCCGGCCGGCATCGCGGGCGCGACCGGGAGGACGGCGCGGCGTCGCGGGCGCCCGGTCTGCGGGGCGCCCGCGGTGCCCGCCCCCGGGGGCCGGAGCAGCGGCCCGGAGGACGGTGGGCCGGGGAGTGCGGGACGGGCCGCCGGGAGCGGGAAGAGCCCGGGAGAACGGACGCGGACGGGCCGGCGGGGCGGCTGGTGGGCCCCGGCGGCTCCGTCCGCGGCGGCGGTGTTGTGGCGGCGGCTGGGCCGCCGCGGAAGGTCAGGCGGCGGCCGGGGCCGTGGCTGCCATCCGGGAACGCACGGACTTCAGCACCATGAGGACGATCTCGGCAACCAGGGCCTCGACGATCACGACGAGGGCCTTCGCGAGCAGGGTCGACAGGAAGTGAGGCACAGAAAATCCCATTTATCAGACTTTGGTGGATTACGTACGCGTTACACCCCATTCGTAGCCGCTTGGGCGGCTGTGTGGGAGTCATCGGAGTGACGACCAGGTGAACGATCGGCAATGTTCTGCACCCCGAGGCGGCGGGTGAGGACCGCCGCGACCAGCGCGAACGCCACAGCGGTCCCCAGCGCCACGGCCCAGCCGTGCGGGGCGAGCGGTCGGCAGCCGAAGAAGTGGCTCACCCCCGGTGTCTGCACCACGAAGGCGAGCACGGCGAGCGAGACGAGGCCGGCGCCGACGACCAGCGGATCGCGTCCGCCGGCCGCGACGGTCTGCGCGAGCTGGGTCCCGACCAGCGCGACCAGTCCCGTGGTGTCGGTCTGGCCGCGGGTGCCGAGCGGACGGGCCAGGAGCCAGGCGGTCTGCGCCGCCGCGGCGGTCGTCGCCGCCCGCACCGCGATGTCACGGCCGAGCACCGCGCCGAGCGAGCGCTCCGGCCCCTCCTGGAGCAGTTCCTCCTGGGTCGCGCCCTCCGGCGACCGGATCGCCAGCGCGATGGCGGGCAGCATGTCGGTGAGCAGGTTCACCAGCAGCAGCTGGCGGACGTTCAGCGGACTGCGCCCGCTGAGCAGCCCGGCTCCCACGGTGAACGCGACCTCCCCGAGGTTGCCGCCGAGCAGCACCGCCAGCGCGTTGCGGGTCGACCGCCACATGGCCCGGCTCTCGGCGATCGCGTCGGCGATCGTCTCGATCCGGTTGTCGGTGACGACCACGTCGGCCGCCTCGCGCGCCGCCGGCGTGGCACGCTCCCCCAGGGCGATCCCCACGTCGGCCAGCCGGATCGCGGGGACGTCGTTGGCGCCGTCGCCGGTGACCGCGACCACCCGGCCCGCGCCGCGCAGCGCCCGCACGACGCGGGCCTTCTGCTCGGGGCTCATCCGGGCGAACACCGCGATCCCGGCGATCTCCTCGGCCAGCCGGTCATCGGCGATCTCGTCGAGCTCCGCGCCGGTGGCCACCCGCCCGTCCAGCACGCCGAGCTCCGCGGCGACCGCCTCGGCCGTGCTCGGGTGGTCGCCAGTGATGACGATGACCTGCGCGCCCGCCGCGGAGAGCCGCACCACGGCGTCGGCCGCGGTCGGGCGGATGGGGTCGGCGATGCCGAGCAGCCCCACGAACCGCAGGTCGCGGATGCGCGACTCGGTGAGGTCGGCGCGGTCCGACGCGGGCCGTTCGGCGACGGCCAGCACCCGGTACCCCGTGCGGGCCAGCCGGTCCACCTCCTCGTGCACCGCGGCGCGCGCGGCGTCGTCGAAGTCGGCGGTGCCGTCGTCGGTGGTCCACCGCGAACAGCGGTCCAGCAGGATCTCCGGCGCGCCCTTGACGCTGAGCAGCTGCCCCTCCGGGGCCTGCCCCAGCACCGCGTGGTAGCCGCGGCTGGGCTCGAACGGCAGCTCGTCCACCCGCTCCCACTCCCCCACCCCCTCGGTGGGCGCCATCTCCAGCTGCTCGGCGCCGCGCATGATGGCGCGGTCGGTGGGGTGCGGCAGCCGGCCGCCGTTGTGGTCGGGGTTGGCGCGCAGCGCCGCGGCGACGACCTCCCGCGTGCGCGGCGTGAGGTCGTCCAGCGGGCGGGCCGTGACGCCGTCGGAGACCTGCCGCAGCCGGAGCCGGCCCTCGGTGAGGGTGCCGGTCTTGTCGAAGCACAGCACGTCGACCCGGCCCAGCGGCTCGATGGTCGTGGGGTCGCGGACCAGCGCGCCGCGCGCGGACAGCCGGCGCGCGGTGGCGAGCTGGGCCGCGGTGGCCACGAACGGCAGGCCCTCGGGCACCGCGCCCACCGTGAGCGCGACCGCCGGACCGAGCGCCTGGCCCAGGGTCCGGCCGCGCAGCAGCTGCGCGACCATGAGGACGACACCCGCCCCCAGCGAGAGCGGCAGCGTGACGTCGGTGAGCCGGCGCAGGTGGGTCTGCACGCCGCCGGGGCGGCGCTGCTCGGGTGCCAGACGGGTGGTCCGGCCGATCTCGGTGCGGTCGCCGGTGGCCACGACGACCGCGATCCCCTCGCCCACCGCCACGACCGTGCCCTGGTACAGCATCGAGTACCGGTCCGCCACGGCACCCGCGGTGCTCGGAGCGGGGGACTTCGCGACCAGCTGGGACTCGCCGGTGAGGCTGGACTCGTCCACCTCCAGGTCCTCTGCGGCGAGCAGCCGGCAGTCCGCGGGGACGGCGTCCCCGGCCGTCAGGGCGATCACGTCGCCGGGCACGAGCTCGTCGCCGGAGACCGGGACAGGCGTGTCAGCGTCCGGGCGGCGCACCCGGGTGCGCACCGCGCTCAGGTCGACCAGCCGGCGCAGCGCCCGGTCGACGCCCAGGCGCTGCACACCGGACATGGAGGCGTTCACCCCGAGGACGGCGGCGATGAGCGCCGCGTCCACGGCGGAGCCGAGCACGGCGGAGATGCCGGCGCCGGCCGCCAGCGCGGGGGTGAGGGGGTTGTCCAGCTCCTCTAGGAGGATCCGCCCGAAGCCGGGGGACGCCGGCTCGCCGCGCTCCTCCTCGCCGGCGGCGCGGCGCCGTGCCGCCTCCTCCCTGGCCAGGCCGGAGGCCGAGGAGTCCAGCGAGCTGAGCACGGCCTCGGCCGGCCACGCGTGCCAGGGGGTGCGCTGCTCCGGCACCGGGTCGGGGCGCCGGGCGAGCGTCATCGCGGCCCAGGCGCCGTCGGCCATGGCGAAGGCCATCGCCGCGTGCACCGCCATGGCGGCCCGCGCCGACGAGCCGAACCCGGGGCCGGCCGCGGCGAGCAGCAGTGCGGCGGCCGAGCCGACGCTGGAGATACGGGCGCTGCGCCGGCTCGTGGTCCGCGCCGCCTCCACCGCGTCGAGCAGCCGGCAGGCCCCGGCGAGGTCGGGCCCGCACAGGAAGTGCGCCGCCCAGGGGGTGCCGGGCGAGCGGCCGAGCAGCCCGATGCCGACATCCGCCACCGCGAGCGCGGACGGCCGCCGGTCGCAGATAAGCGCGACACCGTACCCCTCGCGCTGGAGCTTGCGGAGCGACGCGCGCAGCTCCCCGTCCCCGGGGAGCACCCGGTCGACGGGCAGCCGCTCCTCGATCCCGGTGCCCTCCCCCGCGATCGCCACCGGGCCGACCCGGCGGGCCGCCGCGATCAGCGCCGCCGCCAGCGGGTCGAGCTCGGGAAGCACGGCGGCGACCGCGGCGAGCTCGCCGTCCCGGCGGAGCGCGATCGGGTGGCCGCCCTTGCGCAGGCACGCCTCGACCGCGTCGCGCGCGCCGGAGGGGACCTGGGTGCGGCCGAGGGGGGTCACCGACCACCCCTTCCGGGTCCGGCGGCGGTCGGGGCGACGGGAGTCGACCAGCGCCAGCGCCTGCGCGTAGCACTCCTCCGCGGTGAGGGCGGCGGAGAGGGGAAGCACCTCGTCGATCCGCCACTCGCCGCTGGTGAGCACCGCGGTGTCGACGAGCACGGCGCTGACGCGGTCCAGCCGCCGCAGGACGCGGATGTCCCGGGTGACGATGCCCCGCTCGGCGGCGGCCGCGCCGAAGAGGGCGGCGAACATCTCCCGCCCGAGCCACGCGGCGCGCGGGAGCCCCGCGACCAGGATGCCCTGCACGCGGTCCGCGTTGCGGGTGAGGGCGTAGGCGGCGCCGCCGACGGCCAGCGTGATCGGGGCCAGCCGGGCGGCCAGCTCGACCGGGCCGGGCGGCAGCGGGACCGGACGCGGCTCGTGCTCCAGCGGGCGCGCCCGGAAATCGTCGAGGTCGGCGTCGAGCTCGGGCGCCCGGCGGTCCCACACCCGTTTGTGCGCCTGGGCCTCGGCGCAGCGCACCACCCCGTTGAGGGCGTCGATCGCCAGGCCCACCGGCTCCTGCCCCAGCGTGTGCGCGACGGTGATCCCCGCGCTGAACAGCAGGTCCGTCGCCCGGCGGCCCACGGCCCGGCCCAGTCCGTCGCGGATGGCGGGGGTCATGCCGGCCAGGATGAGCACGGTGGAGGTCGCCGGAGGCACCGCGGGCAGGCGCAGCGCCTTCGCGGCGAGGGCGACCCCGCAGCCGGCGAGGTTCGCGCCGACCCGGCGCATCTCGGTCCGCACGGTCCCCAGGTCGCCCGGGTGCGGAATGGGCGAGAAGCCGGCCCCGTGCAGCCCGTTGCGCCGTTCGAGCTCTTTGACGGTCTCGACAAGGTCCTCCGGCCGGATCTCCGGCTCGTGGTCGATCCGCACGCGCCCCAGGACGCCGTTCACCTCGGCCCGGTGCACCCCGCCGACGCGCATCAGCTCGCGTTCCAGTTCCCGGGCGGCCTCCTCGCTGCCGGGCCGGTGCGCACCGCGCAGCCGGACGTCGAGTCGGCCCGGCGTGATGACGGTGTAACGGCTGGTGGACGTCGGCGCGTCCGCCCCGCAGCGGGCGGTGCCGAGCGCGGGCAGCGCGGGCAGCGCCCTGGTGATCTCCATGGTGACGCCGAGCAGGTGACCGAGCAGCATGGACCGTGCCTTCTCATCGGATCGAGCGGTGCGGGGCCGGGGGTACTCACAGCGGAGCTGCGACCGGTACCGGTCGCAGCTCCTGCGCGGCTGTCACGACGCGGGTTCGGCGCCCTTGGCCGCGGCGGCCTCCTTCCCGGGCCGCTCGCTCCGGCCCGGCTCGCCCTGCGTGGCGGCCGCCCAGCCGCCGCGGGCCCGCCGGGCCACCGCCGTTCCGACGCCGATGGCGGCGGCCACCGGCCACTCGATGACCCCGAACACGGCGAGCGCGCCGAGCCCCGTGTAGTAGGCGCACTGCCCGGGCGACGGCAGGTGCTCGGCGACGGACCGGCCCGCCCGCGCGACTTCCTGACCGCTCGGCACCGACGGCGCCGGCACGTGGATCCGGTGGACCCGCATCTCCGGGGCGATGATGGGAACCGTGAGGGTGGCGCGCCGGTGCCCGTCCCCGCCTTCCGGCTTCTCCGACGCTTCACCGCGTCTGGGCTGGGGCGCGGCCTGTCCTGCGCCGCCTCTGCGGACGAGGTTCCTCCACGCTTCGATCATGTGTCCTCTCCCCCTCGCCGATCGGTCCACGACCGACGGTCGCGCGTGTGCCCGCCCCCGCCGCGGGCCGCGAACGCCCGCGAACGCGGGTCGGCCACTCCGGGGACCGTCTCGGCTGTTCTACCCGCGAACGTTCCAGGCATCAGTTCTTGGAAGCCAGCTACCAGCCAATTCACCCCATATCCCGGCAATGCCCCGGCCAGATCGGCGGTCGGCGCGCCGGCGTAGGAGGTCGCATCGGTCGCGCGAGCGACGCGGGCGGCGGAACAGCGGTGCCGCGGACCAGCCGCGGGACGGGCTTCGGGCGGGCCGGCGACCGCGCCCGGCCACGCCGGCGGCCGCAGGCGGGCCGGCGCGGGAGCACCGCCCGAAGCGCCCGGCCGCGCGGGGATAGGGCGGCGCGGACGGTCGCCACCCCGGCGGTGGAGGCGAGGCGGGCGGTGCTCGTGCGCCCAGGCCGCCGCGCCCGAATCGGGGGCCGGCCGCCGCGGAGCGCCGTACCCCGGCGGGTGGGCGGCGGGCGGCACGCCCGTCCCCATGCCGATGTCGAAGACGAGAGCGCGGGCAGGGGTCCGGGCGACGGGGCCCGCCGTCCTCGCCGCGTGCCGCGGAAGCCGCCGCACCGCGGCGACTCGGGACCGCGCCAGGAGGTCGGCGACGGGCTCCCGGAGCCGCCCCGCAGGTGCGGCTAGCCCGCGGGCGGCGGGGACTCCGCGGGCCGCCCGGTGCGCTGGGAGCGGATCCGCCGCCAGGCGCACTCCCAGTCGTAGAGGTAGGCCTCCCCCTCGGAGCTGCCGGGGTTGATGCCGGCCTCCTCCAGGCAGCCGCGCACGAACTTGCGGGTGGCCGGCCAGGTGGGGGTACCGCTGCCGGCCGCGACGTTCCACATGGTCGAGGCGGAGCCCACCGGCGGCCGGCGGGCCAGGGCGGCGAAGGCCGGCTCCCCGGCCGCCAACCGCAGCTGTCTCAGCAGGTCGCGGAAGCCGACGACGTCGGCGGCCAGGTCGGGGCGGGGAAAGTCCGCGAGCCGCTCGGCGCCGGTGGGACGGACCCGCACCACCACGGCGACGCGGCGCAGCGTCTCCTCGATGTCCCCGCGGCCCTGCGGGTACTGGGCGAGCGCGTACAGGGAGGCGCGGAACAGCGCGCGGATCCGCCGGTACCCCAGCTGGTCGAGGTAGAGGGCGTCGGGACGGAGGTCGGGGGCGGGGCCGGCGGAGCGCGTCATCGGCCGCTCCCACCGGCGCCCGCCTCCGCGGCTCCGGCGGCCGGCGGCGGCGTGGCGGGGATGGACGTGGTAGCGGTTCCCGGGAGGGGCGGCGCAGCAGTCGCCATGGACGTTCTCTTTCGTCATCCTGTGTCGGAATGATTGCATGGTCGGCAAAGGCGGTCCGGATGAATTTCACGGGAAGCACCGCGGGCCGTCGCCTTTCCGCGCAACTGGCGGCTGTGCGGACGAGGCGGAGCCTTCCGACCGCGAGGTCATGGTCGGATGGCCGCGGAGTTCCCTCACACTACCCCCTCTACGACGTTTCATCGTTGGGGAGAAAAAATCCGAAAAGAACAGGAAGAGTCGGGACAGCCGGTATCTTTCACGTTCGTTTTCGTTCGACGGATCCCGGCGTGAAACCCACAGCTCACCCAGGAGGCCGGGGACGCGGATTCGAGGGCGCGGCGACAGATGCAATCCGCCGTTCGAATATCTCCAGAGACGTTCCGCGTGCAGCCGCGTTCAGGTAAGGTCACTATTGTGTTCGACTCGCCGCATAAAAGGCGAAAAGTCGGACACAGGGCTCAACGGGGACGATAGGCAGCCCGACACCGGAGGGTTCCCGGATTGATCCGGTGTCACCCTGTGTCTGTCCATGGTCCGGATGAGGCTCAGGCTCCGCCCCCCGGCCCCAGCGGGCACGAGGGGCCACCGGGTCCCGCTCCGCCACGCCACGGCGGCGCGGGACCCGCGTCGCCTCTGGCGGCACCCCGTCCGCGAGGCCGCCCCTCCCGCATGGCGCCGGATCACGCCCTCCTCGCCGCGCCTCAGCCGCGCTCCGTCTCGTAGGCGATGCCGACGATGACCCGGCCCCCCGTCGCGGCCGCGCGCAACGATCCTGGCGCCTCGTCCAGCAGGTCGAGGGCACGGGGGTCCCCCTCCGCGAAGATGAGTGTCGCCCCGGGGGCGGTGCCGCGCAGTTCCACGGTCAGCTCGTCCTTGGCGCGGTTCACCGGACTGTTGGGGCCGCGGAAGGCCTCGGGCTCGATCCAGCGCACCGCCCAGGCGGCCAGGCGCGCCCCCGGCGGCATCTTCGCGGCCGCGAACTCGCTGAGTCTCATTGCGCCCCCTGTCCTCCCGCGTCACCCTACGGGCCGTCATGCCAGGTCTGCCCAGGTCGCGCCGGGCTCACTCACCGCCGCGGCGGCCCGGCGGGCGGCAACGGCGCGGCAGCACCCCCACCGCCAGCACCGCCGCACCCCTCGGCGGTCGGCACACCCCGAACGCTCCACTACGCTGAGCGATCACAATAAATGCCGTATACCCGGACACGAGCCCCAGATTTCCCATTAGCGCGAATGGAAATCACCGCCCTGCGCTGGCCCGATGCGGCCAGTGCCGATAATCAAATATTTGCTTTTGCCGAACACCTGCGCAAACAGACCCGGCACTACCGAGCGTTATTATCGACTTACTATAAAAAACTTCCCTCGGCCGCAATTCCGCTATATGTTTTCGGTACTTCGACGGCAATCCGGAGCGCCGTTCGAGGTGGCGCGGAACCGATCCGGACGGTCTCGCGGCGCCCTGCCGGCCGGCCAACCGGCTGGGCAACCAATCCTATTCGTCGCTTTTTTTAGATCATTGGGGAATGATCATGGCGATCATGTCGGCCACCACTCCCGCCAAGCTGTCCTCGGGGGCGGCAGCGGCGATCCTCACCGCGGGCCTGCTGGCCGCGGGCGTCGCCGCGGCGGCTCCCGCCGAGGCCGCCTGCTACGGCTACGTCGACGCAGGTTACAACTACTCCTACGCCGAAGGCTACGTGGACACGTGCGCCTCGTACAACTACGTCCGCTCCTACGCCCAGCACGGCAACGTCGCCGCCCTGTCGGCCTGGTACACGGGATCGTCCTGGGCGTTCGCGGACGCCGGCGTCTCCACGAGTTACAGCGCCTGGAACCAGTGGAGCTAGCTGACCGGTGACGGGTGACCGGCCATGGCCATTTCCGATTCCGAGCCGCGTGGGAAGGCGTGGATTCCGAATTGGACGGCCGTGGCCGGCATTCGATGGCCCACACACGCCTGCCATCGATGCCGGCATGGAATCGGAGTTGAGAATGCGGATTGCCAGACCGCGCCGGACGAAATCCCGGATCGCCGCCCTGGCTGCGACCGCCGCGCTGCTGTCGGGCTGCTCGGGAGTCGGGCAGGAGGGCCAGCGGACCGAGGGGGAGGAGGGCCCCGGCTCGACCATGGACCTCACGCTCGTGGAGCAGTTCGAGCAGGCGCGGGCGTCGGCCACCTCGGACTTCGAGCGCGAGGTCTTCGACCGCGCGATCGAGAACGGCGAGATCAGCGCCGACGACTACGAGGAGGCGTTCAGCCGGTACCGGCAGTGCGCGCAGGACGCCGGCCTGGAGGAGTCCTACGAGCGGCAGCCGGACGGCATCTACCAGATCCAGCCCTCGCCGTTCGAGGACGACACCGCCAGCCAGCGCTACCAGGACCTCAGCATCGAGTGCGCCGACGGCACCACCATGCGGATCGAGGCCCTGTACCGGACCCAGATCAGCAACCCCGACCTGCTGGAGGACGGCCGCGAGGTCACCCTCCAGTGCCTGGTCGAGGCGGGCCTGGTCCCCGCGGACTACACCGTGGAGCAGCTGCACGAGGACTTCCAGAACGGGTTCGAGGACGCCCCCTTCGATCCCATGGACGCGACCGCCCAGGACTGCCTGGTCCGCGGCGGGTACAACGTCGAGATCCAGGACGAGTCCTCGTGACCGGCGCTACGCGGCGGCCGGACCCCGGGTCGGGCCGCGTCCGCCGGGCTGCGCGGGGAGGGGCAGCGTGAGGGGCGGGGTGCGCGTGCAGTCACCGGGCACCGCCCTGCTCGCCGGCCTGCTCCTGCTGACCGGCGGCGGAACGGCCGGCTTCCTGCTGCGCCCCGCCGATCCGCCCACCGGGCTGGCCGAAGCGGACGAACCGACCTCCGCGCCCGTGAGCGTGGAGGAGTTCGCCGACGAGCGGACCGTCGAGGTCGAGTTCGAGATCCCCGAGGCCCTGGCCCTGGAGGTCGGCTTCGCCGGCCGGGTCACCTCGACGCGCTGCGAGGTCGGGGCCGAGATCCGGTCCGGCCAGGTCGCGGCACGGATCGACAACACGCCGCTCGTGGCGCTGGCGACGTCGGTCCCGCTCTACCGCGACCTCGGACGCGGCGACCGGGGCCGCGATGTCCGGGCGCTGCAGACCGCGCTCTCGCGGCTCGGCTACGAGGCCGCGGCCGACGGGACCTACGGCTGGCAGACGGCGGCGGCCGTCCGGGAGCTGCAGGACGACGCCGGGATCCGCGAGCCGGACGGCGCGATCGACGTCGACCGGTTCATGTGGCTGCCGACCGACGCGGTCACGCTGGAGAGCTGCGAGGCCGTGCTGGGCCGCAACGTCACCGCGGGCGAGGCCTTCGGGACCGTGTCCAACCAGCTCACCGCCGTCAGCGTCGCCTCGATGCCCGGCGGCGCGGTACCGGGCGAGCGGACCATGGACGTGCTCGGCGTCTCCGGCCCGATGGACGAGGACGGCCGGGTGAGTGACCCGGAGTTCCTGGCGGAGCTCGCGGCGACCTCCGCCTTCCAGGAGGTCACCGCGAGCGAGGACGCCGACCCGGTGACCGCTGAGATCCGGCTCGCCTCCCCGCTGCGGACGCTGAAGGTGCCGCCCGCGGCGGTCTTCGCCATCGAGGGCCGCAGCGGGTGCGTGGAGTCCGGCGACGACGCCTACCCGGTGGAGATCGTCGGCTCCAACCTCGGGGCGTCCCTCATCGAACTGGAGGGCGATCCGCCGGCCGAGGTGGACCTCGGCCCGGCGATCACGGCGCAGTCATGCGGTCGGGAACCATGACAGAGGCGCCGAAACTGGTCCGGGCGACCGGGCTCGGGCACCGCTTCGCGGGCACCGACGACCTGTTCGGCGGCCTGGACTTCACGCTGCTGCCCGGGGAGATCGTCGGCATCTGCGGTCCCTCCGGCTGCGGGAAGTCGACGCTGCTGTCCATTCTCGCCGGATGGCTGGAGCCGGTCGCCGGACGGATCGAGAAGGTCGGCATCGAGCGCACGGGGTGGGTGTTCCAGAACCCCTACGGGGTGCCCGCCCGCACGGCCGTGGACCACGTGGCCCTGCCGCTGCTGGCCCGGGGCCTCACCCGTGACGACGCCGAGCGGCGCGCACGCGAGGTCATGGCGATGTTCAACCTGTCCGGGGTGGTCCACCAGCCGTTCCGGGAGCTGTCCGGCGGGGAGGCCCAGCGGCTGATGCTGGCCCGCTCCGTGTGCTCGGCCCCCGACCTGCTGCTCGTGGACGAGCCGACCGCGCAGCTGGACCTGCGGACCGCGGCGACGGTGAACGAGACGCTGGGGGCGATCGCGCAGGAGGGCACGATCGTGGTGGTCGCCACCCACGACCCGCACACGCGGGCCGCCTGCGGCCGGGTCATCGACATGGCGCACTACGCGGTGCGCGATCGGACGGCGCCATGAGGTGGAGATCCGTGCTCTCCGAGGCGGTGCGCAACGTCGCCTCGGGCACCACGCGGGCGGCGGTCTTCGCGCTCGCCCTGGCCGTCATCGGCGGCGGCCTGGCGGTCGCCGACGCGCGGTCCATCGTCGCCCTAGAGCGGCGGGCGGTGGAGTTCGTCGAGTCGGGGGCGTCGGTACGCACCCTCAACGCCGAGGGGATGACCGACGGCCGGTCGTGCGACCGGCTCGGCGAGGTGGCGGGCGTCCGCGGAGCAGGGGCCCTGGTGCCCGCCGATCCGGTGGTCCTGGAGGCCATGTTCGCCAACCCCATCCCCGCCTACGAGGTCACCCCCGGACTTGCCGACGTCCTGCGGGTGCGCGCGGTCTCCGCGGAGGGGGTGTGGCTGCCGGCCGACCTCGCGCGCACCCTCGGCGTGCGCGCGGGCGAGACCCTGGCGACCACGGCGGGCCCGCTCACCGTCGCCGGCACCTACCCCTACCCACAGGACGGGCGGGACGGCCGGCTGCGCCACGCGGTGCTGGTGCCGCGGCCGGCGGCGGGGACGTTCGACGAGTGCTGGGCGGAGGTCTGGCCGCTGTCGGAGTCGGCGGACGCGCTCGTCTACGCCGCCGCGGCGGTGCGGCCGGGGACCACGTCGAACATGACCCTCGGCCGGCTGAACAACCGGTTCGGCGCCTCGTTCGACGGCGTCGGCGAGTTCACCGGCCGGGCCACCCGGTACGGGCTGCCGGCCTGCGCCCTCGCCGGGCTGGTGCTCGGCTTCGTCGCGGTCCGGCTGCGCCGCCTGGAGTACGCCGGGGCCCTGCACGTGGGGGTCTCCCGCCGGGCGCTGCTGGGGAGCACGGTGGTCGAGACGGCGGCGTGGTCGCTCGCGGCTCTCGCCCTGAGCGCCGGGGCGCTGGCCCTCACCGTCACGGTGGGCAATCCGGCGGACCGGCTGGAGGTGTACCTCATCGACATCCGCGGCCCGCTGGCCGCGGTGTGCGCCGCGCAGGTCGGGGCGGTCGCCGCGCTGCTGCTGGTCCGGGAGAAGCACCTGTTCGGCTACTTCAAGAACCGCTGACGGGAGAGGGGCGCCGGCGTCGGGGACCGGTCGGTTCCGGACGCCGGCGCTGGCGCCGCCACCCCCGCGGGGCGGCAGCCGTGCGGGGACCTGGGCGCGGCGGACCCCGGGATCCCGGGGTCCGCCGCGCTGCGACCGTCGTGGGCGTCTGGCGGTCTCCCCGCATGACGCCCTTGGACGACCGGCTCGCGCGGTACCCGCCGCGGGCGCCGCGCTCTCACATAGTGTCGAGGGTCTCGAACCACAGGGCGCCGCCCACCAGCAACCAGTAGGCGAAGTACGCCGCACCGCTCAGGACGGCCACTCCGAAGAGGATCCAGGAGATCAGCGTGCAGGTGCGCGCGGAGGAGGGGTTGCTGGCCGTCTGGCTCAGGGCGACGATCGCCAGGATCAGGCCGGGCGCCGCGAACACCCAGCAGAGGCAGAGGGCGAGGATGTTGGCGATCAGGGCGCCGACGGCGCTCCCGGTGCTCGCGGGCGGTTCGGACGAGCCGCCGTAGGGCCCGCTCTGGAACCAGCCTCCCGGTGGAGGGGGCGGCGGGGGCGGAGGCGGAGGAGGCCCCCAGCCCCCCGGACTCTGCGGCGGAGGTCCGGGATAGCTCATGTCGCACACTCCTGCTCTTCGGCGCGGAACAGCCCGCGCGTCGCCTTCGACGCCCGCGGCGGTCCCGGGGTTCCCGCGGAGCGGGGCGCGCGCCGGCGACGGCGACGGTTGCCGCCGGGGCTCAGACTAGAACGCCGGCCAGCGCCGCGCCGCCGCCGACGGCCAATCCGTAGCCCGGGATCGCCAGCAGCGGCCACGGCACCGGAGCCGGGACGAGCACCCTGACGTGGAAGGCCCGGTCCGTGTACTCGGGCATCCCCTCGGTGCCCGGCAGCACGAACAGCCGGGATCGGGGCGTGCAGAACAGCCACCAGTCGAGGATCACGAGGTCGGCCGCCGCCAGGGTCGCGAAGAGGACGCTGCCGAACACGAAGCCGTCCCAGAAGCCCGGGAGGGCGCCGGTGTGGTGCGCCAGGGAGAGCATCCCCAGCAGTGGGGTGGCCACCAGGAGCAGCGCCGTTCCGGCACTCGTCCACCGCGCGACGCGGCGCCCCCGTGCGCTCTGCGGACCGTACCGCTGCTGGATGGCCGGGGGATAGCCGTGCAGGAGGGCGTCGCGGGCGACGAGCTGCCCGGTGAGGACGAGCGCCACGAAAGCGCCGCCGAACCCGAGCGCGTACAGCAGGGTCAGTGACCAGAACACGTCCGACATGAAGTAAGGATAGCCTCACCTCACCGTGTCCGGCGAGGCCCGGACCCGCCCGCGGAAGGGAGCGTCCGGAGTCACCGGTACGGTTCCGTGCACGCCCGCCCGGGCCCGCGGCGTCGGGGGCGGGGACGGCACGTGGGTCAGGAGGAACGTCGAGCATGACCGATCGCACCCGGAACGGCGCCCCGAGCGGGCCCGCACGGCGCGGGCGGAGGACGGCCGGCGGCCTGGCGGCGACGGTCACGGCCGCGGTCGCCGTCGCCGCGCTGCTGGCCGCCGACGCCGGTCCCCCCGCGGGTACGCGCTGCGACCGCATCGATCCGCCGCCGACGGCGGACGCTGACGGCGGTTTCACCGCGGTCGCCGCGGGCGGGCCGCGGCACGTCTGGGCCTTCGGAACCTTCTATCCGGCCGGGACCGACCCGTACGGCGGCGACGCGAATCCCGTCCCGCGCGGCCTGCGCTGGGACGGCCAGACGTGGCACGAGCTCGACCTCCCCGCCTCGTGGCCGGACGCGACGCTGGCCGCCGCCGCTTCCGGCCCCGACGACCTGTGGGTCGTCGGCGAGGAGGCCGCGGATGTGGAGCGGGCCGAGTGGTTCGTCGCAGATCCGGCCGAGTACACGGCGATGCACCACGACGGCTCGCGGTGGCGCCGGTACGTCCTGACCGACCTGCTGGACCCCGCCCTGCACTCCGGGGAGGGCGCCGAGCCGCGCATCGTGACCGACCTGGAGGTCATCGCCCCCGACGACGTGTGGCTGGTCGCCGAGGTGGGCACGCAGGTGTGGTCGCGCGGCCCCGGGGCGACGCGGCACGTGCTGCACTTCGACGGAGCGGGCTGGAGCCGGGCGGCGCTCCCGCCGACCGGATACGAACTCGCCGCCCTCGGCCCCGACAACGTGATCGCGGTGGGCACCGACGGCCGCCAGCTCACCGCCGAGCGGTGGGACGGCGCGGTCTGGCGGCCGATGCCGGTACCGGAGCAGCCGCTCCCCACCGGCACCGGCGGCCGCGACCGGTACGAGTTCACCGGCGTGCACGCCGAGGCCCCCGACGACGTCTGGGCGGTCGGGCGGCTGGTCAACTCCGACGGGCTCTCCTCGGTGCGCGGAGCGGTCCTCGCGCACTGGGACGGCACCGCGTGGCAGGTGGCCCTCGACGACCCGGACCGCTCCTACCTCAGCGTGACCGGCGACGGCGCCGGCGGCCTGTGGATCACCCGGGGTGCCGGCGGGATACTCCCGGAGCCTCCGGCCATCGACGGCGACCTCCTGCACCGCGGTCCCGGCGGTGCCATGACGCCCTACGACGTGGACGCCGCGGCGCCGCCGGACCGGGTCTACCACGACGCCGCCCCCAACCCGCTGGAGCGCACGTCGGTGGTCCGGGTGCCCGGGACCACCGACCTGGTGGTGGCCGGGACACTCACCGAGACCTCCGACGGCGACCCCGTCACCCAGCACGGCGCCGTCCGCCTCTGCACCTGGTGACGCGGCACGTTCGGCGCCCACCGCGCGCGCCCCGCGCCGGGCGGGGCGCCACAGGGCCATACTTCCGATGGCGCCCGCCCCCGAGCCCCTCACGTCGCGGGCCGGGCGCACGTCCTTTCGCCCCTGCGGTCGACCCGGCTCCCGAAGCCGAGGGTAAGGTAGTTTTCACTACGGAAGAAGGTCAAGGAAGTTGTGACTACGACACCCGGTTCCACCGAACCGCCGCTCCACGAACGTGTCGCGGCGCTGACCTCCGAACTCTCCACCAGTGAGCGGCGCGTCGCCGAGTACATGGCGGAGAACCCGGCCGAGGTCGTGGCCGCGTCGGCCATCGAACTCGGCCGGCGGACCAGCACCAGCGACGCCACCGTCGTGCGCACGACCAAGGCGCTGGGGTACGCCGGCCTGAAGGAGCTCAAGCGAGAGTTACTCGGAGCCCTGACCCGGCAGCGCGACCTCGCCGCGACCCTCGACGACCGCCTGGACCGGCTCCCCGGCGCCGAATCGCACTACGCCCGCGTCCTCGACGACACCGTGGGGCTGCTGGAGCACATGCGGCGCCGCCTCCGCTCGCAGGACTGGGACCGCGCGGTCGACGTGCTGCGCTCCGCCGAGCGCGTGCTGGCCTTCGGGCTGGGGCCGGCCGGCCTGCTCGCCGAGCACCTGAGCCTCAACCTCACCCGCATCGGCGTCGACGCGGTGAGCAGCACCCTCGCCG
Source organism: Marinitenerispora sediminis (assembly GCF_003336425.1). Classification (GTDB taxonomy): domain Bacteria; phylum Actinomycetota; class Actinomycetes; order Streptosporangiales; family Streptosporangiaceae; genus Marinitenerispora; species Marinitenerispora sediminis. Next base: position 41,110 of record NZ_QEIO01000004.1, on the reverse strand, counting down.
GCTTCCGGGCCGCCGACGCCCTGGTCAACCTGCGGCCGGGCGACGCGGTCGTCGTGTTCGCCCCGATCCGGCAGTTCCGGGAGACCGGCGTGGTGCTGGACCACGCCGAGCGGGTCGGCGCCCGGACCGTGCTGGTCACCGAGTCCCTGGGCACGGCGCTGGCCGGACGGGTGCACGTGGCCCTGACCACCCCGCAGTCCACCATCAGTACCGCGAGCGAACTGGTCGGCGGCCTCGTGATCAGCCACGCGCTCGTCCTGGCGCTCGCCGCGCACTCCCGGGCGGCCGCGGTGGAGCGGATGGAGCTGGTCAACCGGCTGCGCGCGGAGCTCGTGGGCAGCTCACTCGACATACTGCCGCTCGCCTCCCCCGGCGGCGGCGGGGCCGTCTGAGGGCCGGGGCCCACCACCTCGCGCCCGCCTGCCGAGTCAGAAGCGGAGATCGACATGCACTGCCTGGTCATCGGCGCCGGGGTCACGGGTGCGGCCGCGGCCGCGGCCCTCGCCCGCCGCGGCGTCGCCGTCACCCTCGTCGAGGCGGAGCCGCGGGCCGCGGCCGGGACCTCCGCAACCAGCTTCGCCTGGGTCAACGCCAACCGGAAGGTCCGCCCGGACTACCACGGCCTCAACGCCGCCGGCGTCGCGGCCCACCACGAGCTCGCCCGCCGGCACGGCCGCGCGGCGTCGTGGTTCCACCCCGCCGGACACCTGGAGTGGGCCGTGGACGCGGCGCACCGCGAAGAGCTGCGCGCGCGGGTCGAACGGCTGGCGGAGCGCGGCTACCCGGCGCGCTGGCTCACGCCCGCCGAGGCCCGCCGCCGCGAGCCGCACCTGCTGGTCCCGGCCGACGCCGACGTGGCGCTGTTCCCGCAGGAGGCGCACTGCGACCCCGCGGCGCTGGCCGAGGCCCTGCTGGCGGAGGCGGGGTCGCTCGGCGCGCGCGTGCGGTTCGGCGCGCGGGTGGCGGGGCTCGTCGAGCGGCCCGCCGGCGCCGCGGCGGTCCTGGAGTCGGGCGAGCGGCTGGACGCCGACCGGGTGGTGTGCTGCGCGGGCAACGGCACCGGGCGGCTTCTGGCCGCCATCGGTGCCTCCGTGCCGCTGGTCGAGCCGGCCCGCGGCAACGCGGCCGTGGGGTTCCTGGCGGTGAGCGCCGCCGCGGCGGCCGGCGTGCGCGGGGTCGTCACGACCGACCGGGTGAACCTGCGGCCGTGGCCCGGCGGCCGGCTGCTCGTCCAGGCCCTCGACCTCGACTCCGGCGCCGACCCCGGAGCGGAGCCGGAGGCGTCGCTCGCGGCGGTCTTCGAAGACCGGCTGGCCGCCGTGCTCGCCGGCGGCCCGGTCCCGAGGATCGAGTCCGTCCGCACCGGCCGGCGCGTCCTCCCCGCGGACGGCTTCACCGTCGCGGGCCCGCTGGAGGACCATCCGTCCGTGTACGTGCTGGCCACCCACAGCGGTGTCACCCTGGCGCCGCTCCTCGGGTCGCTCGCCGCGGACGAACTGGTCACCGGCGAGCCCGCCGCCGAACTGGCCGCCTTCCGCCCCGGCCGCTTCGCCGCCGAGGGCCCCTTCCCCCCGGTCACCGCGGCCCGCGAACCCGGGGAGCAGTGACGGCCGCTCCCCCGCGGACGGCACCGTCCCCGGGCCGCCAGCCGGGGCCATGCGGCGCCCCGGGCGGACGCCCGGGGTGGCCCGCGTCGTCGAACGGCCCCGCATGCTGCGGTCGCCACCGGTCCCGCATGGGCCCCGACCGTCATCGCGGGATCCCACCCGCCGACCTGGCGGCCTCGCGGACCGGACCGAACAAGCGCTCCCGGTCGCGGCGCGCCACCGCGACGCACTCACCTCCACGATGTCCGCGGGGGCGGCGCCGGCCGTGCCAGGCCGTCCGGACGGGCGGGCTCGGGCCGCCGCTGACGCGACGTCCCCGGAAACGCCGCCGCGCGGCGTGGTGGCCGCCGCCACCGGCGCCCGCCTCCGCTCCCAGCTCCGGCTGATGACGCCGGGCGCCGGCGCTCCCAGCCGAACCTCGTGCACGGGGCAGCGCCCCGGGTGCGGTGCCCGCCCCGCCCCGCCGGCGGTCCGGGGGCGCCCGCGCGGCACGCACGCACCGGGCCGCCGCGGCCCGCCGAACGCGGTGCGGCCGCCCCGAGCTCCGCGCCCGACGGCCGTCACCGGGATCCGGGCCTTGAGCGTCCGGCCCGAGCCGCGCTCCGCCGGCGCCGTGCCGGTGGGCCGTGCCGGAGACCGGGCGCACCGGCGGTGCCGGGCGCTCCGCCCCTCACGCCTTGGGCCACACCCCGGAGCTGCCGCGGCGGTGGCTGTCCACGAGGTGGGTGTCGACGATGCCGGTGGCCTCCATCAGCGCGAACATGGTGGTGGGGCCGGTGAACGCGAAGCCCTTGGCGCGCAGCGCCTTGGAGAGCGCGACCGACTCGGCGGAGCGGGTGGGGATGTCGGCCACCGTCCGCGGCTCCGGGGTCTCCTCCGGCTGGAACGACCACACGAACGCGGCCAGGCCGCCCTCGCGGCGCAGCGCCACGGTGGCCCGGGCGTTGGTGATGGTGGCGCGGATCTTCTTCTCGTTGCGCACGATCCCGGCGTCGGCCATGAGGCGCTCGACGTCGTCCTCGGTGTAGGCCGCCACGGTGTCGGGGGCGAAGCGGTGGAAGGCCGTGCGGAAGGCGGGGCGCTTGCGCAGGATGGTGGCCCACGACAGGCCGGCTTGGAACGCCTCCAGGCTGATGCGCTCGAACATGCCCTGCTCGTCGCGCACCGGCATGCCCCATTCGGTGTCGTAGTACGCGCGCAGCAGCGGGTCGGTCGCCGCCCACGGCGGGCGGGCGAGGCCGTCCTCGCACAGCACCGCGCCGGTCGCGGCGGGCGGTGCGGCGGGGGTCGCCTGGCTCTCGGCGGCGGTCATGTGCGGTTTCCTCCCTGCGGGGCGACGTCGGGGCGCCTGTCCGAGGGTAGACGCTCCGCGGCCCCGGGACGTGCGCCGCGGCCCGGGTCAGCCCCCGGCGGAGCGGCCGCAGCGCCGGCCTCCGGCGTCCCGTCATCGCCCCGCCGGGCGGAGAACACCGCGTGCCAGTGCTCGGCGATCTCCGCCATGTCGCGGCTGACCAGTTCGAAGAACCGCGTCATCTCGTCCAGCCGCCGTCCGGAGGGAGTCTCGGCTCCGAGGGCCTCGACCCCCTCCCGGGCGGCGGCCGCGGTGCGGGGGCCGCCGCCTCGACCGCCGCCGGTCACCTCCCGCCGCTCGGCGCCGCGTCCTCCTCGGCCGGACCCGTGCGCCGGGAGATGACGACGCGGCCGAGCCGCTTCGGGATCGCGTCGAAGGCCTCCGGCCCCGTGCCGAAGACCGACGCGAGGACGTGCCGCGGCATCGCGCTGAGCGAGTGGACGATCCCGATGTCGTCCCCCGGTTCGGGTGCGGAGGAGTTGAACACCACGAGGACTCGGAGGTCCTCGGTGTCGCTGGCGTTCTCGAAGTAGTGGAAGTGGCCCTGCGGGGCGAAGACCACGTCCCCCGTACCGGCCTCGAAGGCGGCCTGGGTCTGGTCGGGCCCGACGAAGGTCCAGCGGACGGTGCCGGAGATGACGTAGTTCACCTCCCAGGCGCTGGGGTGCCAGTGCGGTTCCCGGATGCCGCCAGGCCCCAGGGTGATGAGGTAGACGGCGGCCTGCTGGTCGACGAGGATCGGCCAGTTCGCGCCGTGCGCTCCCTGCAGCCGGCCGCCGTCGAAGGACCGCGCCTCGGACCGGGACAGCGGGAAGTTGTGCGGGACCGCCGGGTCGGCGTCGCGGCCCGGCACGACGGTCCCCGGCTGCGGGGTGCCGGTGGCCCGTCCGGCGTTCGGCGTGGGGCGGTGCCGGAAGCCCGAGTCCATGTCCGGCTGGACGCCGGGATCGCTGCGGTCGCGGTCGTCGGGCATTCCGGTGTCCCCCGCCTCTGTCGGCCGAACAGGAGCCGGTGCGCGGCCGGCCGCCGCTCACCGTCACCGGCCGCGTCCGGGGCCTGGCCCGCGCGGTCGGAGCAACATGCTGGCACGCCGCTCCACTCCCTCGAAGGAGGCGCGCGGGCCACCGCGGAACCGCGCGCCACCGGGGTGCGCACGCAGGCGCGTGGCCGTCGGGACGGCACGGCGCGGGGGCGCCTCGGACGCCCCGATCACCCGGGACGGCTCCGACGCGGTCCGCGTACCTGCGTGCGCACCCGGCCGGACCGGTGACCGAAAGGGCGCGTGGCGCCAGGCGGTCGATGCCTCGACGCGCCGGAGCAGCCGTTCCGACGGGGGGCGGCTGGCGGCGCCGAATTCCGGACGGCAGGAAGAGGGCAGGAAAGCAGGGCGCATTCCCACCACCCCACACCAAATGTCCGAAATATTGTTATTCATCGAAATGCGGCGCCCCCTCCCCGCACGGATCGCGAGCCAGGCGAGGCCGCCCCCCAGACACCTCTCCCCCGGCAACAGCGCCCATTTCCGTCCTCCCCTACCGCCGAAGAGGAGATTTCGACGGGGCCGAGCGCCCGGCGATCTCCGTTCCACCTGTCAACCACATCCCGTGGTCCGGCGTCCCATTGGCGCACCCCATATAAACCTGACCAAGAAAGAGAAAAATGTCTGAAATGTCGAAATCGACGGGTATTCGCGCCGCCCAGGCGCTCGCTGTCGGCGCCGTAGCGGCCTCCGCCCTCGCCATGGGCGCCCCGGCGGCCCTCGCGGACAGCACGTCCGAGTTCGGGACGATGAGCGTCGCGGACTGCACCGCGGCCGACCTGGAGGTCACCGAGCAGAGCCGCCAGGGCGCGGCCGGCACGGTGTACGTCGACCTCCTCATCGAGAAGCTGCCCCCGCGCACCCCCTACTCCGACGAAGCCTGTGTGATGTACGGCGAGCTGGCCCAGGTGTACTGGGGCGACTCCGAGGGCCACCGGATCGGCGCGTCCGCCGAGCAGGACAGCGTCACCACCGGGCCGTTCGCCCTCTTCCCCGGTGACCAGGCCGTGGTGACCATCGCCCGTCCCAACCCGGAGAACTACGACCCGGTGGAGTGCCAGCCGACCGAGGTCGCGGGCGCGCACCTGTTCTTCCTGAACGACGAGGGAGCGCAGTACGTCCCCACGGACGGCAGGGACCGCGTCTGCGCCAACCCCGAACTGGGCGCGTCGCGCGTCTCGGCGATCACCCCGGTCGGGGCCTGACGGCACTGACCGCACCACTCACCAGGACCGGCCGGGCGCGGCGCCCGTGGGCGCCGCGCCCGACCGGTCCGTGCTCCGATAAGCGGATGGCCGCACACCCCCTCAGTGGGGCGCCACCCCGTTCTGGTAGGCCCAGACCACGGTCTGCAGGCGGTCGCGGACGCCGATCTTGGCCATGGCCCGCCCCAGGTGCGACTTGACCGTGCTCGTCTCGATGAAGAGCCGCCGCGCGATCTCGGCGTTCGACAGCCCCTCGGCGAGCAGGCGGACGATGTCGACCTCCCGCGCGGTGAGACGGTCGAGGACCTCCGTGCTGCCGCGACGCGGTGACCTGCGCCGCGCGAACTCGGTGATCACCCGCCGGGTCACGGTGTGGTCGACCAGGCCGTGGCCCTTCGCGAGCCTGCGGACGGCGTCGATGAGGTCGTCGGGTTCGGTGTCCTTGAGGATGAAGCCGCTCGCACCGGCCTCCAGCGCCCCGAACACGTACTCGTCGAGGTCGAACGTCGTCACCACGAGCACGGCCGGCGGCGTCTCCTCGGCGGCGACGATCTCGCGGGTCGCGGCGAGACCGTCGCCGCCCGGCATCCGGACGTCCATGCAGATGACGTCCGGCTTCAGGCGGCGGGCGAGTTCGACCGCGGCGGGGCCGTTGGAGCCCTCGCCGACCACCTCGATGTCGCCGGCGAGCTCCAGGATGACGCGGAACCCGGCCCTGACGACGGACTGGTCGTCCACGAGGAGGACTCTGATCACGCCGCACCACCCGTCTCCGCGGTGAGGGAGCCGGCCGCCTTCGTGTCCTGGTCGACCGGAAGTTCGAGGGACACCCGCCAGCCGCCGGACTCCGTCGGCCCGGCGTCGAAGGCCGCCCCGATCAGCTGGGCCCGCTCCCGCATGCCGATCAGGCCGTGGCCGCGGGGGGCGCCAGAGGCCCGGGGGCCGTGTGCACCGGGCCCGGCGGGGCGGCTGCCGGGGCGGGGCTCGTTCGTCACCTCAAGCGCGACGGCGGACTCCCGGTAGCGGACCCCGACCCGCACGCGGGCACCCGGTGCGTGGTCCCGGGCGTTGGACAGCGCCTCCTGCGCGACCCGGTAGAAGGCGACGTCGGCGACCGGCGCGAGCTCGTACCGCTCCCCCTCGCACTCGGCCTCGACGTCCGCCCCGAGGTCGCGCTCCGTCTGGACCAGCCGGTCCAGGACGGCGAGTCCCGGCACCGGCGCGCCGTCCCCGCCCAGGTCGCGGCCTCCGCGGCCGACGGTACCGTTCGCGGCGGCACCGTCCGCCGGATCCCGCAGCGCCCCGACCACGAGGCGCAGGTTGTCCAGCGTCTCCTTGCCCTGCCCCCGGATCCACGCGGTGGCCTCCTTGGCGGCCCGCGGGTCCCGGTCGATCAGCCGCTCCACCGCCGCCGCCTGCACCACCATGCCGGAGAGGTGGTGCGCCGCGATGTCGTGCAGTTCGCGGGCCATCCGGGCGCGCTCGGCCCGGATCGCGGAGTCGGCCCGGTCCTGCTGGGCCCGCACCCGCTCGGCCGCGCTCACCTTCACCAACTCGACGTAGCGCCGGCGCGTCGCCATGTGGCCGCCGATCAGGGCCGCCGGCAGGTAGGTGAGCACGCTGGCGACGAACTGCAGCGTCCACAGCGCCAGGGGCCCGTCCCCCAGCGGGCTGCCGGCCACCTCCGCGGGCTGCTCCGGTGCGATCAGCCCCGTGAGGGTGCTGGCAGCCGCTCCCGCCACGATCCCCTCCACGACCGCGACAGCCGCGACGAAGCGCAGCATCGGAGGGCCGGCCAGCCGGGTCCCGCACGTGTAGGCGGCGATGAAGGGCGCCAGCCCCCGGAAGGACAGGCCGGTGGGGACGGCGGTGACGAGCGCGATCTGGGTCAGCGCCACGAGGACCAGGCAGAGGGCGGGGTTCGTGCGCCGGATGGCGAGCAGGAGCGACTGCGCGGCGGCCAGGACGCCGATCGCCGTCACCGACAGCGGCGTGAGCAGGAAGCCCTCCGCCTCGGCGATGCGCGGCAGCGGCACCAGGATGGCGGCCGAGCACAGGGCCACGACGCCGGCGAGGGCGCAGTCGCGGGCGAACTCGCCGGCGATCCCGACCCGGGTGAGCAGGCGGTCGAGGCGGCCCCCGAGCGGGGAGGGCCCCGCCTCGGGCAGCGCCCCGTCGGTGTCGGTCCGGACGTCCACGCTGTGGCCTTCCCTCCGCTGGGGCGTTCGCCCGCCCATGTCGTCACGTCATTCGAGAGCTGTGTGGTTGATATCAGGAAGTCGGGATCGGCGGAAATCGGTGCGGCGGTGGATGTCCACGACCAGGCTGACCGCCGCCGGGAGCACTCCGGCGACCCCGAGCCACTGCGCGGCCTGGATGACGCGGATCGCGGCCTCCGGCACGTCCTGGAGCCCCATGATCATGACGATGCTCCCCGCCCACCCCGCGAGGGCGAGCACGGCGCCGAGCGAGCAGAGGCGGGTCAGGACCCGGGCCACCCGGCCCGGACGGCGGTGGGCCGGCGCGGACAGGCACCGCCGGGCGATCGCGCCGATCGGCAGCGACAGCAGGCTGACCAGCAGGACCGAGACCGAGAACAGCAGGATGGGCAGGACGACAGCGGAGTCGTGGACCGGGTCGACGCGCGTCAGCGTGAACGCGGAGGCGTAGCCGATCTCCTGGACCTGGCCGCCGGCCACCCGCATGGTGACGATCCGCTGACCGCCCACCTCCTGCCAGACCCAGGGGGCGATCTCCTCGTAGACGGTCGGGTGCACGGTCTCCGGTCCGGGTGAGATGAGGATGGTCCCGTCGCCGCGGGCGGTCACGGTCGTCTGGTTCAGGGCCCTGGTGGCGGAGAGGAACGTGCTCTGCATCGACCGCGAGCTCTCGTAGCGCCCCTCGGCCATCGCGGCGTGCTCGGCCGCCGTCGACTCGACCTGGGCCTGCCCGCCCTCCGACGGGAAGTAGCGGTCGGCGAACCCGGACAGCAGGGAGCTGCGCAGGGTCAGGGAGTCCAAGGCCGCACTCCCGCCGCCGTTCAGCGTGACGAAGATCCCGGTCCGCTCCTCCGGGTAGATCTGCAGGTGGGAGTGGAAGTAGTTGGTGTCGCCGCCGTGGCCGATGATGCGGCGGCCGTTGCGGCTCTCGTCGAAGAACCCCAGGGTCATGCGCTGGCCGTCGGCGAGGGTGCCGAGGGTGTCGGAGGTGAGGGCGGGCTCGTGCATCAGGGCGAGCGTCTCGCGGTCGAGCAGCGCCTGCTCCGGGCCGGTTTCGCCCAGTTGCGCCTGCATGAAGCGCGCCATGTCGGTCGCGGACGCCGTGAGCGAGCCGGCGGGCGGGGTCCCGATGGTCTCGAAGGGCGCGGCGGGGTCGGAGTCGACGGCGTAGCCGTTCGACATCCGCTCCCGCAGGTCCTCCGGCAGCGGCTGCTCGAAGGTGGAGGACGCCATGCCGGTCCGGTCGAGGATGTTCTGCCGCACGTACTCCTCGAAGCGCGTCCCGCTGACGCGTTCGACGACGTACCCGGCGAGCATGTTGCCGTAGTTGGAGTACGCCGGAACCGTGCCGGGTTCGAAGATCTGCTCCGGCGGGTCAGCGGTGGCCGCCTCCCGCAGGTCCACGGTGCCGCCCTCGGAGCCGATGAGGCCGCCGATCCGCTCCTCGAAGCCGGCCGTGTGTGTCAGCAGGTGGCGGAGGGTGATGTCGCCCTCGAACCTGCGGGGCAGCTCGAAGTCGAGGTACTCGCTCACGTCGGCGTCGAGGTCGAGGTCCCCGCTCTCGACCAGCTGCATCACCGCCGTCGCGGTGAACAGCTTCGAGACCGACCCCACGCGGAACAGCGTCTCCTCCGGATCGACCGGCCGCGGCTCGCCGTCGCCGGTCCCGGTGTCGGAGTAGCCGTAGCCGCGCGCGGTGAGCACCTCGCCGTCGTGGACCACGGAGACCGCGCCGCCCGCGATACCGGCGTCTTCCAGCGCCGCCGGCATGAAGCCGTCCAACCAGGCGTTGACGTCGGCTTCGGTGAGGTCGCCGGCCGCCGCGGGCGCCGGGATCGGCGGGGCGGGCGCCCCCGCGGCGGCGGGGGCGCCGCAGCCGGTGATGGCCGCGGCGGCGAGGCCGGCCGCCACGAGCGCGGTGATCCGCGCTCCGATGCCGCGCCGGCTGCGGGACCCGCGCTGGGAGGGTCCTGGTCTCGCCGGTTCCACCCGGTCGGTCCGCGTGGCTTGGTCGTTGGTCGTCACGAACGTGCTCCTGCTCTTGGTGGGAGGCGCCGGGCGTTGGGTCGGCCTGTTTCAGGTGCCGCCCGGCGTCGCTCTCCGAGCATGCCGGGGAGCGCCGGGCCGGGGCATCGGGCACAGGTCGGCAACCGGATTGCGACCAAAGGAGGAGGCGGGTGCCGCCCCGGGCGGGAGGTCGGCGGCGCGACCAGCGCGGACGGCGGCGGCCGCCCGCCTCCGCCGCGCGGGGCGGCGTGCGCGCCCGGGGAGGCGGATGCGGGGAGGGAACCGGCGCGGGTGCGGCCGGATGCCGGACGTCGGCGCGTGCGCCGCTCCGGCCGTGCGCCGCTCCGCCGTGCGCCGCTGCGTACACGGCAGCCGCCCGGCGCGAGCCCCGCTGGGTGCGGCCGCCCCGGACCCGGTCCGGCCCCCGGACTCCGGCGGGGTGGCGGCGGCCGGGTGCGGAGGTGGCGCCCGGGCGCCGCCGCACATATAATGAACGAGCGTTCATCCAAAAACGGAAGGGAGAGCCGGGTGCCGAGGACCGAGAAGCAGAACGAGGCACTGCGCACCGCCACGCGCGAACGCCTGGCGGGCGCGGCGGTCCGGCTCTTCGTCCGCCGGGGCTACGCCGCGACCAGCGTGCGCGACATCGCCCGCGCCGCGGGGGTCAGCACCGGACTCATGTACCGCCACTACGCGACGAAGGAGGCCCTGTTCGCCGCACTGGTCACCCAGGGCGCCGAAGGGCTGGAGCGGCTGGTCGGCAGGTTCGGCGACGCCGAGTCCCCGCAGGCCGCGATCCGCGAGTTCAGCGCCGTCATGGTGGCCGACATCGCCGCCGACGACGGCGCCTCGGAGTTCTTCCAGCTCATGACGCAGGCGTTCTCGATGCCGGACCCGCCCGACGAAGTACGCGAGCTCGTCCGGCAGCACTACGCCGTGGTCGAGGCCGTCGTCGCGCTCGTCGAAGAGGGGCAGCGGCTCGGCCAGTTCCGGGCCGGGGACGCCCGGCAGCTGGCGACCTGCTACCTCGCGGCCGTCAGCGGGCTGGTCACTATGCGCCTCGCCTTGGGGCGCGATTTCGTCCCGCCCGGCGCGGACGTGCTGGCGGGCTTGCTGACAGGGAGGAATCCATGATCGAGGTCGTCCCGGCCGCGCGGCTCGGCGAGGGCTACCGGCGCCGGATCACCGAGGTGTTCGTCGGGGGCTTCGGCCCGGACTTCGCCTCTCTCTCGAAGGACCCCCGCCGGCTCGCCGACGCCTTCGAGCACATGCTCGTCCTGGACACGTTCCACGTGGGCCTCGTCGACGGCCGGCCCGCCGGGATCGCCGCGCTCACGGACGGCGTGCGGCCCTCCACCCGGCACAGCGCCGCGGAGCTCCGCCGGCACCTCGGCCTGGTGCGGGGCACCATCGCCGACCTCGCGTTCCGGTCGGAGTTCCAGGGCGGAGTGCCCGGCATCCGGCCCGGCGCCGCCTCCATCGAGTTCGTGGCGACCTCCCCCGACTACCAGGGCAGGGGCGTCGCCACGGCCGTCCTCGACCACCTGCTCGCGCTCCCCGGGTACACCGAGTACGTGCTGGCGGACGTCGCCGACACCAACACCGCCGCGCTGTCCCTCTACCGCAAGCTCGGCTTCACCGAGTACCGGCGCCGCAGGGTCCGCCACACCCGCTGGACGGGCATCCGCTACTACGTCTCCCTGCGGCTCGTGCGGGGCTGAGGCGGGAACCGCCCGCTCGGGGCGCGGACCGGCGCGCGGCGGTCGCGCGGAGCGGGCCACCCGCAGGCCCCGAGCCCGCCGGCGCGGTCCGGGCGGACCTCCCGGACGGGACCCCGCCCGGGCCTCACAACGCCGCCGCCTTGTCCAGCAGCACCTCCCGCTGGCGCTCGTTGCGCGTGAGCTCGGCGGCCCGCAGCAGCTCCTCGCGGGCCTCGGCACGGCGGCCGAGCCGGGCGAGCAGTTCACCGCGGACGCTCGGCAGCAGGTAGCCACCGCGGAGGCGCTCGGCGTCGACCTCCTCGTCGACGACGCGCAGCGCCGCCTCCGGACCCGCTGCCATCGACACCGCCACGGCCCGGTTCAGCGTGACGACCGGGTTCCTCGTGATCTGCTCCAGCGCCGCATAAAGCGTGGTGATCTGCTCCCAGTCGGTTTCCGCGACGCTGCCCGCCTTCGCATGGCACGCCGCGATCGCCGCCTGCAGCGCGTAGGGTCCCCGCCCGCGGCCCAGCGCGTCCGCTCGGGCGAGGGCCGCGAGCCCGCGCGTGATCTGCCCGCGGTCCCACCGGGCGCGGTCCTGGTCGGCGAGGAGGACGGGGCTCCCGCCGGGGCCGGTGCGGGCCGCGAAGCGAGAGGCCTGCAGCTCCATCAGCGCGACCAGGCCGTGCGCCTCGGGCTCCCGCGGGGCCAGCGCCGCGACCATGCGCCCGAGCCGCAGCGCCTCGGCCGCGAGGTCGGCACGGATCCACCGGTCCCCGGAGGTCGCCGCATACCCCTCGGTGAAGACGAGGTAGACGACCGCGAACACCCCGGCCAGGCGCTCGGCCCACTCGCTCGGCTCGGGCACCGCGAACGGCACCCGGGCCGCGGTGAGCGTCTTCTTGGCGCGCACGATGCGCTGCTGCATCGTCGGCACCGACACGAGGAACATCCGCGCGATCTCCTCGCTCGTCAGACCGCCGACCACGCGCAGCGTCAGCGCCACCTGCGCCTCACGCGCCAGCACCGGGTGGCAGGCGGCGAACACGAGCTTGAGCACGTCGTCCTCGATCGGCTCCCACTCGTCCTCCGCCGCGACCTCCAGGTCGCGCCCGATGGCCCGGTACCGCTCGTCGAGGCGCTCCCGGCGGCGCCAGCCGTCGACCGCCCTGCGCTTGGCCACGGCCGTGAGCCAAGCGCCCGCGTTGCGCGGGACGCCCGACTCCGGCCACTGGGCGAGCGCGTCGGCGAGCGCGTCCTGGGCGAGGTCCTCGGCCAGGCCCACGTCGCCGACCATGCGGGCGACCGTCGCGACGACGCGGGCGCCCTCGATCCGCCAGACCGCCTCGACGGTCCGGCGCGCGTCGTCGGTCACTTCGTGCCGAGCTGCTCGCGCCAGCCCTCTTCCTTCTTGACGTACTCGTTGTCGGCGAAGTCCGCGAAGTCGCTCTCGTCGGTGACCCGGCGCACCTCCACCTTGGAGCAGCTGCTGAACGGGATGCGCTTGGCCCACTCCACGGCCTCCTCCTTGCTGGCGACCTGCAGGATCCAGAAGCCGTTGAACAGCTCGTGCGTCTCGCCGTACGGGCCGTCGGTGACGATGGGCTCCTCGCCGGTGAAGTCGACCACGGCCCCCTCCTCGGCGTCGGCGAGGCCCTCGCCCGCCAGCAGGACGCCGGCGTTGATCATCGACTCGTTGAAGGCGCCCATCGCGTTGATGATCTCCTCGAACGGCACCTCCTTCGCAGCCGCGATCGCCGCTTCCGTGGTGCGCATGATGAGCATGTACTTCATGGCCGGTCCCCTTCGTCGGACGGCGCCGCGTTCGGCGCCTCTCATCTGGACGTCGAACGGCGCGCGACAGGATCGACATCTCGACGGAACTTTTTTCTGGAGGTGACGATAGACCGGTGCGCGCGGCGTCCGGAAGGGGAAGCGCGCTGGTGACGGCGTCCGGGGCCGCCGCGGCGTCCGGGCCGCCGCGGCGTCCGGGCCGGCGGCGCTGCGCGGGCGGACCTGCCACGGGAGGCGGCCGGACCGGGCCGCGTGGGCGCGGTCGGCCGCCGCGTCCGGGTCACCGGCACCGCGGCACCAGAGGGCGCCGTCACCCCTCGGCACCGGCTGCCCGGCGGGACGCGCCGATCTCGGGCAGGCAGGTGCGGCGGTACTCGGTCGGGGTCGCGCCGAACGCGGTGCGGAACGCGCGGGTGAAGTCGGCGGGCCGGGTGTAGCCCCAGCGGGCGGCGACCGCCTGGACCGGGCGGGTGGCCGCGCGGGGGTCGGCCAGGTCGCGGCGGCGACGGTCGCGGGCGTCAGGTCCGGATCACCCAGATGGCGCAGGATGAACGCCTGGACCTCCAGGAACCGCGTCCGCTCGCGGGTCTCGGTGGGGGTCCGGTCCTCGGCCTCCATGTGGTGGGCCAGCCACGCGGCGATCAGGTCGAGGAGCACCGATCCGAGCCGCTGCGCCTCCGCGGCCCGGTAGGGGGTGGCGTCGGTGGCGAGGTGGGTGAGGAAGCCCGCGAGGAGCACGCCGATCCCCTCGTGCCCGGGCAGCCGGGTCGCCATGAGCGCCCGTACGCGGTCGGCGGGGAGCGGCAGCGTGTGGTACGGAGCCTGCACCACGACGGAGGCCGCGCTGCCGCACGGCGCGTCCACCACGCCCTGGTAGGGCTGCGAGGTGGAGTACACCACCAGTTCGCGCGCACGCAGGGAGGACGTGCGCCGCCCCTGGATGATCTGCTGCCGGCCGCCGAGGATGAGCCCCACCGCGTACATGCCCGGGTCGGACCTGCGGATCAGCTCCGGAGTCCGCCGGGAGCTCAGCGTCGAGTACGTCAGGGAGGTCACCTGCGCCTCGCCCAGGTGCACGGCGCGGATGGAGGCCAGGAAGTCGGCCTCGGGGTCGATATCGAACTCGTTCGGCACCAGGGCGCTCGCCGTGGCTTCCCGCCATACCGGGATCCGCTCAGCCGGGGGCAGGTCCCGGCTGTCGAACACCTTCTCCATCATCGGGCGCGTTCCCTCCAGCTGACCTGGGCGGCCGCTCGCCCCTCTGCCGGAGACCGGCTGGGGGCGTCCGGCATGCGCGACCTCCGATTCCGGCGCAGCGGTCCGCGCTCCCCGGGAGGCGGCCAGTTCCTTCGCCCGGCTTTACTTCCCGAACCTCCGGTGATCCCACTCCCGCTGCGCTGTGACGGCCCTGCTTCGTTAAGTAGTCGAACAGGCGTCCGAAATATTCCCAATGTCGCATCGAGTGACGGGGGCGGCACCCAGGGCGGCGGAACCTGCGCACCTGCCGGCCCGCTCCGGCGGTGCCGGCACGGCGCGAGCACCGGAGCACGTTCGGACGGCTGACCGGACCGGGCGGGCCCGCCGGCTCCGACGTGCGCCCCGGCCGGCCGGTGCCGCTCAGCCCGGGCGGACCAGCTTCGACGGGGCGATCCCGAACGCGCGGGAGAACGCGGCGGTGAACGAGGCGGGCGAGGCGTAGCCGAGACGGGCCGCGACCCGGGTGACCGGGTGGGTGCGCAGCAGCGGCACGGCGGCCAGCAGCCGCGCCCGCGTCCGCCAGACCGCCGGGCTGACGTGCACCTCCTGCCGGAAGCGGCGCGTGAACGCGCGTTCGCTCATGGCGAGCCGCGCGGCCCAGTCGCGGTTGGTGAGCCGGGCGTCGGGGCGCGCGAGGTAGTCCTGGCACAGCGCGGCGAGGTCGGGCGAGGACGGCAGGTCCACGTGCAGGGGCAGCGGCGCGAGCGCCGCGATCTCGTGGAGCAGCAGCTTGGCGACGGCGCCCTCGCGCCCCGCGAGGTCGTAGTCGGCGTCGAACTCGACGGCGGCGAGCAGCAGTTCGCGGAGCAGGGGCGTGACGTCCACGACGGTGCAGGCGGCGGGCCACCACGGGACGGCCTCGGGCTCGATGTAGAGGCTGCGGGTGCTCACGCCGAGCATGCGGACGCGGTGCCGGGTCGCCGCCGGTATGAGCACGGCGCGGTCGGTGGGCACCGTCCATGTGCCGGTGTCGGTCTCCACGACCATGACGCCGGTTGCCCCGTAGAGGAACTGGGCCCGCCGGTGCTCGTGCCAGTCGAGGAGGTGGCCGCTGGCGTAGTCGGTTCCGATGGGCAGGACGGCACGGGCGACACGGTCGACCTCGGCGAGGCGGATGTTGCGCACCTCGCCACGATAGCGGCCGGGTCTCGAAGGAACCATGCCGATCTTCGATTGCCGGCGGCGGTCCCGGACTGATGGACTGACCATCCGTGAGCATTGTGGTGCTGGTCGCGATCGGGGTCCTCACGGGCCTGACAACGGTGCTGTTCGGGTTCGGCGGCGGCTTCGTCACGGTCCCCGTGATCGTCTGGGTGAACGCCGCTCTGGGAGCGGACGCGATGCACACGGCGGTCGCCACCTCCGCGATCGTCATGGTGGTCAACGCCGGGATCGCCACGGCGGCGACGCGGCGGGACGTCCTCGGGGCGCTGCGCGGCAGCGCCGCCCTGGTGGCGCTGCTCGGCTGCGGAGCGGTGCTGGGCGCGCTCGCGGCCCGGTGGGTGCCGAGCCCCGTGACGCAGTGGGCGTTCGTCGGCTACCTCGTCCTCACGATCGGCGACCTGCTCGCGCGGCCGGGGTTCCTGGGCCGCCAGCCCTCCGACGGGCCCGCCGCGCCGGACGTGGCCTCGGGCATCCCCCGGGTGCTGGGCCTGCCCATCGGTGCGCTCGCCGCGTTCCTGGGCGTCGGCGGCAGCGTGATGACCGTGCCGCTGCTGCGCCGGTCCGGCCACCCCATGCGGACCGCCACCGCCCTCGCCAACCCGCTCACCCTGGTGATCGCCGCGCCGGCGACGGCCGTGTTCCTGCTCGACCACGCCGCACCCGGTGCCGGCTCCCCGGGGACCGTGCTCCTGCTCGGCGCGGTGGACGTGGGAGCCGGGGCCGCGCTGCTCGCGGGGGCCCTGCCGGTCATCGTCGCCCTGCGCCGCCGACCGCCCCGGATCCCGGACCGGGTGCACGCGTGGAGCTACCTGCTGCTGCTCGTCGCGGTGACGGCGGCGATGGCGGTGTCGGCGTTGTGACGCGGCTGAGCGGGATCCGGAGTCGCCACGTCGCCGGACCGGGTGTCTGCGAGCACGGCCCCGTGCTCCTGCCGGGTGTGCCGCGGGCGCGCGGCTGGCCGGGACCGGTCGGGCGGGACGCACCGCGGCGGCGCACGGAGGCACCGTCTTCCGCCGTGCCGACCAGCTCGCTCGGACCGCGGCAGGAAAGGGCCGCCGCACGGCGCCGTGGGCGCGCGGCCCGGAAACGGCACTCCTTTCCACCGCGTCCGGCGCCGGAATCGGCCGTCCAGCCGGCCGACCCGGAAACCCCCTCCCCGCCCCCACCGGGAAAGCGGGCCGTCCGCGGCCAGGCCCACCGACCGGGGGAAACACCGCACCGGGCCCATTGCTCCCCGTCGCCGGCACCGCCCTTTTCGCCGACCTGCCGGAGCGAATCACGCTCGGATTCCACTCATGTCCGAGAAAGGTCGCGACCGCCATAATCGACGACATTCCCGAATTCGACAGAGAACCTTTCCGCGGCGCCGGACGGAGGAGCTGAATTCCCCCGGAGCCGCCCGCCAGGCCGCGCCGGACCCGCGACCGGCCGGGCCCGCGTCCGCCGGCGGGCGCGACCTGCGCCGCCGACACGCAGGAGGCCGCCGGCCGCCGCTGTCCGTGCACGTTACTGTGAACGGATTCGCCCAGTGCGCCGGAATCGCTTGCCCGGCGGGCGGCCACCGTCTCGCGGGCACCGCGAATTCCACAGCCCCGCCGACCTGCCCACTTGCGCTTTTCCACCCTCTCCCCCATCCCGCGCGGCGCCGCCCGCGCGCGGGATACCACGCAATATTTCTGTAACATTTCTGTCATCATAGAAGGCATCTATAAACACTAACAAATATTGGTATAGCTTGCATTTCATCAGGTATTGAACGAACACATACCTCTGAACCAGTATCAAGCGACATGCGCCACGGGCAGCGAGCCAGAATTCCACAGCAAACGCAAACTCGGACCGAGCACGATCCGAGAGGGGTGGAATGAGAATTAGGGACTCCCACCTCACGCGAAAGCGCCGCGACTCGGAAGGGTCCATGGCCGGCGGCCGGCCGGAAGGACCCGCCGGGTACCTGCGGCCAGGCCGCGCCCTGGCGGCCTCCGTCGCGGCGCTCAGCGCACTCGCCCTCACCGCGTGCAGTGCACCCGAAGGGGGCTTCGACTCCGGCGGCGCGGGCGGGACCGCGATCACGCTGGTGGAGCAGCCCTGGGAGGACCTGATGGTCGAGAACGCGATCGTCAGCCAACTCCTGGAGGAGCTCGGATACACCGTCAGCATCGAGGAGCTCTCTGTTCCGCTCGGCGCCCAGGCCCTGGCCAGCGGGGACGCCGACGTCTACCTCGGCAACTGGTGGCCGAGCCAGGAGGACGTCTTCGCCGAGCACATCGACACCGGCAGCGTGGAGGTCCTCGGCACACTGGTCACGGAGGCGTCCTTCGAACCCGCCGTCCCCCGCTATGTGGCGGAGCGCTACGACGTGACGTCACTCGCCGACCTGGCACCCAACGCCGCGGCGTTCGGCAACGAGTTCCTCGGGATCGAGGCCGGAGCGCCCGGGAACCAGAGCATCCAGGACGCCATCGACGCCGACGCCTACGGCCTCGGCGACTGGGACCTCGTGGAGTCGAGCACCCCGGCCATGCTCGCCGAGGTCGAGCAGCGCGTAGCGGACGAGCGGCCGGTCGTCTTCCTCGCCTGGGAGCCGCACTGGATGAACGTCGAGTGGGACCTCGTCTACCTCGACGACCCCGAGGAGGCCTGGCCGGGTGCGGGCGAGATCCGCGTCGCCACCCGCGAGGACTTCGGTACCGACAACCCCAACGTGGCGCGGCTGCTGTCCCAGATGGAGGTGGACAGCGGCACCGCCTCCGACTGGGTCCACGCGGTGAGCCAGGAGAACACGGCGGCGGAGGACGTCGCCCGCGCCTGGATCGCGGACAACCCCGACGCGGTGGGCGCCTGGCTGGCGGGTGTCGAGACCGTGGACGGCGAGCCCGCGGAGGCCCCGCGTGATTGAGGCCCGGCATCTCACCAAGGTGTTCGACCTCTCCCCGGCGCGGGCCCGCCGCACCCTGGACGCCGGGCCCGACCGCGCCCGCGCGGTGCGGGAGGCCGGCGGAGTGCTCGCCGTCGACGACGTGTCCTTCTCGGTGGAGCGGGGCGAGCTCTTCGTGATCATGGGCCTGTCCGGTTCGGGGAAGTCCACGGTCATCCGGATGATCAACCGGCTGGTGGTGCCGACCACCGGGAGCGTCCTGTACGACGGGACCGATGTCGGCGGCATGACGCCGCGGCAGCTCCGCGGGCTGCGCAACGAGCGCGTCGGCATGGTCTTCCAGCACTTCGCGCTCTTCCCGCACCGCACGGTCCGGGAGAACGCCGCCTACGGGCTGAAGGCGCGCGGCGTGCCCAGGCGCGAGCGGCTGCGGCGCGCCGACCGCGCCCTGGAGCAGGTCGGGCTCGGCCAGCGCGGCGGCGCCTACCCCGACGAGTTCAGCGGGGGCATGCAGCAGCGCGTCGGACTCGCCCGCGCGCTGACGACGGACCCCGACGTCCTCATCATGGACGAACCGTTCAGCGCGCTCGATCCGCTCACCCGCCGCTCGATGCAGGAGCAGCTCCTCGAACTGCAACGGGACTTCCGCAAGACCATCATCTTCGTCACGCACGACCTCAACGAGGCGATGCGCCTCGGCGACCGGATCATGGTCATGCGGGACGGCCGGACCATCCAGCTCGGCACCGGACCCGAGATCATCGCCCGGCCGGCGGACGGCTACGTCCACGACTTCGTCTCCGACGTCGACCGGACGCGCGTCCTCACCGCGGCCGCGGTCATGCGGCCCCCGTGGGTCACCGCCGCCCTCGGCGAGGACCCGGCCGCCGTACTGGCCCGGCTGGAGCGGTCGCGCGCCCGCGGCGCCTACGTCACCGCGCCGGACGGCGGGATCGCCGGTGTGGCCACCCCCGAGGCGCTGTCCGCGGCGGCCGCCGAGCGCCGCGCCGACCTGGAGCACTGCCTCGGCGGCGACTACACCGCGGTCCCCGACGACACCCCGCTCGTGGAGTTCTGCCATCTCACGGGCGGGCACGCCGTCCCGCTCGCGGTCGTGGACCGCGACAAGCGCCTGGTCGGCGTCGTGCCCAGGGCCCGCGTCCTCGACGCCATCGCCTCCGCCGCCGAGGACAGGAGCGAGCATGCCTAGGATCCCGGTCGGCACAGCGGTCGAGTCGTCGCTGCAGTGGCTGGTGGACCACGCCGGCGGCTTCTTCGACGGCGTCTCCGCGGTGCTGCTGTTCGCCGTGAACACCGTCTACACCGCGCTCGTCTCGCCGCTGCCGTTCGTGCTGATCGCGGTCTTCGGCCTGGTGGCCGCCGTGACGACCCGCAGCGCCGTTCTCACCGTGTTCACCGTGCTCGCGTTCCTGCTCGTGGACGGCATGCGGCTGTGGACGCAGACGCTGGAGACCCTCGCGGTCGTCATCATGGCCGCCGTCATCTCCGTCCTCGTCGGCGTGCCGGTCGGCATCCTGGCCGCGAACAGCGCGCGGGTGAGCGTCTGCGTCCGGCCGGTCCTCGACTTCATGCAGACCCTGCCGGTGTTCGTCTACCTCGTGCCCTCGGTGTTCTTCTTCGGCATCGGGGTCGTGCCGGGGATCGTCGCCACCACGGTGTTCGCCATACCGCCGGCGGTCCGCCTCACCGAGCTCGGCCTCCGCCAGGTCGACGCCGAGATCGTGGAGGCGGCCCGGGCGTTCGGGCCGCGCCCCGGGCAGGTGCTGCGCGAGGTCCAGCTCCCGCTGGCGCTGCCGTCCATCATGGCGGGCGTCAACCAGGTGATCATGCTCGCGCTGTCCATGGTGGTCGTCGCCGGCATGGTCGGGGCGGAGGGGCTGGGCGGGGTCGTCGTGAGCGGGGTCACCCAGTTCGACATCGGCCTCGCCTTCGAGGGAGGCATCGCCGTGGTCGTCCTCGCCATCTTCCTCGACCGGGTGACGGGCGCCCTCGGCCGGCCGCGGTCGTCCGGCCGGCGGACGCGTACCGCCCTGGACACGCTGCTCCGCCGGCGGGCGCGGGAGGAAGCGCCCCGGGAGCCCGAGCACGCCGCCGCCTGACGGCCGCCACCGCAGGAGCCGACCAGCCAAGGTCCGGACCGCCGCGCATCGGGCGCGCGACCAGAAGGAGGACCCGATGACCGATCCGCACGTCAACAGGTACAACCTGCCGATCGGGGACCGGCCGCGTCCGCGGGCCGCGTCGATCGACGTGCGCGACCAGGACCCGCCGCACACCCCGCCCGAGCCGCTGCGGCCGCCCAAGGGCGCCCCCAACGTCGTGCTCGTCCTCCTTGACGACATGGGCTTCGGCGCGCCCAGCACGTTCGGCGGGCCGTGCCGGATGCCTGCCGCTGACCGGCTGGCCGCGGGCGGCCTGCGGTACACGCGCTTCCACGTGGCCGCGCTGTGCTCGCCGACCCG
This sequence comes from Marinitenerispora sediminis, assembly GCF_003336425.1. Taxonomy (GTDB): domain Bacteria; phylum Actinomycetota; class Actinomycetes; order Streptosporangiales; family Streptosporangiaceae; genus Marinitenerispora; species Marinitenerispora sediminis. The sequence continues at coordinate 20,406 of NZ_QEIO01000004.1, read as the reverse complement.
GCAGTCACTGCTCACCGGCCGCAACCACCACTCGGTGGGGATGGGCGTCACGACCGAGATGGCGAGCGCGGCTCCCGGCTACGACGGCATCCGGCCCCGCAGCGCCGCGCCGCTGGCCCAGGTCCTGCGCGCCAACGGCTACAGCACGGCCGCGTTCGGCAAGTGGCACCAGACGCCCGCGCGCGAGGTGAGCCCGGTCGGCCCCTTCGACCGCTGGCCCACCGGCGAGGGCTTCGAGAAGTTCTACGGTTTCCTGTGCGCCGAGATGAACCACTGGCATCCGGTGCTGTTCGACGGGACCACGCCGGTCGAGCCGGACCGGCGGCCGGAGGACGGCTACCACCTCTCCGAGGACCTCGTCGACCAGGCGATCGAGTGGATGAATACCCAGCGGAGCCTCCGGCCCGACACGCCCTTCTTCCTCTACCTCCCGTTCGGCGCCACGCACGCGCCCTACCACGTGCCGCGCGAGTACCGGGACCGCTACCGGGGCAGGTTCGACCACGGGTGGGACCGCCAGCGGGAGATCACCCTGCGGCGCCAGAAGGAGCTCGGCGTCGTCCCGCAGGACGCCGAACTGGCGCCGTGGGCCGACGGGGTGCCGCACTGGGACGAGCTCTCCGACGCCGAGCGCAGGGCGGCGGCGTCGCTGATGGAGCTGTACGCGGGGTTCGCCGAGCACACCGACGACCAGGTGGGGCGCTTGGTCGACGCCCTGGACGACGCCGGCGCCCTGGACGACACGCTGTTCATCTACGTCTTGGGCGACAACGGCGCCTCGGCGGAGGGCGGCCTGGGCGGAACGCTCAACGAGCACCGCTTCGCGAGCGGCATCCCCGACACCGCCGAGTACATCAACGCCAACGCCGACGCGCTCGGCGACGCCACGACCCATGCCCACTACCCGGTCGGATGGGCCCTCGCGATGAACACGCCCTACCCGTGGACCAAGCAGGTCGCCTCGCACTTCGGGGGGACGCGCGACGGGATGGTGGTGCACTGGCCGAACGGGATCGAGGAGCGCGGCGGGATCCGCCACCAGTTCCACCACGTGATCGACGTGATGCCGACGGTCCTGGAAGCCGCCGGCATCCCCGCGCCCGCCACGGTGGACGGTGTGGCCCAGCAGGCCGTCGAGGGCACCAGCATGCTCTACAGCTTCAACGATGTCGGAGCCCCGGACCGCCGGCGGCTGCAGTACTTCGAGATGGTCGGCAACCGCGGCATCTACCACGACGGCTGGATGGCGGTCACCCGGCACGGCACCCCGTGGGAGATGGTGCAGACCGGGCGCCGCTACTTCGACGACGACGTCTGGGAGCTCTACGACACCAACGCCGACTGGTCCCAGGCGCGCGACATCTCCGCCGAGCACCCCGGCAGGCTGCGCCAGCTGCAGCAGCTGTTCCTCGTCGAGGCCGGCCGGCACAACGTGTTCCCGCTCGACGACCGGATGACCGAGCGGGAGAACCCGAGGGAGGCGGGCCGGCTCGACCTGCTGGGCGACCGCCGCACGGTGACGTTCCACGGCCCCGGGCTGCGCCTGACCGAGGAGACCGCGCCGAACGTGAAGAACCGCTCGCACACGATCACCGCGCGCGTCGACGTGCCCGCCGGGGGCGCCGAGGGGGTGATCGCGGCACAGGGCGGCCGCTTCGGCGGCTGGTCCCTGTACGTGCACGAGGGGCGGCCGGCCTACGCCTACAACTACTTCGGCCTGCGGGTGCACAAGGTGGCGGGCGGAGGCGTCCTGCCGCCCGGAGCCCATGAGATCCGGCTGGAGTTCGGCTACGACGGCGGGGGTGTCGGCAGGGGAGCAACCGTGACGCTGCACGTCGACGGAGCGGAGGTCGCGGCCGGCCGGGTGGACGCCACCATCCCCTACTACTTCGCCTTCGACGAGACCTTCGACATCGGGGTGGACCGGGCATCGCCGGTGACGGACGACTACCCCACCGCGGACAACGCGTTCACGGGGCGGTTGCGGCAGGTCCGCCTCGACCTCTCCGACGACCTGTACAGCGACGTCCAGAGTGAGAACGAACGCCAGCTCTTCCGGGCCGCCCATGACTGAGCAGCGCCCGCGCGGCGGGTGCTGCGCCCCGTCGGCCGGCCGGCGGGGCGCCCGCCCCCAGCCGGCCGCGCCGGCCTCCGGTGCCGGCGCGACCAGCCCGGACGGGCTCGTCCTGCTGCCCGGCGGCGACTTCCTCATGGGCAGCGCCGACGAGCACGCCTACCCGCAGGACGGCGAGGGACCGGTCCGGCGGGTCGGGCTGGCCCCGTTCCGGATCAGCCCGACGGCGGTGACCAACGCGGAGTTCGCCGCGTTCGCCGGCGCCACGGGGTACCGGACGGACGCGGAGCGGTTCGGATGGTCGTTCGTCTTCGCCGGGCTGCTCCCCGACGACTTCCCGCCCACCCGCGGCGTGGCGGCGGCGCCCTGGTGGCGCCAGGTCGAGGACGCGAGCTGGCGCCGGCCCGCGGGGCCGCGGTCGGACCTGGACGGCCTCGCGGACCATCCGGTGGTCCACGTGTCCTGGAACGACGCCGAAGCGTACTGCGCCTGGGCGGGCCTGCGGCTGCCCACGGAAGCCGAATGGGAGTTCGCGGCACGCGGCGGGCTCACCGGGTGCGCCTACCCGTGGGGGGACGAGCGCGAGCCCGGCGGGCAGCACCGGATGAACGTCTGGCAGGGGGCCTTCCCCCGGGAGAACACCCGCGACGACGGCTGGTACGGAACCTGCCCCGTCGGGGCGTTCCCGCCGAACGGCTTCGGGCTGCACAACATGACCGGCAACGTGTGGGAGTGGTGCCGCGACCGCTTCTCCCCCGGGCCCCGACGAGGGGGTCCAGCCCGAGCGGCTGCGGAGCGGGTGGAGGTCCGAGCGGCTGCGGAGCGGGTGGAGGTCCGAGCGGCTGCGGAGCGGGAAGACGCCCGAGCGGCTGCGGAGCGGGAAGACCCGCGGCCGCCCCGCGCACCCGAGCAGGGGATCCGCCGCAGCGCACGGGGCGGCTCCTACCTGTGCCACGACTCCTACTGCCGCCGGTACCGCGTCAGCGCGCGTCAGGGGATCGCCCCCGATTCGTCGATGGGCAACACCGGTTTCCGCTGCGCCCGGGACGCCTAGCCCTGTCCGGCTCCCAGGTCCTGGCCCTCCTCCGGTTCACCGCCATCGGGGGGCCAGGCCCGCACGAGGTCGACGAAGGCCTGGGCCGCCGGCGAGAGCCCGTCGGGCGGCCACACGAGGACCCCGCGGCGCGTCAGCGGGGGGCTGAGGGCCACGACCACGGCCCCGAGCCTGCCGGCCTCCCAGGCGAGCCGGCGCGGCAGCAGCGCCGCCCCGGCGCCGCCGAGCACCAGCGGCACGATCGCGGCGCGGTGGGTGGTCTCGACGGCGATCCGCGGAGACGCCCCGGCGAGGGCCAGCGCGCTGTCGAGCGCGCTCCTGGTGGTGGAGCCGCTGGGAGTGGTGACGAAGTCGAGGTCCGCGAGCTTCTCCAGCCGGAGCGGGTCCTCGGGCGTGGCGGCGGTGGGCGGGAACACGGCCAGGAGGTCCTGTTCGGGCAGGTCGAGCTGGTGCATCCCCGCCGCGGCGGTGCCGTGCTCGGTGAGTCCCACCTCGCACTGGCCCCGCCGGACGACGTCGACGACCGCGGCGGCGTTCTCCGCGTCCACGATGTTGAACGTCACCCCCGGGTGCCGGCGCCGGAAGGCGCCGACGAACGAGGCGAGCGGGTCGACGGCCAGGGTGGTGGCCGCGACGATGTCGAGGCGGCCCGAGACGAGACCGGACACCTGCCGGGCCGCGGTCCGCACCAGTGCGAAGTCGTGGATCACCTGCCGGGCCGGCGCGAGCAGTGCCTCACCGAGCGGGGTCAGCACCACCCCGCGGCCGACGCGCCGGAAGAGCGGTGACCCCACCTCCCGCTCCAGGACGCCTATGGCGTAGGAGAGCGACGGCTGCGCGATCCGCAGCGAGCTCGCCGCGCTGGTGAAGCTTCCGTGGCTCGCGATCGCGAGAAAGTACTCGAGATGCTTTCGCTCCACATGACCTTCCTACGGCTGGGGGCGGGGGCAGCGGCAGCCGCTCGCCTGCCGCCGGCGCGCATCGGCCGCGATGCACGCCGGCAGGCGGCTCCCTCCGGGCGCCTCGTAGCAGGGTACGCGGCCGGGCCCCGGCCGCCGCCGACGGCCCGGGGGCACTCGGCCGGGATGCTCGGGGCCGCTCCGCCCGGGGTAGTGCGGACCGGTCCGGCCCGCGTCCCGCGCGGATCCCCGGCGCCTCGGGGCCGGCCCCGTCCGCGTGGCCCGGCCGGCCGGGGAAGTGGACCTGGCTGCCGCCGAGCTCGCCGCCGGGCAGTTCCTGCAGGCCCTGGGCATCAGTACCGACTCCGAGAGCCTGCGGGGCACGCCCGGCAGAATGGCCCGCGCCTACGCCGAGCTGTTCAGCCCCCGCCCCTTCGACCTGACGACCTTCCCCAACGACGAGGGCTACGACGAACTCGTCCTCGCCCGCGGCATCCCGCTCCGGTCGGTGTGCGAGCACCACCTCCTGCCCTTCGTCGGAACCGCCCACGGGTGGAGCCGTGGGACATCGCCCGCACCGGTGAGCCCGTGGCGGCGGAGCTGGGCATGGACGCATGGGCGCGCGGGGAGGCGGAGCGCGGCCGGTGGATCGAGGCCCTGGCCGCCCACCCGGTGCTGATCCAGCGGCCGATCATCACCGCGGACGACGGCACCGCCGTGGTGGGCCGGTCCCCGGAGTCGGTCCGGTCCGTCCTGCCGTAGCGGAGCCGGCAGGCGCCGGCCGGCAGGCCGTGCCCCGCCCCGGCACCGCCCGCCGCACGCCCCGGGTGCAGCGCCGCGCCGGTACGGGCGCCGTCGGCGACACCTGCGTGTGGGGTGCTGGGTGGCTGCCGCCGAGTGGAGCGGGGTGCGTCGCCCCGGTCGACTCGCGCGATCTGACGCCGCGGCCCGCGCCGTGCGCAGGGCCGCCGACCTGGAGCGGGGCGGACCTCCGATCGCGCCGTCGACGGTGCTGTCCACTGTAGGCGCTCAAGGGGGCACGGAGGGCGAGGATTCCGGAGACTTCCCTCCACTTTGAACTTATAGCGCACCCGGGGGCTTGCGGCAAGACCCCGGTCATGCCGCACAATCGTCGACCGTGACCACCACCCACCGCACGGGAGACGACGTGAACCCGCAGGCCACCAGCGCGTTCGGCCTTCCCGACACCCTCTCCGCCAAGGCCGACCCCGCGCTGATCGCCGACGACGAGCGGCACTTCGCGGCCATCTCGGAGAGCCTCGAGCAGGCGATCGCCGACCTGTCCGACCGCCTCGACGCCAGGCGCAGGACGCCCGGCGGCAAGGGCCGGGAGGCGCTGGACCGCGACCTGGAGATCCACCGGCTGGCCGCTCGGCTGCGCGCCCTGCGCCGCTTCGGTCTGGACCTGTGCCTGGGGCGTATCGTCAGGGCGGACGACCCCGAGCCCGTGTACATCGGACGGCTCGGCCTCACCGACAGCGAGGGGCGCCGCCTGCTCCTCGACTGGCGCTCCCCCGCGGCCGAGCCGTTCTTCGCGGCGACGCACGCCGACCCGATGGGGCTGGCGAGCCGCCGCAGGTACCGCTGGACCCGCGGCCGGATCAGCGACTACTGGGACGAGGTGTTCACCGCGGACGGCTTCGAAGGCCACGCCGCACTCGACGACCAGTCCGCGTTCATCGCCAGCCTGGGCGCCAACCGGTCGGCCCGGATGCGCGACGTGCTCGGCACCATCCAGGCCGACCAGGACGCCATCATCCGCGCGGGGTCCCGCGGCGCCCTCGTCGTCGACGGCGGTCCCGGTACGGGCAAGACCGTCGTCGCCCTGCACCGCACCGCCCACCTCCTCTACTCCGACCCCCGCCTCGGCCACCGTCGGGGCGGCGTGCTGTTCGTCGGCCCGCACCAGCCCTACCTGGCCTACGTCGCCGACGTCCTGCCCAGCCTCGGAGAGGAGGGTGTGCAGACCTGCACGCTGCGGGACCTCGTCCCCGAAGGGGCCGCGGCGGCGGTCGAGGCCGACCCGGAGGTGGCCCGGCTGAAGTCGTCCGCGGACCTGGTGAAGGCGATCGAACCGGCCGTCCGGTTCTACGAGCAGCCGCCCACGCAGGGGATGACGGTTATGACGGACTGGTCCGACATCTGGCTGAGCGCCGACGACTGGGCCGAGGCCTTCGACGCCGTCGAACCGGGGACGCCGCACAACGAAGCGCGGGAGCAGATCCTGGCGGAGCTGGTCGCGATCCTGGCCGACAAGCACGACGATGACGACATCTCACCCGACGTGCTCCGGATGTCGCTGCGCCGGAACGCGGAGCTGACCAGGACCCTCAACCGCGCGTGGCCGATGCTCGAACCGACCGACCTCGTCGGGGACCTGTGGTCGGTACCGGCCTACCTGCGCAAGTGCGCTCCGTGGCTCAGCATCGACGAGATCCGCAAGCTGCGGCGCGAGGACGCCCAGGCGTGGACGGTGTCGGACCTGCCGCTGCTGGACGCGGCACGGCAGCGGCTCGGCGACCCGCGGGCGTCGCGGCGCAGGCGCCGGTATGAGGCCTCCGTCGCCGCCGAACGCGAGCGCATGGCCACCGTCATCGACGACCTGCTGGAAGCCGACGACGACGGCGAGGGCGCGGTGACGATGCTGCGCGGCCGCGACCTGCAGGACAGCCTGGTCGACGAGGCCGCGCTGCCCGGCCCCGATCCGGACCTGCTCGCCGGCCCGTTCGCGCACATCGTCGTGGACGAGGCCCAGGAGCTGACCGACGCGGAGTGGCAGATGCTGCTGCTGCGGTGCCCGTCCCGGAGCTTCACCATCGTCGGCGACCGCGCCCAGGCCAGGCACGGGTTCACGGAGTCGTGGCGGGAGCGGCTCGAACGGGCCGGCTTCGACCGGATCAGCATGGCCTCCCTGAGCATCAACTACCGGACGCCGGAGGAGGTCATGGCACAGGCCGAGCCGGTCATCCGGGCGGCGCTCCCGGACGCCAACGTGCCGACCTCCATCCGCAGCGCCGGTGTGCCCGTCGTGCACGGATCCGCCGCGGACCTGGGCGCGGTCCTCGACACCTGGCTCACCGAGAACGCGGAGGGGACCGCCTGCGTTGTCGGCGATCCCGCGTTCCGGGCGACGCCGCGCGTCCGGTCGCTGACCCCGGAGCTGGCGAAGGGGCTGGAGTTCGACCTGGTCGTCCTCGTCGACCCGGAGGCGTTCGGCGAGGGGATCGAAGGGGCGGTCGACCGCTATGTCGCGATGACCCGGGCGACCCGCCAGCTCGTCGTCCTCACGAGTTCCTGACGTCGGAACTTCCGGCCTCGGAGCGGTTCTGGTGGGGCTGCGCCGGCAACGGCTCGAAACGCCCGGGTGGGGCCCGGCCGGCTCCGCGCCCGGGGTCCCGGAGGCAACGGGGGCCGGAGGGGACGCCGCCCGGTCCCGCCGAGAGCGTTCCCGGACCGCCGGGAGAGCTTCGGGACGCGCTGACGTGGCGGCCCGCCGGCGGGACCGCCGGAGGCCCGCCCGCGCCCTTCGGGCGTGGCAGGACATGCCCGCCGGCTCCGCTCCGGGGCCAGGAGCCAAGTCCAGCCGCCGCCGATCCCCCGTTCACGCGGGTAGCCGCGTGAACGAAGGTCGGCAGGCGTCGGGTTCGCGGCGCCGGGGCGGGCCGCCGGGGCGGCGGGCGAGGGAGCCCGGGCCGGACCGGCGCGGGACCGCGGCCCGAAGCCGCCCCCAGCACGCCGAGCCGGCGCGGACGGCCCTCAGCGGTGCTCGCGCGGCAGCGGGCCCCGCCGCACGCTCCACGGGACGAAGCGGCCGGCGGTTGCGTCCGCGTCCCCGCCGCCGTCTCCGCCGACCACGATCCGTGCGCAGCGCCGTCCCTGTTCGCGGAGCGGGTTGGTCACCGACCACATCCCGAGTTCCAGCGCGGGCCGGGATCCGTCCCAACCGGTGTAGGCGGTGTCCGGGTGGGTCGCGTGGAGGGCTTCGTAGGCGCCGAGGGCGAGTTCGTCGCTCATGGCGATGACCAGGGTATTGGCCGGCAGCCCGGGGGCAAGGCGGCGGGCCGCCGCGGCGCCCTCGCCCCTGGTGTTCCTGGGCGCGACGGCCACGGGCGTCTCGGCCCAGGTCCTGCCGCTGGCCTCGATCGCGTCGCGGTACCCGCGCAGCCGGGCGGCGGTCACGGGGAAGAGCACGTCTGCGGGGAGGTCCGCTCCGGTGGCGACGGCGCTGCGGCGGGACCGGTCGGCCGGGAAGGAGAGCACGACCGGCGCGCGGTCCTCCCCCAGCGCCTGGCTGGCGACGGCGAAGGCGGCCTGGTAGTCGTCCTGGGTGACGCAGGCGATGCCGTCGCGCCGCGGACCGCCCTGGATGGCCGCCGGGCGCGGGTCGCCGCCGACCGCGTCCAGTACCGGGTCGTCCTCGGCGGTGGTCCACAGCACGTATCCGTCAACCGCGGCGGACAGGACGCGGTCCACGTCGGAGGTGTCACCCCGCGTGGGGATGAGTGTGACCCCGAAGACCTCCGCCACGCACACCTCGGCGACACCGGCCAGGAACTGCGCCGCCTGGGGGTCGTCGAAGGCGTAGGAGAGGTGCTCGCCGAAGACGACCCCGAGCTGCTGCGTGCGGCCGGACCTCAGCGCCCGGCCGACGGCGTCGGGCCGGTACCCCAGTTCCGCCGCCGCCTCCCGCACGAGCTCCCGGGTGGCGGGTGCGACCCGGCCCGGCTTGCTGAAGGTGTAGGACGCGGTCATCGGTGACACCCCGGCACGGGTCGCCACTTCCTTCAGCGTCACGCGTCTGCGATTGCCTACCACAGACCGAGCCTATCTGTGTATCGTTACACAATGACGGTCTCACAGACGCTCTCCGCCCCTCCGCGGAGCGCGGCGCCGTATCTGGCATTCGCGGGCCTCGGCACCTTCTGGGGCATCTGGGGCGCCACGCTGCCGCTGCTACGGGAGCGGGCCGGCGTGACCGACGGCGAGTTCGGTATCGCCCTGCTGTTCGTCGGCGCGGGCGCGCTGCCCGCGATGCTCGCCACCGGGCGGCTCATCGACGCGCTCGGCCTCAGAGTCGCGGGTGTGCTGCTCGCGGCCCTGGGGCTCTCCGGTGTGCTCGTGGCCGGCGCGGCGGCGAACTTCGCCGCCCTGTGCGCCGCCATCTTCCTCGTGGGGGCGTCCTCGGGGGCGACGGACGTCGCGATCAACGCTCTCGCCGCGACCGTGGAGAGACGCACCGGGCGCCCCGTGGTCTCGCGGTCGCACGGAGCGTTCTCCCTCACCGTCGCGGTGGTCAGCCTGGGAGCGGGCGGCCTCGGCAGCGTCACGGGGAACCTGTTCGTCAACTTCACCGCGGGTGCCGTGATCACGGTGGTGCTGGCGCGGACGGTCTACGCCTGGGCGGGCGCCCGCCCGGCGCCGTCCCCGGCACCGCACGGCGCCGGCCGCACCGGCCGCGGCCCGCTGGCGGTCCGGACGGTCCCGCTGCTGGCCGTGGGCGTCATCGGGGCCCTGGCCTTCGCCTCCGAGAACGCCTACCAGTCGTGGGGCGCGGTGCTGTTCACCGACGAGTACCTCGCCCCGCCCGCGCTGGCCGCGCTGGCGCCGGCCGCGTTCGCGGCCCTGGCGGCGCTGACCCGCTTCCTCGCCGCCGGGCCCGCGCAGGCGCGACCGGTGGCGGCGGTGGTCCTGGGGGCCGTGTCGGCGACCGCCGGAGGGGTGGTCGTCATGGTCGCGTCCTCCCTGTGGACGGCGCTGCTCGGGATCGCGGCGGCCGCCGTGGGAACCGCCGTCATCTTCCCGACCCTGGTGTCCTACGGGCTCCGCTCCGTTGCGGACCGGTCCCGGGGACGAGCCACCTCCGCCATCACCTCGGTCGCCTACCTGGGATTCCTCGTCAGCCCGGCCTACTTCGGCCTCCTCGCCGACGCCTCCGGCGTGCGGCAGGCGTTCCTGGGGGTCGCGGCGCTGACCGCGGTGCTGGTCGCCCTCGTGCCGGTACTGCCGGCGCTGCGGCGCAGGAACCTGCTGTGAACCCCCGCCGCCCCGGACGCGGGTCGGCCCGATACCAAGGAGAGCAGAGATGAAGACGGGAACCGCGGTGATCACCGGCGCCGGGCGCGGACTGGGCGCGGCGATCGCCCGCCGGCTGGCTGCCGAAGGGCGGCCGGTGGTCGTCAACGACCTGGACCCGGTGGCGGCCGAGGAGACCGCCGGCGGCATCGCGCGCGCCGGGGGTCGGGCGGTGGCGATCAGCGCCGATGCCACCGACCCGGAGCAGGTGGCCGCGATGGTCCAGGCCGCCCGCGAGCGCTTCGGGCCGGTCCTGGTGACGGTCGCCAACGCCTCCGGCCCGCAGGGCGAGGTGCCCGTCGAGGAGCTGTCGTGGACGTACATGCTCCGCCACTTCGAGTTCTTCACCAAGAGCCCCCTCGCCCTGCTGCACGCGGCCGTCGCGGACATGCGCGCCGCGGGATGGGGCCGGGTCGTCCACATCGGCAGCGACCTGTTCGACCGGGCGGATCCGGGCTGGTCGGCGTACATGGCCGCCAAGGGCGCCCTGCTCGGTCTGACCCGCGGATGGGCGCTGGAACTCGGCGGGGACGGCATCACGGTCAACCTGGTCGCCCCGGGATGGATCCCGGTCGAGCGGCACGGCACCATCCCCGCGGAGGTGGCGGAGCACTGGCTGGGACGGCAGGCCGTCCGCCGCTGGGGCACTCCCGACGACGTGGCGGGCGCCGTCGCCTACCTCGCCTCCGAGGAAGCCGGCTTCGTGTCCGGCCAGCGGATCGTCGTCAACGGCGGCTTCCACTTCACCTGACACCCGGCCGCCCCGGTGCCCGCCGGATCAGGAGCGCCGCCCGGCGGGCCGAGGCCGCGGCGGAGGGACGGTGGGCAGCGGAGGGCTGCCGCACCGTTCCGGGCCGCGGCGGGGGGAGCTCAGCCGAGCATCTCCTCCACGAGGTCGGCGGCCCGCATGGTGCCACCCTCGGCTCTGGCGTCGGCGGCCAGCAGTGCCGAGCGGCGGGCGACCTCCGCGTCGGTGACGAGGTCGTGCAGGGCCGCCCGCAGGGTCTCGGCGGTGGCGTCCGGGGTGTCGATGCGGCGGGCCACGCCCAGTTCCACGAGCCGGTCGGCGTTGACGAACTGCTCGGCGGCCTGCGGAACGGCGATCATCGGGACGCCTGCCAGCAGCCCCTCACCGCAGCCGCCCATGCCGGCATGGGTGACGAAGGCGTCCGCCTTCTCCAGGATCGCCCGCTGCGGGACCCAGGAGTGCACCTCGACATTGGCCGGGATGTCGCCCAGTTCCCGCGGATCGGTGTGCCTGCCGATCTGGAGGACGACGTGCCACCCGGGCAGGCCGCCGTAGGCCGCCAGGCACTGGCGGTAGAACTCCGGCTGACGGGTGTAGGCCGAGCCCAGGGAGATCAGCAGCACGTTCTCCGCGTCGGCCGGACGGGCCCAGTCCTCCTCGGCGGCACGTGCGTCGACGCAGGGCCCGACGAACGTCACCGCGTCGGTGTCGACCTGGTCGGCGTGCGGCTGCATCGCCCGGGTGATCAGTGCCAGGGCCCGTTCGGGACGGCCGGAGAAGGCGTCCACGTCGGTGGTGGCCGCCCCGCTGCCGGCGAGCCACCGCGTGAATTTCGCCCGGTACTCGGCGGCCCCCGGCAGCTGCCACAGGTGCGCCGCGACCTCCTCGTCGTAGCCCTTCCAGGCCACGAACGTCGGGGACAGCTGCATGATGGGCCGCCCCTGCGACTCGGCGAGGGCGCGCGCGGCGTAGCCGCCGATGTCGTACAGGTAGAGGTCCGCGGGATCGCCGTCGTAGGCGGCGCGCAACTGCGGAAGCGCCTCGATGGCGTTGTCGAGGAAGAGCCCCATGGCGGCGATGGGGTCGTCGGGCCAGTTGTTGTCGGCGACCGGCAGCACGGAGGCACACGGCACGAGCTCGGCCCCGGCCCCCGCGACCAGGTCGGCCACCGCCGGGTCGTTGGCATAGGTCACCCGATGGCCCCGGGCCACCAGCTCGCGGATGACCTCCAGGCTCGGCAGGACATGGCTGACAGCGGGGACACCGACCATCGCGATATGGGCACGGCGACGACTCACGGGAGATCACTCACTTCAGGTCTACGGCAGCGGGAACACACGGCAAGCCGGTACGCCGCCCTCTCCGGTAGAGAACCCGGTCACCGGGGACGCACCCAGTCACGCGTAAGGGGCGCAACGCCGCCCCGACCCGCGTCAGCCGCAGATCAGGTAGAAACACATGCCCGCGACTCTAGCCCGGCCCCCGGCCCCCAGGCACCGCATTTTCCGCCGCCCCCTCGGGGGACGCGCACGGGTTCCGCGGGAGGTGCCCGCTTCCTCGACGGCGCCACCACGCCGCACACCTGAAGGCAGAGCCCCGACGGCTGCGGTCCCTCCCCGGAGTCGGGACAGTGGCGTGTCCCAGTTTCGACCGCACGACATACGGCACGTGCTCCGCCTCGCACGTCGGCACGCTGAGCAGGGCTTTGCCGCGTTCCCCACGCTCACTGGCTCGATTTAGCTGATCATGCATCGAGCCAGCGACCATACCCAGCAGTCAACTCGCTATACCACTCATCTCGAACGACTGAACCACACAGCAAAGCGATGGAAGATCGTACCTCCCGGCGTATCGAGACCACTGCTTACTGATCTCTACGACGAGCAGGCGAAGGAACTGCTGGAAGCCAAAGGGACAGCGACCCGCGAAGCCGTCCGGATGGGGATCGGGCAGCTTCTTGATTACAGCCGCCATCTCGACATTGAGGGCCTGCAGCTCGCCTTGCTCCTGCCCGCACGTCCGCCAGAAGATCTTATAGAGCTACTCACGGACCTCGGCATCGCTTGCGTCTACGAGACAACACCGTCGAACTTCGAACGGATCGCGCCCCCGACCCCGTGGATTCGGCAGCCGCAGAACTTCAGCGTGTTCCCCCCGCAGCCATCTGCGGTCGGCCAGATGCAGTCGTAATTAGTCGGCCTGACACGCCAAGCGCCGCGGACCTTGTCTTCACAGGCCGGCGGCGCTTTTTCGTGCGCAGTAGGGCGGGCGGGGCTCGAACCCGCGACCCAGGGATTATGAGTCCCCTGCTCTGACCAGCTGAGCTACCGCCCCTCCATATCCCCGGTCTAGCAGGGGATACGCGGTCGTGACCGATTCTAGCGACGGTAGCACGGCGGTAGCACGGCGGAGGATTCGGTCACCGAACATCTCGGTAAGCGGTACCCAGGGGCCCGACGCCGGGACCAGCCGGGGCCACGCCCGCGCACAGTGCGCGCGGTCGTCGAGCTGTGCGGCGTCGATCAGCGGCATCGCCCTCCGGCCCGGCGCGACGCCGTGCAGCGGGGACGGTCCCTCCCAGGCGCGATGGCGCCTGTCAGGTGGTGAGCAGGGGGACGAAGAGGGTGGCCACGTAGAAGGCCATGTACTGCGCGCCGGATGTCATGCCGAGCAGGCGGTGGAAGGCTCCCGCCAGTGCGCCGACGGCGACCGTGACGAGCAGCCCCAGCACTCCGCCCTCGTACCAGGCCACCACGCAGATCAGCCCGGCGAACGCCCCGATGAGCGCCTCGTGACTGATCCTGCGTGCGACCCAGGCGCTGGCGGTGCGGGCGTGCCGCATCGCCAGGGGGTAGACGACGAGCGCGGCGATGGCGACGGCGAGCAGACCGAAGACCAGGAACTGCCAGGTGGACAGCAGGGTGTGCAGGTTGTGTACGCGGCCCTCCACGGTGAAGACCGGGGGCGCGTTGAACAGAGCGGCGGCGGGGCCCGCGGCAACGGGGCTGAGCGGCAGGCCGAAGGCGATCAGGGGGATGAGCGTCTCGGCGATGTAGGTCGACTCCGTGGTGCCGTTCTTCACCGACATCAGGGTGCTCAGCCGCTGGTAGGGATGCTTGATACGGGCGCCGACGACCTCGCCTGCCATGACGGCGGTGGCCACCGGGCTGAGCATGAAGGTCGTGGACGTCACCGCGGCGACGGCCGCGGTGGTACCGGCCTGCCGCCGGGTCAGTACCCGGAAGGGGTTGGGGAACCATCTGTACGAAGCGACGGCTTCCGGGGCCAGTGAGAACGCCTTGCCCGCGCTGCGTGGCAGCGTTCCGCGGCCGGAGCGGGACCCGGCGATGAGCAGGTCGATCACCAGTGGCCCGATCGCGATGCCGAGGAAGAAGCTGATGCTCAGTGGCTTGTCGAGCACGCCTTGGGCGAAGCCGCTCAGCGCGGCGATGGCGAGTGTGAACGGGGCCAGCCCGGCGACGGCGGCCCACCGGCCCGGCGAGAAGTACGCGACGAGCAGGGCGACGGCCACGAACACATACGGGATGACCTCCTGCACCGGCTCCGCGAAGGGTGCCAGGAGCGAGGCGACGCCGACCGAGACCGGGACGGCGATCGCGGCCGAGAGGAGGCCGCCGGCCAGGGCCTTGCGCAGGGCGATGTGCGGGGCGCCGATGCGGCGCATCGCCCGGGCGTCTTCCAGCAGCGGCACGGCGGTGGTGTCGCCGGGGATCCCGAGCAGCGTGGTGGGGATCGCGTGGGTCATGTGCTTGGCCACCGCGCCGGCGAGGAAGAAGGTGATCACCCCGGCGGGCGGGACACCGAGCAGTACCACCAGCAGGGTGAGGGGGCCGAGCGTCGAGGTCTCGTCCGTGCCGGAGACCAGGCCGATCCCGGCGAAGACGAGGGCACCGGTCAGGCCCATGCCCAGGGCCCATATCAGGTCGGTGATCACCGTGATCCGGCTCCTTCCGGACGCTGGGCCCCGGTCTCGGAGTCCGCTCGGTCCTCCAGCAGGTCCAGTTCCGCCAGCTCGCTCCGCACAGCGGCGGGCAGCAGGTCGGGCGTCGTGGTGTCGGTGTCCCGGGCCAGCTCGGCCAAGGCCGCGCGCCGCAGTGCCGCGGATGTCTCGGCGTCGTCGGTGAAGACGCGCTTGGGCGGGAACCGCCGGGCGCAGACGGCACCCGCCGCCAGGCAGCCGGCCAGCCCTGCCAGTAGTGCGTAGCCGTCGGCGAGGGCCAGGGTGTCCAGCCACCCGCGCAGCACGGCGCGGGCGAGGAGGAACAGCGGCAGCCCGCCGACCACGCCGATCACCAGCGACGCGGCCAGGTGGCGCAGGTCGACGGTGTCGTTCCACACCTCGACGTAGGACTGGTCGTCCTGGTGGCCGGGGTGGGGCTCGGCTGGCCTCATCGGGCGTTCTCCCGCCGACCGGCCCGCACCTCGGCGAGGATCTTCGCGGCGTGGTCGCCGCTCACCGCGCGGTCGGCGGTCAACCGGGCCACCACCAGGGGCAGTTCCTCGGAGGTGGCTCCGGCGGTGACGGCGACGTTGCGGGCGTGCAGCGACATGTGGCCGCGCTGGATGCCCTCGGTCGCCAGTGCACGGACCGCGGCGAGGTTCTGAGCCAGGCCGACGGCGGTGATGACTTCGCCGAGTTCGCGGGCGGTGGCGACTCCGAGCAGCGCCACGGCGGCCCGCGCGACCGGGTGCACCTTGGTCGCTCCTCCCACGAGGCCGACCGCCATCGGCAGTTCCAGAGCACCGACCAGGTTGCCGTCGGCGTCCTTTTCGAAGTGGGACAGCGAGGTGTAGCGGCCGTCGGGCCCGACGGCGTGGGAGTGGGCGCCGGCTTCGACGGCACGGGTGTCGTTGCCGGTGGCCAGGACGACGGCGGTGATGCCGTTCATGATCCCCTTGTTGTGGGTGGCGGCCCGGTACGGGTCGGCCTCGGCCAAGGCGGCCGCGTGCACGATGTCGTCGACCACCTCGGCGCCCCCGAGGGCGTCAGCGTCGAAGACGGCACGCGCTCGGCACAGGCGCAGGTCGGCCTTGTTGCTGAGGATCCGCAGCAGCGAGCGGCCCTGGGCGACCTCGCCGATCCGCGCGGCGACCGCCTCTGCCATGGTGTTGACGGCGTTGGCGCCCATCGCGTCGCGCACGTCCACGATCAGGTGCAGCACGACATACGTGCCGGCCGGAGCGTCGACCACGTGCACGGCCACGTCCCGGGCGCCCCCGCCGAAGCGGACGAGTTGGGGGTCCTGTTCGTTGGCCAGCGCGATGAGCTCGTCGCGGGCTTCGAGCAGCCGCAGCCGGGCGGCGCGCGGATCAGCGACGTCGACGACCTGGATCTGCGCCCTCATGAGCGGTTCGGTGGTCGAGGTGGCGAATCCGCCGGTGCCGCGGGCGATGCGGGCGGCGTTGCTGGCCGCGGCGATCACCGACGGCTCCTCAGTGGCCATCGGGACCAGGTAGTCGCGACCGTTGATCGTGAAGTTGGTCGCCACGCCCAGCGGGATGCCGATCACGCCGACCGCGTTCTCGACCATGTGGTCGGCCTGCTCGATGGTGAGGCCGTGCTCCGGGTCCAGTACCTCGAGGCTCGTCGGCTCCACAGCGGTGCTGTCCGCGACGCGGGCGCGGCGCTCGCTGATCGACAGGTCCTTCAAGCCGGAAAGCCGGCTGTTGACTGCCATGGATCCTTACCTACTTCCAGTGATCGGCCGTGCGGGAGCCCCGCGAGCGGTTGGTCTGATTCGTTGGGATGGAGGGTCAGTGGCGGGCACGTCCGCTCACGGGCACCCGGACGGTCTCGGCGACGACCAGGTTCCGCGGTACGGCCGCACCATGCCGTTGAGGGACGCCAGGCTGGCGGCGTGGTGGAACGCCGCCTCGGGGGGCAGCCGGCGGCAGCGACCGAAGCGGTGCTACCGGATCGGACGCCCCCGTTTCGCCGGGGAGGGTAGGGCGGTCCGAGACGGGCCGGACGCGTCGTGGGGCTTTGCGACCTGTGAATGCCGTCTGCGTGGCGCCGCTGTCACACCCCAGACTCTAGGCACTTCCTGTGGCACCGACCACGTACGATGAGTACATGTAGTGGGCGTACTCAGTGGACGGTTCACACAGGTTGGGATGGATGAGCGCTCCCCCACCGCCGATCGGCGACCCGGACGACGCTCGGGCTGCGCACCATCCGCCGGTCGCTGCGGCGACGCCCCGGCATACCGAGCCGGCACGGCAACCCGGTGTCTCGGTGGCCGCTGTACTGGCGCTGCTCGACCTCGCGGCCAAGGGCCGCCCGGACGAGCAGGACGCCGTGGTCGACCTGCTGCTCGCTGAGCGGCTCGACGTCGCCACGGCGACGCAGGTGGCTCGGCGGGTCCGAGAGCTCCAGGGGGCGATGGCCCGGTTGCACCGGCGCGGACGGGAACTGTCCGCGCTGTTCTCCAGTGCGCGGGAACTCGCCGAACTGCATGACGTCGATCTGCTGATCGCCCGGTTGGTGCGGCGTGCCCACGACCTGGCCGGAACCGACGTCACCTATCTGTCGGAGTTCGACGAGACGACGCGCGAGCTGCGGGTACGCTCCACTGCCGGGGCGGTCGCCCCGTCCTTCCAGCGGTTGAGGGTGCCGCCCCACATCGGCCTGGCCAGCAAAGTCGTTGAGTCCCGCGCTCCGCAGTGGACCTCGCGCTACGAACAGCTCGACGATGTGCCGCGCTCCGAGAGCATCGACAGCGCGGTCCGCGCCGAAGGCCTCGTCTCCCTCCTGGGTGTTCCGCTGATCGCCGGCGAACAGGTGCTGGGCGTGCTGTTCGCCGCGAACCGCGACGAGCACGCGTTCTCCCCGGAGGAGGTGGCACTGCTGTCGGCCTTCGCCGACAACGTCGCCGTCGTGCTGCAGTCGGCCCGCCTGCTCACCCAGACCCGCGAGGCCGCCAACGAGGCGCGGTTGGCGTATGCCGCGCTGGCCGAGCACGTCGAGGCGATGGAACGCTCCAGCCGGGTGCACGCGGAGCTGACCGCGGCGATTCTGCGCGGCGGCGGAGCCGCCGACGTCGCGCGGACCTTGGGAGCCTCCCTGGAGCGGCCCGTCGTGATCCTCGATGAGAACTACGCCGTGCTCGCCTCATCCGACGACCGGACCACGGCCGCCGTGATCGACCCGCCCGCTGTCCGGTCGGCGATCACGGCCAGTCGGCGCTCCGGACGCTGCACTCTGCTGGACCCACCGGTGGACGACGTCCACGCCGCGGTCGCCGTCCTCGCCGGGGAGACGATGCTCGGCGGCCTGCTCATCGGCGACGGCGCGGTGGAGCTCGGCGCGGTGGAGCAGCGCACCATCGAACGGGCCGCACAGATCACCGCGCTGCTCACCCTGAACCAGGACGCGGTCGTCTACGCCGAAGGCCGGGTGCGCGGCGAACTCCTCGGTGACCTGGTCAGCCCAGACGTCCGACGCCGTTCCCATCTGCCTGCCCGGCTGCGTGCCCGCGGGCTGCGCCCGGAGGACCTGCGCACCCTCGTCATCACCGTGGTGGCGCCAGCGCAGCGCCGTGCAGCGCTGCGCGCCGCACAGGCAGCGGCCGCACGGGGCGGCCTGGCGGGCGATGTGGACGGCTTCATCACACTCGTCGTTCCGGAGACCGACCCGCGGCATGCCGCGACCGCCGCCCGCGACCGCGTGTGTGCCGGAACAGGTACCAGCGAAGTGCTGACGGTGGCCGCGGCCCCTGCCGACACCCTCGACGAACTGAGCGCCCGCTTCTCCGCGGTGCGGGACTGCGGCCGTGTGCTGGTCGCCCTCGGGATCGAATCCGCTGCGGTCGCGGCTGATGCCTACCTGCCCTACACCGCCATGTTCGCCCACGACCCGACCAGCGTACGGCGGTTCATCGACCACACGATCGGTCCCATCCGGTGCTGGGACACCGAACGCAGGACAGACCTGCTCACCACCCTCCACCGGTTCGTGGACTGCAACGCGAGTCCCGCCCGCACGGCGCGGCTGATGGGCGTGCACACCAACACCGTGCTCCAGCGCCTGGAGAGGATCACGCGGCTGCTCGGCCATGCGTGGCGCGAACCGGAGCCGTTCTTCCGCATCTCGGTGGCGGTGCGCCTGCAGGCTCTTTCGGCGACAGACTCCAGCGCTTCGCAGCGGATCCAGGACTCCTGACGGTTTTCGGCGATCCCCTTCCGCTTGCGTCTCTGATCGCCTGACGGGAGCACAGGCCGCGTCGCGACACCTGGTCACGTGACTTCTGATCCGGTAAACCATTCGAAGCTCTCCGCCCCAAGGAAGAAAGCGGGATAATCGATGAGTCCGAATCCTCGAATTGTTGTCACTCGGGCCCTGCCCGGCCAGGTCCTCGCCCCCCTTGAGCGCTTGGGAGAGGTCTGGGTCTCACCGCACGAGCGGCCGCTGTCCCCGGGAGAACTGCGGGAGGCCGTCCGGGGTGCCGACGCGGTGATCGCGACGATCAACGACCGCATCGACGAAGGTGTGCTCAAGGCCGCCGGGCCGCAGCTGCGGGTCGTGGCCAACGTCGCCACCGGTTACGACAACCTCGATCTGCGCGCAGCGAACGCGCACCAGGTGATCGCCACCAACACGCCGGGCGTGCTGGTCGACGCCACCGCGGACCTCACCATGGCACTTCTGTTGGACGTCACCCGGCGGGTGTCGGAAGGCGACCGGCTGATCCGATCGGGGACCCCGTGGGAGTGGGACATCTCGTTCATGCTGGGGACCGGCCTCCGGGGCAAGAGACTGGGCATCGTCGGCCTGGGACGTATCGGGCAGGCCGTCGCGCAGCGAGCGGCCGCGTTCGGCATGGAGATCGTGCACTTCTCCCGGCGCGGCCTCGACGCCGCGGGCCCGAGCCGACGGCTACCGCTGGACGAACTCCTCGCCTCCTCCGACGTGGTCTCCCTGCACTGCCCCCTCACTCCCGAGACCAGGCACCTGGTGGACGCCGACGCCCTGGTGCGCATGAAGAGCTCCGCTTATCTGATCAACACCGCCCGTGGCCCCGTGGTCGACGAGAAGGCGCTGGTGGCCGCACTGCGCTCCGGTGGCATCGCCGGGGCGGGCCTGGACGTGTACGAAGACGAGCCGGCCGTGCAGCCCGAGCTGGTCGAGATGGACAACGTGGTACTGGCGCCGCACCTGGGGTCCGCCACCACCGAGACACGCACGCGGATGGCCGCCCTGGCCGTCGAGAACGTGGAAGCCGTGCTCACCGGTATCCCGGTCCCCTCCCCGATCCTGGTACCGGCCGAGTGAGCGGGCGTGGTGTGATCGGTGCGATCCGGCGGCCCGGGCATCTGAGGTGGCGCGGCCGCCTCGCACTTTCTCCGAACAGGCCGGGCGGGGCTCGCACCCGCGCCCCGGGGATGGTGAGTTCCCCGCTCTGACCGGCTGAGCCACCGCCCCTCCCTGTCTCCGGCCGAGCAGGGGATACGCGGTCGCGACCGATTCCAGCGACGGTAGCGCGGCGGTCGCGCGGGCGAGGGGCGGTCGGTGGGGATG
>NZ_QEIO01000300.1 GCF_003336425.1 Marinitenerispora sediminis | reverse complement strand
GGTCCGGCACCCCGGCGGGCCCCGGCCCGCCCGCCGGCCTGAGCACCCGGCCTGAGTAGAACGGCGGATCCCCCGCCGCGCCCCCGCGCCTACCGTGGAGGCATGGGGTACCGCGTCCTCGGCGAAGCCGCCATGCTCGCCCACTTCTGCTTCCTCGGCTACCTGGTCGTCGGAGGCTTCTTCGCGTGGCGGTGGCCGCGGGCCGTCTGGCCGCACGTGCTCGTCGCCGGCTACGGCCTGGGCATCCTCGTCATCGGCTGGACCTGCCCGCTCACCGTCGTCGAGGACTGGGCGCGCGTCCGCGCCGGCGGAGCCGGGCTGGGGGCGCAGGGGTTCATCGCGCACTACCTCACCGGCGTCCTCTACCCCGCCGACGCCATCGGCGCCGTGCGGCTGCTCGTCGCCCTCGTGGTCGCGCTCTCCTGGGCCGGCGCGGTGCTGCGGTGGCGGCACCGCCGCACCCGCCCGGGGCCGGTGCGGCGCCCGGCCGTCCCGCCGCGTTAAGAACGCGTCTGGATTCCGGCGGGGCGCCGATCGCCGGAGCCCGCACGACCTGCCAAAACGTGCCGATTCGCGATCGTATGAGGATGTTTGACGCGGGCGTTCCCGGCGTACCTTCTCAATATGACAACGGTGACCTCGGATACCTTGCAGACCGCCGAACACTTCATCATGCGCAACGCGCGGCTGCTGGACCGGCTGCGCTTCGCCCACCACTTCCAGCGCGGGCACGCCGAACCCGTCTACGCGGTCCTGGGCGCCTACCGCAACGTCGACGGAGGGTACGGAAACGGCCTCGAACCCGACTTACGCGGCCACGGCAGCCAACCCCTCGCCGTCGAGGCCGCCCTGCGCATCCTCGACGAACTCGGCCCCATCCCGCGCGACCTCGCCCAGGAGACCTGCACCTACCTGACCAGCGTCACCCGGCCCAACGGCGGTGTCGGCGGCGTCCTGCCCAACGTCCGCCACACCGAAGCCGCGCCCTGGTGGCGCGAGCACGACGACTTCGGCGGCGCCCTGCGGCCCACCGCCGCCATCGTCGGCCTGCTGCACAAGCACCACATCTCCCACCGCTGGCGGGACCGCGCCACCGCGTTCTGCTGGACCCGCATCGGCGCCCTCCACTGGACGCACCCCGAAGAAGCCATCGCGGTGTGCACCTTCCTCCAGCACGTGCCCGACCGCGCACGCGCCAAGGCGGAGTTCGCCCGCATCGCCCCGATGATCCGCGCCGTCATCGAACTCGACCCCGCCGCCCGGGGAGACGTCCACACGCCGCTCGACATCGCCGGCCAGCCCGACTCGATCGCGCGGCAGCTGTTCACCGACGCCCAGATCAACGCGCACCTCGACCACGCGATCGCCCAGCAGCAGCCCGACGGCGGCTGGCCGGCCCCCGGTCCCACCTGGTGCTCCGGCAGCACCAACGACCGGCGCACGGCCGTCACCCTGCAGCGGCTCCTCACCCTGCGCGCCTACCACCGGCTCGACGACCGCGCCGTCGCGCAGCCCGCCGGCTGAACCGCGGGCCGCCGGCGGCCGAGCGCCCCGGCGGCCTCCGCCGTGACCGTCCCTCCCGGCGCTCCGGCGGTCGGGCCCACCCGGCGCCACGCCGCACCGGCGCCCACCGGGCTCCGGC
>NZ_QEIO01000299.1 GCF_003336425.1 Marinitenerispora sediminis | reverse complement strand
CCGGCGCCCGCGGAAGCGGCCCCCTCCGGTCCGGTCACTCCGCCTCGGCCTGTCGGCCCGCGCCGCCCGGACACCGCCGCGGGCCGACAGGCCGAGGCGGAGTGACCGGACCGGAGGGGGCCGCTTCCGCGGGCGCCGGGGCGCTCGGCCGGTCCCCCGGGCAGGACCGCGGCCGACCACGGGACCTCGCGGCGGACATGTCCTAGCACGGCCCGCCGCTTGTGGGCGCGTGGAAGTCCACGTCCCGCCACAGCGCGCGCGTGCCACTCGCGGGGTCGTCGTGGACGAGGTCGTCCTCGCGGTTCCATACCCGCACCGGGGTGTCGCCGCTTGACAGGGCCGGCCAGCCCGGGTCGCCCGTCGCGGCGAAGTCCGCCCACGCGCGGGCCATGCGCTCGGCGAGTGCGTGCTCGGCGGGGCCCGGTTCGCCGACGAGGAACCGCGCGTACTGCCCGGCGTCCAGGTTGCGGAAGGCGAAGGGGACGTCGAGGGAGTGGCAGGCCCCGAGCACACCGTCCAGGGCGGGGCTCGGCCAGGCGAACCGGGACAGGTGGGCGCGGCCGCCGGCGCCGGTCTGCGCCTCGGCGAGCCGGGTGCCGTACTCGGCGTAGCGGCCGTCGGTCGCGATCATGGTGTACAGGTCGTACGCGGTGGCCTCGGGCGCCAGGGCGCGGTAGCCGGCGACGCGCCGCGGCGGCAGCCCGAAGGCCCGGGCGACGTCGGGCAGCTCGTCGTGCTCGGTGACCTGCGGCGCGGCGCCGACCCCGGGGAAGAGCCGGAACTCCTGCAGCGTGTGGCAGAGCAGCAGGTCGGTGGCCGCGCCCGCGCCGCCCTCCAGGGCCGCGAGGGGCGCGGCCGGCAGCACGTCGCCGTCCACCACCGGCGCGAAGACGGTGGTGGTGTAGGAGCGGAGCGACGCGGGGTCGCCGGACTGGAACTCGGCGGTCACCCGCTCCGAGGCGTCCACGAGGTCCCCGGGCGGCAGCTCGGCGAGTGCCTCGGGGGTCGGCGCGCTCCCGGCCGCGTCGGCGACGCGTTCGCCGATGGCGGCGGCGGCCTCGGGGGTGAAGAAGTCGTAGGGGACGCTGTGCGCGATGGCCCGGCGGAACAGTCCCCGGGCCGCGGGCATGGCCACCAGGCAGACGGCGGAGCCGCCCCCGGAGGACTCGCCGGCGAGCGTGACGTTGCCGGGATCGCCGCCGAACGCGCCGATGTTGGCGGCCACCCAGCGCAGCGCGGCCACCTGGTCGAGCAGGCCCCGGTTGGCGGGGGCGCCCGGGATGTGGCCGAAGCCCTCGAACCCGACCCGGTAGTTCAGCGAGACGACGACCAGCCCGTGCCGGGCCAGCCGGGTGCCGTCGTAGAGCGGGTCGGCCGAGAACCCGGAGCGGTAGGCGCCGCCGTGCACCCAGACCAGGACCGGCCGCGCCCGGCCGCGGCCGGGCGGGGCCCAGACGTTGACGGTGAGCACGCATCCGCCGTCCTCGGGCCGCTCCTCGGGCAGGTCCGGCTGCGGGGGGACCGGGCCGAAGGCGTCGGCGCGGCGCACGCCGCGCCAGGGGCGGTGCGCCTGGGGCTCCCGGAAGCGGCGGGCGCCGAACGGGGCGGCGGCGTAGGGGATCCCGAGGAAGGCGACGACGTCCTCGCCCGATCTGGTGCCCCGCACCCGCC
>NZ_QEIO01000298.1 GCF_003336425.1 Marinitenerispora sediminis | reverse complement strand
GCGTCAGATGTGTATAAGAGACAGGTCGACGGTGGCGGCGAGGCCGGTGGTGAAGTCGGTGGTGGGGGTGTAGCCGAGGCGGCGGAGTTTGGTGTCGTCGAGGGAGTAGCGGTGGTCGTGTCCGGGGCGGTCGGGGACGTGGTGGACGAGGCGGGGGTCGGCGTCGCAGGCGTGGAGGAGGCGGTTGGTGAGTTCGCGGTTGGTGAGTTCGGTGCCGCCGCCGATGTTGTAGGTCTCGCCGGGGGCGCCTTTTTCGAGGGTGAGGTGGATGGCGCGGCAGTGGTCGTCGACGTGTATCCAGTCGCGGATGTTGTGTCCGGTGCCGTAGAGGGGGACGGGCTGGTGGTCGAGGAGGTTGGTGATGAAGAGGGGGATGATCTTCTCGGGGTACTGGTGGGGGCCGTAGTTGTTGCCGCAGCGGGTGATGGTGATGTTCATGCGGTGGGTGCGGGCGTAGGCGCGGGCGATGAGGTCGCCGGCGGCTTTGGAGGCGGCGTAGGGCGAGTTGGGTTGGAGGGGGTGGTCTTCGGTCCATGAGCCGGTGGTGATGGATCCGTAGACCTCGTCGGTGGAGACCTGGAGGAAGCGGGGGACGCGGGCGGTGAGGGCGGCGTCGAGGAGGGTCTGGGTGCCGGTGGTGTTGGTGTGGAGGAAGGCGGCGGCGTTGGTGATGGAGCGGTCGACGTGGGTTTCGGCGGCGAAGTTGATGATGGCGTCGTGGCCGGGGACGAGGGCGGCGAGGAGGTGGGTGTCGGTGATGTCGCCGGTGACGAAGGTGAGGCGGGGGTGGTCGGCGACGGCGGCGAGGTTGGCGGGGTTGCCGGCGTAGGTGAGTTTGTCGAGGGCGGTGACGTGGGTGTCGGTGTGGCGGGGGTAGGCGCCGGTGAGGAGTTTTCTGACGTAGTTGGAGCCGATGAATCCGGCGGCGCCGGTGATGAGCATGCGCATGTGGGGTTCTTCCTGGTGGGTGGGACGTCGGGTGGCGCGGGTTTTTTCTAGAGGGGGATGTTGCTGTGGGTGCCGCGGTGTGCGGGTGCGGCGGCGAGGGCGTGGGCGAGGTGGTGGCGGGTGTGCGGGGGGTCGATGACGGCGTCGACGGCGCCGATGGTGCGGGCGCGGTGGAGGCCGCCGGCGGTGGCGGTGTGTTCGTCGGCGAGTCGGGTGCGTAGGGCGTCGCGTTGGTGGTGGGGTGCGGCGGCGAGGGTGCGGCGGTGGAGGATGTCGACGGCGGCGCGGGCGCCCATGACGGCGACTTCGGCGTGGGGCCAGGCGAGGACGGTGGTGGCGCCGAGGGAGCGGGCGTTCATGGCGATGTAGGCGCCGCCGTAGGCCTTGCGGATGATGAGGGTGGCGCGGGGGACGGTGGCTTCGCCGAAGGCGTGGAGGAGTTTGGCGCCGCGGCGGACGACGCCGTCCCATTCCTGGTGGACGCCGGGGAGGTAGCCGGGGACGTCGACGATGACGGTGAGGGGGATGCCGAAGGCGTCGCACATGCGGACGAAGCGGGCGGCCTTTTCGGCGGAGAGGGCGTCGAGGCAGCCGCCTTTGCGGAGGGGGTTGTTGGCGATGACGCCGACGGTGGCGCCGGTGAGGCGGCCGAGGCCGGTGACGATGTTGGGGGCCCAGCGGGGGTGGAGTTCTTCGAGGGTGCTGGTGCCGTCGGGGTGGGTGTCGAGGAGGTCGCGGATGAGGGGTTTGATG
>NZ_QEIO01000297.1 GCF_003336425.1 Marinitenerispora sediminis | reverse complement strand
GCCAAGATCAGCGCCATCCTCACCGACCCCGCCACCTGGCGCGACCTCGCCTGGCTCCTCCTCAACGGCACCCTCGGCCTCGTCGCCACCCTCCTCCCCACCGCCCTCTTCGCCGAAGGCGTCCACAACCTCCTCGTCCCCTACTACTGGCGATACGTCCCCGACGACTTCGACATGTGGGTCGACGCCGTCCACGTCACCGACCAAGCCAGCGCCTACTGGACCATCCCCCAGGGCATCCTCTTCCTCTTCCTCTTCTGGGCCCTCAGCCCCCACATCCTCCGCGGCTACGCCCACACCGCACGCTGGCTCCTCGCCCCCACCGAGAAATCCCGCCTCACCGCCCGCGTCGAACACCTCGCCACCTCCCGCGCCGACACCGTCGACGCCCAGGCATCCGAAGTCCGCCGCATCGAACGCGACCTCCACGACGGCGCCCAAGCCCGCCTCGTCGCCCTCGGCATGAGCCTCGGCATGGCCGAACAACTCCTCGACCGCGACCCCGCATCCGCCCAACGCATGCTCGCCGAAGCACGCGAATCCACCCACCAAGCCCTCACCGAGATCCGCACCCTCGTCCGCGGCATCCACCCGCCCGTCCTCGTCGAACGCGGCCTCGACGGCGCCGTACGCGCACTGGCCGTCACCCAGCACCTCCCCGTCACCGTCGACATCACCCTCCCCGGACGCCCCGCCGACCCCGTCGAATCCGCCACCTACTTCGCCATCGCCGAACTCCTCACCAACGCCGCCAAACACGCCCACGCCAACCGCGCCTGGGTCCGCATCAACCACGGCCAGGGCCGCCTCGTCATCGTCGTCGGCGACGACGGCACCGGCGGCGCCAACCCCACCTCCGGCACCGGCCTGGCCGGCATCCGACGCCGCCTCGCCGCATTCGATGGCACGATAACCACCGTCAGCCCGCCAGGCGGGCCCACCATCGTCACCATGGAGCTGCCGTGCGCGTTGTCATCGCCGAAGATCTCGCCCTCCTCCGCGATGGACTGATCCGGCTCCTCCAAGCCCACGACTGCGAAGTCGTCGCCGCCGTCGAAACCGGCCCCGAACTCCTCGACGCCCTCCTGGCCCACCGCCCCGACGTCGCCGTCATCGACGTCCGCCTCCCACCCACCTTCACCGACGAAGGACTCCAGGCCGCCATCACCGCCCGCGCCAAGATCCCCGGACTGCCCATCCTCGTCCTCTCCCAGCACGTCGAGCAGCTCTACGCCCGCGAACTCCTCTCCGACAGCCGCGGCGCCGTCGGCTACCTCCTCAAAGACCGCGTCTTCGACGTCACCCAATTCGTCGAAGCCGTCCAACGCGTCGCCGCCGGCGGCACCGCCATGGACCCCGAAGTCATCGCCCAACTCCTCGCCAAGCACACCGACACCAGCCCCCTCGCCGCCCTCACCGCCCGCGAACGCGAAGTCCTCGGCGAAATGGCCGAAGGCCGCTCCAACTCCGCCATCGCCGGCCGCCTCTACATCACCGAGAAAGCCGTCAGCAAGCACATCAACAACATCTTCGCCAAACTCGGCCTCCCGCCCTCCGCCGACGACAGCCGCCGCGTCCTCGCCGTCCTCGCCTACCTCAACGACTGACCCCCCGACAAGGACCCCCATGACCCGCGCCTACGTCATCACCGGCGCCGCCCAAGGCATCGGCCGCGCCCTCACCGAACACCTCCTCACCCACCCCAACACCACCGTCACCATCCTCGACCGCCACCCCAGCACCCTCACCTGGACCCACCACC
>NZ_QEIO01000296.1 GCF_003336425.1 Marinitenerispora sediminis | reverse complement strand
GGGTCGGTAACCACGGTTCCTCCAACAGGGAGTTCAGTCGGCGTGGGCCGCTCCACGGGTGCAACGTGAGGTGCCTGTTCCGGGGCGGTGGAGTCAACCAGGGGGTCGGTGGTAGTCACGCGGTCGCCGTCCGTAGTGTCGGGAGGGGCCGGCCGTCCGCCGCGCCCTGCCGAGGACGCGGCGCCGGCCCGCGGATCCGCTTCGAACTCTACTGCGGGGACCGGCTTCGAGGCAGGGCTTTCACCCTTTTGACCTGGGGTGATGCCGGAAGTGCCGGTGGATTGCGGGGAGATGTCCGGCCTGTCGGCCGGGCCGTCGAGGGCCGCCAGCCGGTCGGCGGCCGCGCGGTAGGGCTCGGGCAGCGCGTCGAGCGCGGCCCGCACCGAGCGCGCGAAGGGGATGGCGTCGGCCTCCGGATCGGCGAGCGCGCCCGCGCCGGGGTCGGCCATGAAGCGCTCCAGGTCCGCGAACCACGGAACCTGCGGACCCAGCCGGTGCGCCACGGCCCGCAGCAGCCGGATGATCTCCGAGCGGCGCCCGCCCGCGGCGAGCAGCGAGGTCCGCACGCCGGGCCGGAACCGCAGCGACACCGTCGCGGGGTCGTCGATGTCCTTCCCGGCGGGGACCCGCTCGACGAGGCCGCCGCACAGGACCTCGGTGAGGTCCGCGGAGTCCGACTCCGGCAGCATCACGTCCTGGACGAGGTGGATCACCGGCAGGTTCAGCGGCACGGCCGCCAGGTGCACGGCGAGCTGGAAGGCGGCGGGGGAGGCGGAGGCGCGGAACCTGCGCACCGCCGCTCCCGGCTCCTCCGGCTCGTGGAGCCCGGCGGGCGGCGCCCCGAGTTCGAACTCCTCCGGCGGCGGCGCGCCCCGGCGCACCAGCAGCGCGGGGACGCGGTAGCGCGGCGCCGCCTGCTCCCGGGTGACGAACCGCACCCAGCGGCGCAGGTTGTCCGGTTCCAGCTGCAGCACCGGTACCGCGAGCGGCCCGGCACCGTCGCCCGAGGCCCGCACGGGGCCGCCGCCGTGCGACAGCGGGCGGGCCGCGTAGCGCTCGTTGGCCGCCAGTCCCAGCGCCGGCGCCTGGGGGACCGTCAGCTCCACGCGGTGCAGCCGCATGCCGGTGCGGCGCCACTGATGCCGGGCCAGGAGCTGGACCACCGCCAGGGAGGACGAGCGCCCCCACAGCGCCAGCCACGACTGGACGGCGTCGGTGTGCCAGCCGTGCCCGACACCGTCGGTGAGCACCAGCGCGACCGCGTTGTCGCGGGCGCCGAGGAACAGCTCCTCGGCCAGGGGCGCGGCACCGTGCGCGGCCGTGAGCTCCAGGGAGTCGTGGCCGGCCTTGTCGGAGTCGAAGCGCAGCACGGTCGTGCTGCGGAACACCCCGAGCGGGGCGAGGAGTTCGACGAAGTCGTCCACCAGCGAGCGGTGCAGCAGCATCGACAGGGAGTCGTCGACCAGCAGCGTGAGGTCGATGCCCAGCTCCCGGCCCGGCCGCATCCGTGGCAGGACGGGGGCCGTCCCGCGCGCCAGGGCGTGCGGCATGGCGAGCGCCCGCTGCGCGAAATCGTCGGCCGTGCGCCGCTCGTCCAGCTCGCGGCGGCGAAGGTCGGAGCGCCAGGCCCGGAACGGCCGGAACTCGCGGGGCAGGGCCTGCCGGCCGGCGAGCCGGCGGGCTGCGGCGGAGCCGGCGGCGGCTCCCGCCAGCGGGGGCGGGGCCAGCCCGAGCTCGGCCGCCGTCCACGGCGGCCGGTCCACGGGCTCCTCCACGACGTCCGCCGGCGGCGGCGCGGACGGGGGATCGGGG
>NZ_QEIO01000295.1 GCF_003336425.1 Marinitenerispora sediminis | reverse complement strand
GAAGTCCTCGTGCGCCGGCACGTCGCCGGCGGCCTCGACGATCACGTTGCGGTTGGACTTGCGGTGGAACCACGCGCCATGCTCCGACTGCAGCACGTCGACCAGCACCCGCCCCCGCCCGGGGCGTGTGAAGTGCTCGACGTAGCGCACCCCCGCGCCCCGGTGCGCCCGGGTGTAGTTGCTGCGGGTGGCCTGGACGGTGGGGGAGAGCTGGACCAGCCCCGGATTGCCGGGCTCCATCTTCGCCTGCATGAGGAAGTGCAGGACGCCGTCGAACTCCTTGGCCAGGACGCCGAGGATCCCGATCTCCGGCTGGTGGATGATGGGCTGCTCCCAGGTGCCGAGACCCTCGTCGCCCGCCGCGCGCAGCCCCTCGACGGTGAAGAACCGCCCGCTGCGGTGCGTCAGGTTGCCGGTGCCGGGGGAGAAGGACCAGCCGTCCAGCTCGGCGAGCGGGATGCGCTCCACCCGGAAGCGGTGCGCCCGGGTCCGCTCCGCGAACCAGTCGGCGAAGTCCGCCGTGCGCATCCCGTGCCCGGCCGCGACGGCCGAGGCGGAGCGCTCCAGGCGCGCCGGCAGGTCGGGGTCCACGCGCGGTGCGAGCGCTGTTGCCGTAGTCATGGGTGCTCCGTCCGTGGTCGGGCGGCCGGGAGGCCGGGGTGGGGGAGGGGGTGGCACCGGGTGTCGCGCCGCGCGGGCCGGGCCGCACGGCACGGCCCGCGTCCGGCCCCGCCGCGGCCGGTCAACCCGGCTCCGGAGCGGCCGGGACCGCGGCGGACTCCTGCCCGGCCGGGCCGCCCAACGCCAGCACCGCGTGGTCGCCCACCACGATGCGGTGGCCGCTCCGGCCGGAGGCCGCCGGACCGATCACGGACGAGCGGCCGATGAGCGATCCGCGCAGCCCCGGAGCGCCGCTGATGCGGGCGTCGGCGAGCACGATCGAGTCGGCGATCCGCGCCGAGCGCACCGTGCAGCCGGGCCCGATGGCGGTGTAGGGGCCGATGTCGCTGTCCTCGATCACGGTGCCGGCGCCCACGATCGCCGGCCCCTCGACGCGGGAGCGCACCACGCGCGCGCCGCGCTCCACGACGACGCGGCCCACCAGCCGGCTGGCGGCATCGACCTCCCCGGCCACGCCCGGCCGCAGCTCGCCGAGCAGCCGGCGGTTGCAGTCCAGCAGGTCCTCGGGCCGGCCGGTGTCCTTCCAGTAGCCGCCGTACTCGCTCGCCGCCACCGCGGCGCCGCTCGACAGCAGCCACTGGATGGCGTCGGTGATCTCCAGTTCGCCGCGCCCGCTGGGCCGGATGGCCGCCACCGCCGCGTGCACGGCCGCGGTGAAGAAGTACACCCCGATCAGGGCGAGGTCGCTGCGCGGGCGCCGCGGCTTCTCCACCACCCGGAGCACCGCGCCGTCGCCGTCCAGCTCCGCCACCCCGAACTGCCGCGGGTCCGACACCTTGTGCACCACCACGTGGGCCGCGGGCCGGTGCCGCCGGAACTCCGCGGCGATCCCGGCCACGCCGTCGGTCAGCACGTTGTCGCCGAGGTACATGACGAAGTCGTCGTCGCCCAGGAACGGGCGGGCCAGCGCCACGCAGTGCGCGAGCCCCAGCGGCCGGTCCTGGCGGATGTAGGTGATGCGCGCGCCGAAGCGGGAGCCGTCTCCGATCACGCGCATGATCTCCGGAGCCCAGTCCCCGACGACCACGCCGATCTCGGTCACGCCGAGTCCCCGGACGCTCATGAGGACGTGCTGCAGTCGGAGCATGGCGCGTGGTTCCACCGCAAGTCCAACCGCAACGTGATCGTCGAGGCCGCCGGCGACGTGCCGGCGCACGAGGACTTC
>NZ_QEIO01000294.1 GCF_003336425.1 Marinitenerispora sediminis | reverse complement strand
CAGCTGCGCCGGGTGAAGGAGTCCGTCCCGGCCTTCACCGACTCCTTCACCGAGCTCGGGCTCGTGGTGGTCGGCGGCGGCGAGTCGCCCAAGGAGATCACCGAGGCCGTCGCAGGAGCCGCGGGCGTACCAGGGACATCCGCTGCGCCGCGACCATCGGGACGGGCAGAGGCCCGCGGCGCCCGGCCCGGCGGCCACCGGGAGACACCTGGGGAACCCGCGCCGCGGCCGCGCGCCGAAGGACACCCGGGCGGGGATCGGTTCCCGGCCCCGTCTCCCGCCGCCCCTGGCGGCCCTGGCGGCTCTGCGGCCCTGGCGGCCGGCCCCGCCTAGCGGGACGGAAGCGTGCACGGCGCGGACTCCCGGCCGGGACGTGGGCGGCCGCCCGGGGCCCACCGCGGGTCCATGGCGGCCGCGGAGCCGGCCGCCCCGCCATGGCCGGCCCGCACCTGGCGGCGGTGCGGGACCGGCCTGCTCCGGCCGGGAGCCCGGGGGGGCGGCCCGCCGCGGCGGATCGCCCCCCCAGGCCGCCACCTACCGGTGCCGCACGTCGGTCTCCAGCGTCGTGCACAGCCAGAACCTCGGCGCGGACTCGATCCGCAGCGCGAGGGCCCGGTGCCGGGCGCCGCAGTCGATCACGCACGAGACCTCCGTGACGCCCGGTGCCGGCGACCGCAGGTGGGTGCGGCGCAGCCGGGGGCAGCGCGACACCGCATAGGCCCCGGCGCGGCGGCGCAGCATGCCGTAGGCGGGGCCGGACATGTGGTCCCGGAGCTGGACGGGGTCGCGCTGGCCGGCCAGCACCTCCGCGACGAGCTGGGTGAAGCGGGTGAGCTCCTGGGCCCGGCCGGGCGCCGCCGGGTGGGCGGAGCAATGCCGTGCGGGCCGCACGGCCGGGTGCGGGAGGTGCTGCGGGCGGAGGGTGGGCATCCGGACTTCCTCTCGTGTGCGGACGGCGGGCGGCGCTGGCGGACGTCGCCGGCCCGCACCGCGCCGGGGCGACGGCCCGGGGCGGACCGTCACCCGCACCAGAGTCCGCACCCCCGCCCGGATGCCACATGGAATTCCAGCTTTTCCGGCCGGTCCGGGGGGCGACCGCGTGCCCGGACCGGCGGCATACTGCTCGGGTGACCCCTCACCTCCTCGATCTGCCGACCCCGGTGGGGCTCGCGCACCGCGGCGGCTGGCTGCCCGGCGCCGCGGGCCGGGTGCGCACCGAGCTGGAGAACACCGCGCCCGCCTTCCAGCACGCGGTCGACCTCGGCTACCGCTACCTGGAGACCGACGTGCACGCCACCCGCGACGGCGTGCTCCTGGCGTTCCACGACGCCACCCTGGACCGCGCCACCGACGGCTCGGGCGCCATCGCCGAGCTGCCCTACGCGGAGGTGGCGCGGGCCCGCGTGGCCGGCACCGAGCCGGTGCCGCTGCTGGAGGACCTGCTCGGTACGTGGCCCGAGGCCAGGTTCAACATCGACGTCAAGGCCGATTCCGCCGTGCTGCCGCTCGTACGCGTGCTGCGCCGGACCGGCGCCTGGCACCGGGTGTGCGTCGGCTCGTTCAGCCAGCGGCGGCTGGAGCGGTTCCGGTGCGCGGCCGAGCGCCCGGTGGCGATGTCCTGCGGCCCGGTGGACGCCGCCCGGCTGCGGTTCGCCTCGTTCACCCCGCTACTGGCGTGGCTGGCCCGCCGGGGCGTCGGCTACGCGCAGCTGCCGCTGCGGCAGGGGCGGTTCCCCGTGGTGAGCCGCGACCTGATCGCCACGGCGCACCGCCTCGGCGTCCAGGTGCACGTGTGGACCATCAACGAGCCGGCGCTGATGCGCCGGCTGCTCGATGCCGGGGTCGACGGCATCGTCAGCGACAACGTGGTGGGGCTGCGGCAGGTACTC
>NZ_QEIO01000293.1 GCF_003336425.1 Marinitenerispora sediminis | reverse complement strand
TCCGGCCCCGCCCCTCGCTCCGTGGAGGTCATCCATGCCATCGCCTGCCACCAGCACGCCCACCGCCCGCCCCTCGGCCGCCCCGTTCACCTGGCTGCGCCGGTTCCTCGCCCTCGACGCCGTCGTCACAGGCGGCAACGGCGTCGGCTACCTGGCCGCCTCGGCCCCGCTGGGCCGGCTGCTGGGCGTCGACAGCGCGCTGCTGCTCGGGGTCGGGGTGTTCCTGGTGCTCTACGGGGCGGCGGTCGGCCTCCTCGCGGCCCGGCCCCGGCCGGGGTCGGGCGCGGTCGCGGCCGTGATCGGCGCGAACGCCCTCTGGGTGCTGGTCAGCCTCGCCGCCGTTCCGGTACTGGCTCCCGGCGTCGCCGGGATGGTCTGGATCCCGCTGCAGGCCGCTGTGGTCGCGGGGTTCGCCGCTCTCCAGTACGGCGCGCTCCGCAGCGTCCGCCGCTGACCGCGCCGCCCCGGCAGCCGGCCGCCGGGAACGCTTCGGCCGCGGATGCTCATGCCCCCGCCGCCGCACCCACGAGGTCGCGCATCGCCCCGGCCGTCTCCGGGTCGGCCGGCAGGAGCGTCTCCACCGCCAGCTCGGAGACGGTCACGTCCATCGGGGTGTTGAAGGTGGTCACCGTCGAGAGGAAGGAGAGCAGCTGGCCGCCGACCTCGATCCGCAACGGCAGGGCGACCGCGTGCGGGTGCTCCTCCGGCGGGTGCCCGGCCGGGACCGGGTACGCGGCCACCTCCCGGAGCAGCTCGCGCAGCGGCACGGAGTCGCGCACCGCCAGCTGCCGTTCCACCCGCTCCAGCAGGTGCGTCCGCCACTGGAGGAGGTTGCGGATCCGTGGTGCGAGCCCGTCCGGATGCAGGCTGATCCGCATCGCGTTCAGCGGCGGCCGCAGCAGGTGCTCGGGGACCCCGTTCAGCAGCGCGGCGACACCGCGGTTGGCGGCCAGCACGTCGAAGACCCCGTTCACCAGCAGCGCCGGGCTGGGGTCGTAGGCGGCCAGCAGCCGCTCCATCTCGGCGCGCAGCGGGGCCATGGCCGGCTCGTCCAGCGGCGTCTCCGGGAACGCGGGAGCGTACCCGGCCGCGACCAGCAGCGCGTTGCGGTCCCGGACCGGGACGTCGAGGTGCTCCGCCAGCCGCAGCACCATCGCCGGGCTGGGCCGGGCCCGGCCGGTCTCGATGAAGCTGATGTGCCGGGCGGAGCTGTCCGCCCGCGATGCGAGCTCCAGCTGGCTGATCCGCCGCCGCTCCCGCCAGGAGCGCAGCAGCGCCCCGAAGGCCGGACGCGCGGGACGCTCCACGGGGGGACCGACGGTCATGGTCCGACGCTATCCGATCGCCGGAGGCGCCACGTCCGCGCCCGCCGCCCCGGTCAGGCGCCGGTCCGGACGCCGCGCCCCGGCCGCGCGCCCGTACCGCCGGCACGGGGCGGGCCGACGCGCGGCGGCTCCCCGATCCGCCTCGGTGGGTTTGCCCGTGGGCGCCGCGGATCCGCTCGCCTGCCCGCCGCTGCCTTCCGGCTCAGCCTGTCCCCGACCGAGCGCGGTACCGCGCCGCTCTCCGCCGCTGCTCCCTACAGCCAGTCGTGCTGGTGGGCGTGGCGTGCCGCTTCGTGGCGGGTGCGGGTCTGGGTCTTGGCCATGGCATTGGAGAGGTAGTTGCGTACCGTGCCCTCGGCCAGGTGCAGCCGGGCGGCGATCTCGGCGACGGAGTAGCCTTCGCGGGTCTCGCGCAGCACGTCGGTCTCCCGGTCGGTGAGGGGGCAGTCGTCGATGACGGCGAGGGCGGAGACGTCCGGGTCGATCCAGCGCCTGCCCTGGTGCAGGGCGGTGATGACCGCGGCGATGTGCGCCGGTTCCGCGGACTTGCTGACGAATCCCTGGATCCTGAGTTTCAGTGCCTTGCGGAGC
>NZ_QEIO01000292.1 GCF_003336425.1 Marinitenerispora sediminis | reverse complement strand
GTGCGCGCACCGCTCCCTCCGACCGCCCACCCCCGGCCCCCGGCGGGGCCTCGCCAGGGCGCTACCCGGCGCGCTGCGCGGGGGCACCGAACCAGCACCGGGCCGCGGCGCGGAGTCCGGCCAGCTCCTCGGGGCCCGGGTGCGGGGAGGAGGACGCCCACGCGACATAGGAGTCAGGGCGGACGAGGAGCGCGGTGGCCGCGGGCGCCGCGGACTCCGGCCGCGCGGAGACGATGTCCACCCGGTCGCGCAGGTGGGACAGTGCCTCGGCGGCCGCCCCGCTGCCGGTGAGGTCGAGGAGCATCGGGCGGCCGGTGCGGGCCAGCTCCGCGAGCCGGACCTGACCCCGCGGCGCGGCCAGGTCCATGTCGGGGGCGCAGTAGCCGACCAGGGGATGCGGATCGGCCGCGCCCATGGCGTAGCGGATGTCGGTCCCGGCGGTGAGGTCTGCGAGGCGCTGCACGGTGCTCCGGTCGGTGAGCAGCTCGCTGAACAGTTCGCGCAGGGCGGTGACCTCACTGCCGGGTGCGAGCAGCGCGGACAGCGCCTGGGCGTACATGATGACGCGCTCGGCGGCCGGCCGGCGTTCCGTGTCGTAGGTGTCCAGCAGCCCCGCCGGCGCCTCGCCGCGGATGTCGGCGGCGAGTTTCCAGCCGAGGTTGACGGCATCCTGCATGCCGAGGTTGAGCCCCTGACCCCCGGCGTTGTCCACGTGGGCGGCGTCGCCGAGGAGGAACACCCGGCCGTCGCGGAAGCGCTCGGCGCGCCGGTTGTTCCCGCCCACGATCCGGCGCAGCGCGTGCGGGCCGTCCCCGGCAGGCGGGCCGAGGGGGACGTCGACGCCGAGCACCCGGCGGGCGCTCTCCCGCAGCTCGGCCAGGCTCATCGGCGCCTCGGTCCCGGGCCGGTCCCACTCGACGGTGGAGATGATGGGCGGCCGGCCGGGGAGGGGGGCGTAGGTGAGTCCGCCGTTCTCGGTGCGCTGCCCCAGGAACGGCGGAACCAGCCCGTAGCCGGGAACACGCAACCCGCCCGTCGCCGGGTCCACCCATTCCTCGGGGACGCTGACCTGGGCCAACCGGGTGGTGGTGCGGTCGTGGCTGACACCGGGGAAACCGATACCGGCGAGCTTGCGGGTCGGGCTGTGCCCGCCGTCGGCGCCCACCAGATGGCGCGCGGAGAGACGGCAGGGGCCGGAGGGACCCGCGACCTCGGCGGTCACGGCCTCGCCGTCCTGCTCCAGTCCCACGAGCTCGTGTCCCCAGCGGACGTCCACGCCGAGCTCGGTGGCACGCTCGGCGAGGATCCGGATGAGGCGCGGCTGCGGCACGGGCAGGACGTGGACCGGGTTGTCGTCGAGCAGGTCGAGGTCGAGCCCCATCGCGGCGAACATGAAGAACGGGGCGGGGGTGGGGCGCTTGGAGTCGCCGGTGATGCGCTCGTACAGGCCGCGGCGGTCAAGCATCGTGACGACCTGCCCGAGCACGCCGTTGGCCCTGGGCTCGCCGTTGGGCTGGGGGAGCTTGTCGAGCACGGTCGTGCGGACGCCGGCCAGGCCGAGCTCGCAGGCCAGCATGAGGCCGTTGGGGCCCGCTCCGATGATGAGGACGTCGGTGTCCGCCTCGGCGGCGGCGTGGGCCTTGGCGAGTTCCCCCTGGAGCGCGGGTTCGGTGAGCATCAGGCGGACGCTGTCGGCCTGCTGCCGTCCATGGGCCCACCGGTCGATGTCGTGCTCGGGGACGAACTGCTCGCGCACGGCGGCGGTGACGGCCTCCCACAGCGGCTCGGCCGCAGGGCGTGCACGCAGCTCGCCGGCGATCCGCCGCACGCGGTCGACGTGCCGGGCGGCGACCGCTTCGGCCTTGCCGGAGAAGTAGTTGCGGAAGGTGCGGGCGGAGACGTTGGCCGCCGCGGCGATGTCCTCCTCGGTCACGCCGGTCCATCCCCGTTCGACGATCAGCCGGACCGCCGCCTGGCTGAGTGCGTCGCGCGTCTCCTGCTTCTTGCGCTCGCGCAGGCCCATGCGCGGGCGGTCTGCTGCTGGCATGCGCCCACCATAGCGACAAACTTTCCCATTAGGCAAATATACCTAATAGGCAAGTAGGGGCGAGGGGGCTGCCACTGGTCGGCGCCGACCTCAAGGCCTCGGCATAGCAGGCGGCCGCCCCCTCCCCCATCGCCTCGGCGGCGGCGTGGGCCTTGGCGAGTTCCCCCTGGAGCGCGGGTTCGGTGAGCATCAGGCGGACGCTGTCGGCCTGCTGCCGTCCATGGGCCCAC
>NZ_QEIO01000291.1 GCF_003336425.1 Marinitenerispora sediminis | reverse complement strand
ACGGCCTGGAGAACGCCCCGGAGGCGTTCATCTCGATGCTGCGCGGTGGCAATGTCGGGAAGATGGTGGTGCGGACCGGCTGAGGTGGGGCCGGGCAGGTTGGCGGTTGGCGGCGGGCGTCCTGGGGGCGTCCGCCGCGCGCGTGTTCCCGGGCGCCCGCGCGATCCCCGGCAGCCACGCCGCGAGGGGGCGCGATGCCGCGGAGCGCCTCCGCGCCGCAGCCCCGGAGCCCGCGGCACGTGCGCCGACCGGGCCGGTAGAGCGGGCGTGCGGCCGGGCCGGCCGGCGTCGCGGCGCCGGCCGCGGACGGTCGATCGGGTATTTCGGTCGTCCGTTCCACGCGGTCGGGACAGCCGGGTTCTACCTGCGGCTGAGGGGCGATCTCGGGGCAAGTATTCTGCCCCGTTGGGAAATGTCGACTCTTTTTGAGAGTTGTCGGTGTTTTCCGGTTCGAAGCCCTTTCCGTGGCCGCCCCGGCCGCGACCGCCCCCAAGGAGTTGGTCCCCGCGTGGACGCTGTGAACAACGGCATCGTCGCCACTGGCGACGTGTTCTGGAGCTATCTGCTCATCCCGCTGCTCGTCGTGGTCTCGGTGTACTTCACCGTGCGCTCCGGCGCCGTGCAGCTGCGGCTCCTGCCGGAGATGTTCCGGGTGCTCGGCAACCCGGCCGAGACCGCGCCCGATGGAAAGAAGGCCATCTCGTCCTTCCAGGCGTTCGCCATCTCGGCGGCGGCGCGGGTCGGTACCGGCAACATCGTCGGCGTGGCCACCGCCATCGCCCTGGGCGGGCCCGGCGCGGTGTTCTGGATGTGGACGATGGCGCTCGTCGTCGGCGCCGCCAGCTTCGTCGAGTCCACGCTGGCCCAGCTGTACAAGGTGCGCGACCGGACCGGCTTCCGCGGCGGCCCGGCGTACTACATGCAGTACGGCCTGCGCAGCAGGTGGATGGGCGTGCTGTTCGCCGTCGTCATCACGCTGACCTTCGGCTTCGTGTTCAACACGGTGCAGGCCAACAGCATCGCCGACGCCATCACCAGCTCCGTCGAGGCGGTGGGCGTGCAGAGCACCGGCCCGATGCTGAGCGCGGTCATCGGCCTGGCGCTGGCGCTGGTCACCGGCCTGGTGGTGTTCGGCGGCGTCCGCCGGATCGCGCACGTCGCGCAGGCGCTGGTGCCGTTCATGGCCCTGCTCTACATCCTGCTCGGCCTGGTCGTCGTCGCCATGAACATCCAGGAGGTGCCCGGCGTCGTCGCGCAGATCGTCGGCAGCGCGTTCGGCCTGGGTGAGATCGTGGCCGGCGGGATCGGCACCGCCATCATGCAGGGCATGCGGCGCGGCATGTTCTCCAACGAGGCCGGTCTGGGCTCGGCGCCCAACGCGGGCGCCACCGCGTCGGTCAGCCACCCGGTCAAGCAGGGGCTCGTGCAGACGCTGGGCGTCTACTTCGACACGCTCATCGTCTGCTCCACCACCGCCTTCATCGTCCTGCTCTCCGACCCCGTCTACGGGGAGAACCGCGGACCGAGCATGACGCAGGAGGCGCTGGAGGCCAACCTCGGCGGCTGGTCGATCCACGCGCTGACCGTCATCCTGTTCCTGCTCGCCTTCACCTCCGTGCTCGGCAACTACTACTACGGCGAGTCCAACCTCGGCTTCCTGTCCGCCTCGCCCGGCGTGCTCACCGGCTACCGCGCCCTGGTGTGCCTCATGGTGTTCCTCGGCGCCATCGGCTCGGTCCAGGTGGTGTGGAGCCTCGCCGACCTCACCATGGGGATCATGGCGCTGATCAACCTCGTGGCCATCGCGCCGCTCGGCGGCATCGCGTTCCGGCTGCTCAAGGACTACACGCGGCAGCGGCGCGCCGGCGCCGAGCCGGTCTTCACCCGGGACCGGATGCCCGACATCGGCGGCGTGCAGTGCTGGGACCCCGAGCCCGCGCGCGAGGAGGCCGAGACCACCCGCGGCTGAGGCTCACCCCCGCAGCCGGTGCAGCCGG
>NZ_QEIO01000030.1 GCF_003336425.1 Marinitenerispora sediminis | reverse complement strand
GGTGGCGCACGCGTCGGCTGATCCGGATGTGCTGCGGACGGCGTTGGTGCGGGGGGCGTTCGAGTACCAGGGGCAGAAGTGCTCCGCGGCGTCCCGCGCGTTCGTCGCCCGCTCGGTGTGGGAGCGGATGCGCGACGACTTCGTCGGCGAGGTCGAGGCGCTCACCGTCGGCGACGTGACGGACTTCGGCAACTTCATGGGGGCGCTGATCGACCGCCGGTCCTTCGACCGGGTCTCCGGCGTGCTGGAGCGCGCCCGCGCGGACTCCGGTCTGCGCGTCCTGGCCGGCGGCACCGCCGACGACACCGAGGGCTACTTCGTCCGCCCCACCGTGCTGGAGGGCGACGACCCGGGCCACGACGTGTTCCGCACCGAGTACTTCGGCCCGGTCCTCGCCGTGCACGTCTACGACGACGCCGACTACGAACGCGTCCTCGGCGCCGTGGACGCCGGATCGGCCTACGCCCTCACGGGTGCGGTGATCGCCCGGGACCGCGCCGCCATCGCGGCGGCCACCCGGGCGCTGCGCTTCGCCGCTGGGAACTTCTACGTCAACGACAAGCCCACGGGATCCGTCGTCGGGCAGCAGCCCTTCGGCGGCGCCCGCGCCTCCGGCACCAACGACAAGGCCGGCTCCGCGCAGAACCTGGCGCGGTGGGCCAGCCCGCGCGTCATCAAGGAGACCTTCGTGCCACCGACCGCCTCCGGCCACCCGCACCAGGGCTGAGCCCTCCGTCCCGTGGCCGCGGGCCCGCCGGCCCGCGGCCGTCCGCCCGGCCGAACCCGCGAGGTCCACCATGCTCCGTACCCCACTCCTCATCGCGGCCCGTTCCCCCCGCTGCCGCGCCCTCGTCGAGCACTCCCCGCTCACCCGGGGACTGGTCACCCGGTTCGTCGCCGGGGAGACCCTGGAAGAGGCGCTGCCCGTCGTCGCGGAGCTGACCCGCGACCGCCTGGTCACGCTCGACCACCTCGGCGAGGACGTCACCGACACCGCCCAGGCCGAGGCGACGGTGGCCGCCTACACCCGGCTGCTCGCCGAACTGGACCGGGCCGGCCTCGCCGGCCGGGCCGAGGTGTCGGTGAAGCTTTCCGCGGTCGGGCAGGCGCTGCCCGCGGACGGCGAGAAGATCGCGCTGCACAACGCCCGGCGGATCTGCGAGGCGGCGGCGCGGGCCGGCACCACCGTCACCCTGGACATGGAGGACCACACGACGACCGACTCCACGCTCGGTATCCTGCGCGACCTGCGGGTCGACTTCCCGTGGGTGGGCGCGGTGCTGCAGTCCTACCTGCACCGCACCGAGGCCGACTGCCGCGACCTGGCCGGGCCCGGCTCACGGGTCCGGCTCTGCAAGGGCGCCTACGACGAGCCCGCCTCGGTCGCCTACCGCGACAGGGCCGAGGTGGACCGCAGCTACGTCCGGTGCATGCGCATCCTGATGGCGGGCGAGGGGTACCCCATGATCGCGTCGCACGACCCGCGCATGGTCGCCATCGCCGGCGGCCTCGCCGTGCGCCACGGCCGCTCCGCCGCCGAGTACGAGCACCAGATGCTGTTCGGGATCCGCGAGGCCGAGCAGCGCCGGATCGCCGCGGCCGGCGGGCGCATGCGGGTGTACGTGCCCTTCGGCACCGAGTGGTACGGCTACTTCATGCGCCGGCTGGCCGAGCGGCCGGCCAACCTGGCGTTCTTCCTGCGCTCGCTCGCCGGGCGCCGCTGAGCGCCCGACCGGCCCGGGAGCGGGGCGCGGGGGCGCGCCCGGCCCGCTAGCCCACCGGCCCCGTCCCGCGGGCGGGAACGCCCGGGAAGATTCCGTCCTGTGACAAACCAACGGGAACCGCGGCCGGGGTCCGTACGTTACGTTGAGCGCAGGACATCCACGCCCTGAAAGGCTTGCACAACCATGCGGATACGAGGTTCCAACCCCGTTCTGAAGCGGGTCATGTCATCCGGGCAGGGGGGAGCGGGCGCCCCGCCGTACCAGCAGCCCTATGGCCAGGGCCCGTACCAGCAGCCGTACGGCCAGCCGGGCTACGCGCAGGGCTACCCCGGCTACCCGCAGCAGGGGTACCAGCAGTACCCGCAGCAGCCGTACGGGTACGGCCAGCCGGTCCCGCCGACCTCGGCGGACGCGCGGCCCATGACCATCGACGACGTCGTCATCCGCACCGGGCTGGTGCTCGCCGTCGTGGCCGCGGCAGCGGTGGTGTCGTTCTTCATCCCCAACCCGGTCCTGATCTTCGGCGGCATGATCGTCGCCCTGGTCCTGGGCCTCGTCATCTCGTTCAAGCAGTCCACCAACCCCGCGCTGATCTTCAGCTACGCGGTGGCGGAGGGGCTGTTCCTCGGCGGCATCAGCCGGATCTTCGAGATGTCGGCCGGTGTCGCCACCGGCGGTCTGGTGACGCAGGCGATCTTCGGCACGATCTTCGCCTTCGGCGCCATGCTCGCGCTGTACGCGTTCCGCATCGTGCGGGTCACCAACACCTTCGTCAAGGTGGTCTCCGCGGCGCTGATCGCGGCCGTCGTCCTGCTGCTGGCCAACCTCGTCATCGGCCTGTTCAACGGCGGTGTCGGCCTGGGCCTGCGTGAGGCCGGTCCGCTCGGCATCATCGTCTCGCTGGTGCTCATCCTCGTCGCCTGCGCCACGCTGGCCATCGAGTTCCGGGGCATCGAGGACGGCATCCAGGCCGGTCTGCCGCACCGGTTCGCCTGGCAGTGCGCGTTCGGCCTCACGGTCTCGCTGGTCTGGCTGTACATCGAGATCCTGCGCCTGCTGTGGATGATCCAGTCCATCTTCAGTGACTAGCGCGTCGCCGCTCGCGGCGGCGCGCCCACGACGAACGCCTCGTCCGGTCGGACGAGGCGTTCGTGTTTCGTCGGCGGCCCGGGCCGGTCGGAGCGGGCCGTGCGCCGCGCGCAAGCGCCCGCGGCGGGTGGTCGGGGCGGTTCCGCTGGTCGGGATCGTCGACGTGCGCCGCCGGAGCGGCGGGGTTCAGGAGCGCTGCGACGGGACGCCCGAGCGGTTGCGGCGCCGCCGATCGAACTCGTGCACGATGGCGCTGGCGTAACCGTGGCTCAGACCGTGCTCGTCCGCCAGCCAGTTCGACCGCTCGGAGCAGCGGGTCAGTGCGGGGCCCTTCTCCAGCGTGTCGAACCAGTCCTGGAGTTCGCGGCCGGTGACGGCGGGGATGCGGGCGAGGAGCAGTGCGTGTGTCTCCGGCGAGTGGGTAACCGACATGGGCACCTCCGAGAGTGACTTCACCTATCTGCGACACTGCAACACGATCTCGGTCAGGACAACCCCTCGGATTCACCTTTTACGTGGCTTTCGGTATATCGAATCTTTTCGGTCCCGTAACACGGCGTTCAGGATCGGGTGTCAGGCGTCAGGACGGTGGATCACCGGAGAAAGCTGGCATATCCCCAGGAACCTCGCCCTTCGGGTGCGGATGCCGGCACGGCCGGACCGCGCCGGCACCCCGGCACCCCGGTACCCCGGCAGCGCGACGGCCCGGGCACCCCGGCCGTTCCGGGGTGCCCGGGCCGCCATGGTCGTGCGACCGGTGCGGCCGGCGCTCAGCTCAGCCGCTCGAAGACCGCGGCCATGCCCTGCCCGCCGCCCACGCACATGGTCTCCAGGCCGAACGTGCCGTCGTGGAAGCTCAGCCCGTTCAGCAGCGTGGTGGTGATGCGCGCCCCGGTCATGCCGAACGGGTGGCCCACCGCGATGGCGCCCCCGTTGACGTTCAGCTGCCGGTCGATGTCGACGCCGATCTCGTCGGCCGACGGCAGGACCTGCGCCGCGAAGGCCTCGTTGATCTCCACCAGATCGATGTCGCGGATCGTCATGTTGGCCCGCTCCAGCGCCTGCCGGGACGCCTCCACCGGGCCGAGTCCCATGATCTCCGGCGAGAGCGCGCTCACCCCGGTGGAGACGATCCGCGCCAGCGGGGTGATGCCCAGGTCCGCGGCCCGGGTGTCGCTCATGACCACCACGGCGGCGGCGCCGTCGTTCAGCGGGCAGCAGTTGCCGGCCGTCACCGTGCCGTCCGGGCGGAACACCGGCTGGAGGGCGGCCACCTTCTCGTAGGAGGTGCCGCGGCGAGGGCCGTCGTCGGTGCTGACCACCGTGCCGTCCGGCAGCGTGACCGGGGTGATCTCGCGCTCCCAGAAGCCGTTGTCGAGGGCCTTCTCGGCGAGGTTCTGGGAGCGCACGCCGAACTCGTCCTGGCGCTGCCGGGACACGCCGCGGAGCTGCGCGACGTTCTCGGCGGTCTGGCCCATCGCGAGGTAGACGTCGGGGAGCTCGCCGTCCTCGCGCGGGTCGCGCCAGGGTGCCGCACCGCCCGAGGCCCGCCGCTCGGTGCGGGCCTGGGCCGCGGCGAACAGCGGGTTCTGCGTGTCGGGCAGCGAGTCGCTGTTGCCCTTGACGTAGCGGCTGACGGTCTCGACGCCGGCCGACACGAAGACGTCCCCCTCACCGGCCCGGATCGCGTGGAACGCCATCCGGGTGGTCTGCAGTGACGACGAGCAGTACCGGGTGACGGTGGCGCCCGGCACGGTGTCCAGGCCGAGCTGCACCGCGACCACCCGGGCGAGGTTGTACCCCTGCTCCCCGCCGGGCAGGCCGCAGCCCAGCAGCAGGTCGTCGATGTCGCGGGGGTCGAGCTGCGGAACCTTCGCGAGCGCGGCCGTGATGATCTGCGCGGCGAGGTCGTCGGGGCGGATGTCCTTGAGCGACCCCTTGAAGGCCCGCCCGATCGGTGAACGCGCGGTCGCGACGATGACGGCTTCAGGCATGCTCGCGGCCCTTCTCCTCGGTTCGACTGCTCTGTCGTGGTGCGGACCGGATGGTCGGTCTGCTACTCGCAAGTTAACCTGACGCGGCCCGCCGCTCCGCGACCGGGGCCGCGCCGCCGCCGTCCGGAGCGGTCTCCTGGGCGCCGGGCGGGCGCTCCTCCGCGGGTGGGCGCGGCCGGCCGCGCATCAGGGCCGCCCAGCGTCCGCGCGGACCGCGCTCGCGGCCGCCGACCCGGACGCCGCTGACCTCGGTCCCCGGCTGCTCCGCAGCCGCGACCGCGGCGCGGGCCACCGGCAGGACCCCCTCCCCGCGGTGTGCCCGCGGGTGGACGGGGCGGTCCGGCGGCAGGCCGAGCGCCGCGCACGCCGACGGCAGGACCGCGGCCGCCGCTTGCGCGTAGCCGTGCGCGGACGGATGGAACCGGTCCGGGCCGAACATCTCGTCGGGGTGGGTCTGGAACTCGTCCGCCAGCAGGTCGCTCAGCGAGACGGAGCGGCCTCCCTCCTCGACGACCGCGATGGTCTGCGCCGCCGCCAGCTGGCGTGAGGCGCGGCGGGCCACGTAGCGCAGGGGCGCCGCGATCGGGCGCACCGTCCCGAGGTCCGGGCAGGTGCCCACCACCACGGCGGTCCCCATACCGACCAGCTCGCGCACCGCGTACTGCAGGTGCCGGACGGACTCGGCCGGCCGCGCCCGCCGGATCACGTCGTTGGCACCGACGAAGACCACCGCGAGGTCCGGCGGTGCGTCGCGGAG
Source organism: Marinitenerispora sediminis (assembly GCF_003336425.1). Taxonomy (GTDB): domain Bacteria; phylum Actinomycetota; class Actinomycetes; order Streptosporangiales; family Streptosporangiaceae; genus Marinitenerispora; species Marinitenerispora sediminis. Next base: position 42,736 of record NZ_QEIO01000030.1, on the reverse strand, counting down.
CTGGTCGACCTGGCCGCCGAGGTCGCGGGAGGTGGCGCCGACCACCGCGACCGAGCGCACCCGCACCGGCCGCTGCGCCGCGGCCGCGATCCCGGTCGCCAGCAGCGCGGCCGGGGTCTGCGCGGCGTCGGCCACCGCGAACCCGGCGGCCGTGGAGTCGCCCAGCATCGCGAACGCGACGGGGTCGGTACTGTCCTTCCCGGCGTGGCCGTACAGCCCGTCCACCGGGGGAGCGGCCCACGGGGTCACGCCGACGGCGCGGTGCGCGAGGCGGGCCTGGAGGTAGAGCAGGCCCACCGTGCTGGCCCCCAGTACCGTCAACCCGCCGCCGCCGAACGCCGTCGCGGTGGCGATCCGCCGAGCCTGAGCGGCGCGCAGCACCATGGTTCCGCCTCCCCACGCCGGGGTGCCGATCCCGCAGTCGGGCTACCAACCAGTAATTTTACGGCACCGGGCTGGGAACCGCTGGTGGCAACCGGATCGCGGTCAGCCGCGGCCGGCGGCGTGATCAGGCTAGAGTTCGGGGAAACGGCCTGATCGGCCGGTGCGGACGGGCGCGTCCCGACCGCGTGGCGGAAGGGGGCGGCCGGGGGATCCACGGCCGCCGACGGAATCTAAGGGGGCACCGCTGATGCGGGTGTACGACTCGCTGATCGATCTGGTCGGGAATACCCCGCTGGTGCGGATGAGGCGGCTCACGGCCGGCCTGGCGCCGACCGTGCTGGCCAAGGTGGAGTACTTCAACCCGGGCGGCTCGGTCAAGGACCGCATCGCCCTGCGCATGGTCGAGGACGCGGAGAAGAGCGGAGCCCTCCGGCCGGGCGGCACCATCGTCGAGCCGACCTCGGGCAACACCGGCGTGGGCCTCGCCATCGTGGCGGCCGAGAAGGGGTACCGCTGCGTGTTCGTCTGCCCGGACAAGGTCGGCCCGGACAAACTCGCCGTGCTGCGCGCGTACGGGGCCGAGGTGGTGGTGTGCCCGACCACCGTCGCGCCCGACCACCCCGACTCCTACTACTCGGTGTCGGACCGGCTGGCGCGTACCCTGCCGGGCGCGTGGAAGCCCGACCAGTACAGCAACGCGAACAACCCGGAGTCGCACTACCACAGCACCGGGCCGGAGATCTGGGAGCAGACCGAGGGCCGGATCACGCACTTCGTCGCCGGCATCGGTACCGGCGGCACCATCACCGGGACCGGGCGCTACCTCAAGGAGGTGTCCGGCGGCGCGGTGCGGATCATCGGCGCCGACCCGGAGGGGTCGGTGTACTCCGGCGGCACCGGGCGCCCCTACCTGGTCGAGGGCGTGGGCGAGGACATCTGGCCGCAGACCTACGACCCCGCCATCTGCGACGAGGTCATCGCCGTCAGCGACAAGGACTCCTTCCTCATGACCCGGCGGCTGGCCAAGGAGGAGTCGCTGCTGGTCGGCGGCTCCTGCGGGCTGGCGACGGTCGCCGCGCTGCGGGTCGCCGAGACCGCCGACCCCGACGCCGTCATCGTCGTGCTGCTGCCCGACGGCGGGCGCGGGTACCTCACGAAGATCTTCAACGACGAGTGGATGGCCGACTACGGCTTCCTGTCCGCCGAGACGGAGGAGGCCACCGCGGGCGACGTCCTCGCCGGCAAGGGCGAGTCGCTGCCGGAGTTCGTGCACACGCACCCGCACGAGACCGTCGGCACGGCCGTCGCCATCATGCGGGAGTACGGGGTGTCCCAGCTGCCGGTGATGAAGGAGGAGCCGCCGGTCATGGCCGCCGAGCTCGTCGGGTCGATCGCCGAGCGGGACCTGCTGGACGCGCTGTTCAACGGCCGCGCCCAGCTCGGTGACGCCGTCGACGCGCACATGGGCCGGCCGCTGCCGATGGTGGGCTACCGCGAGCCCGTGAGCCGCTGCGTGGACCTGCTGGAGCACAGCGGCGCGGTCGTGGTGCTGCTGGACGGGAAGCCGGCCGGGGTGCTGACCCGGCAGGACGTGCTGGCCTACCTGGCGCGCTGACCCGCGGGCGGGCCGCCGGCCGGGCGCCGGTCCGCGGCCCGCACCCGCCTGCCCCGCGGTGTACCCACACCCGCCTGCCCTGCCCCTCCACCGTGCTCGTAGGGTGGGTCCTCGACGTTACCTGTCGGTAGGTGTGGAGGGCGCGTGGCACGGCTGCTGTCCTGGGTGGTGCGCGCGGCCTGGGCCTGGAGCCGCCAGCACGCCGACATCCGCGCGGGCACCCGGGCGGCCCGCAGGTTCGCCGCGTTCGGGCCCGGCACCTCCATCGCCTTCCCTCCGGCCACCATATTCGGTGAGCCGTGGATCGAACTGGGCGCGCACACGCTGCTCGGCGCGGACATCACCCTGAGCGCCGGCTTCGTGCCCGGGCTCGACCTGGGGCCGCGGCCGCTGCTGCGCATCGGGGACGGCTGCGCCATCGGCCGCGGGTCGCACGTCGTCGCGCACGCCTCCATCGAGGTGGGCGACTTCGTCTACACCGGCCCGCACGTCTACATCACCGACCAGAACCACTCCTACCGCGACACCGAGACCCCGGTCGGCCTGCAGTGGCCGGCCGACGACCCGGTGCGGATCGGACCGGGTACCTGGATCGGCGCGAACGCGGTGATCCTGCCCGGGGTCCGGCTCGGCCGCAACTGCGTGGTGGCCGCCGGCTCCGTGGTCAGACCCGGGGAGTACCCCGACCACAGCGTCATCGCCGGAGTGCCCGGCCGGGTGGTGCGCCGCTACGATCCGGAGGCCGGCTGGATGCCGCCGCTGCGCGGTCCGGGGCCGGCCGGCCGGCCGGCCGACGACGCCGCCGACCCGGCCGGCGCGTGACCGCCCCGGGGCGCGGCTGCGACGACCCGCCGGGGCGCCGCCACTAGTCTGGGGCGCATGACGTTCGAGGGTTTTGAGACCCTGGCCATCCACGCCGGCCAGGAAGCCGACGCCGAGACCGGCGCGGTCGTGGTTCCGATCTACCAGACGAGCACCTACCGCCAGGACGGGGTCGGCGGCCTGCGCGGCGGCTACGAGTACAGCCGGTCCGCCAACCCCACCCGCAGCGCCCTGGAGGAGTGCGTCGCGGCGCTGGAGTCGGGTGCGCGCGGCCTGGCCTTCGCCTCCGGCATGGCCGCCGAGGACACCCTGCTGCGCACGATCGCCAAGCCCGGCGACCACGTGATCATCCCCGGCGACGCCTACGGCGGCACCTACCGGCTGTTCGCCAAGGTGCTGGAGCGCTGGGGGGTCAGCTGGGACGCCGTCGGACTGTCCGACACCGCGGCGGTGCGCGCCGCCGTGCGGCCCGAGACGGTCGCGATCTGGGTGGAGACGCCTACCAACCCGCTGCTCAACATCGCCGACATCGCCGCGCTCGCCGACGTCGCCCACGACGCGGGCGCCCTGCTCGTCGTGGACAACACCTTCGCCTCGCCCTACCTCCAGCAGCCGATCGCCCTCGGCGCCGATGTGGTCGTGCACTCCACCACCAAGTACCTGGGCGGGCACTCCGACGTGGTCGGCGGCGCGCTCGTCGCGGCCGACCCGGAACTCGCCGAGCGGCTGGTGTTCCACCAGAACGCCATGGGAGCGGTGGCCGGACCGTTCGACGCCTGGCTCACGCTGCGCGGCATCAAGACCCTGGCGGTGCGGATGGACCGGCACTGCGCCAACGCCGAGCGCGTGGTGGACGAGCTGACCCGGCACCCCGCCGTCACCCAGGTGTACTACCCCGGCCTGCCGGACCACCCGGGCTACAAGGTCGCCGTGGAGCAGATGCGCGCCTTCGGCGGCATGGTGTCCTTCCGGGTGCGCGGCGGCGAGGAGCAGGCGCTGCGGGTGTGCGACCGCGCCCGGGTGTTCACGCTCGGCGAGTCCCTCGGCGGCGTCGAGTCGCTGATCGAGCACCCGGCCCGGATGACGCACGCCTCGACCGCCGGCTCGCCGCTGGAGGTGCCGAGCGACCTCATCCGGCTGTCGGTGGGCATCGAGTCCGCCGAGGACCTCGTGGCCGACCTGCTGCAGGCCCTCGATGACTGACGCGGCGGGGGCCGGGCCCGTCCCGCCACGGCGGGGACCGCCCGGGTCGGCCTCGCGCGCCGTCCGCGGTAGCCGGGAGAGCCACCGGAGGCGCGGTCCCCGCCGCGGGCTCCGGCGTGGGAGCCCGCAGGCAGCGGCCAACCCGAAGGCCCGGGTACCCCGCACGGCCGCCGCGCGACCCCGGGGCACACCGGTGCGACCGGCCGGCGCCGCTCCGGGGCGCCCACCTCGGCGCTCCGCTGCCGGGTCAGTCCGCCGGCGTGCCGACCCGCAGCCGGTTGCCGTCGGGGTCGCGGAGCTCCACCTCCCGGGCCCACGGGGCGTCGGCGACCGGCACCCCGAACGCGGCGGCGACCGCGTCGACGTCGCGCACCCGCAGGTACACGAGGGTGTCGGGGCGGGCGTCGCCGGTGTGCTCGGACAGGAACAGCCGCACTGGGCCGCGCGCGACCGACACGAAAGCGGGGAGCCCCGGCTCGAACCGGTGCTCCCACTCCGGGACGAATCCGAGGCGGGCGTACCAGCGGACGGCCGCCGCGGCGTCGCCCACCCGCAGGATGGGGATGGCTTCCTCTCGCATGGCCCCCATCCTGCCGACCGCCGCCGACACCCGGCCGCCGCGGCGGCGCCGGCGCGGCGGCCCGGTCAGCCGACCCGCCGCCGGCGGAACAGGAAGTCCTGGACGACGTAGGAGCCCAGCCGCTGGGCGTTCGGCCGGACCACCCGGCCGCCGTTGCGGCGGGCGACCTCCTCGACGAACGCCTCCAGGCGCGGGTCGTCGGCGAGCAGGAAGACGTTGAGCGACGCGCCGCGGCTGGTCATCCGGTCGACCTCGGCGAGGGTCAGCGCGGTGGTCTCCGCGGTCGGCGGCCAGGCGAACTGGGCCGATCCGTCGCGGGTCAGGTGCGCGGTGGGCTCACCGTCGGTGACGATCAGCACGATGGGTTCGAAATCGGAGTGCCGGTCCAGGTGCCGGCCGGCCAGGACCAGGGCGTGCTGGAGGTTGGTGCCCTGGACCGGCTCCCACTCCAGTTCGGCCAGCCCGGCGGCCGGCAGCTCCCGCGCGTAGTCGCTGAACCCGATGACCTGCACCGCGTCCTGGGGAAAGCGGGTGCTCACCAGTGCGTGCAGCGCCATGGCGGTCTGCTTGGCGGTGCCCCAGAGGTCGCGCAGCGCCATGGAGTAGGAGAGGTCGACCAGCAGGCACACGGCGGCGGCGTCGCGGCGTTCGGTCTCGGCGACCTCGAAGTCGTCGGGGCGCAGCCGCAGGCGGCCGTCGGAGGAACGCCCCCGTGCCGCGGCGTTGCTCAGGGTCCGGACGACGTCGATGGGCTGCTCGTCGCCGAACCGCCACGGCCGGGTGGCGCCGGTGGGCTCGCCGGCCTGGCCGACCCCCTCGGCCGCGTGCTGGCCGAGCCGGCCGCCGGCGGAGTCGGCGAACACCTCCCGCAGCGCGGTCTCACCCAGCCGGCGGACCGCCTTGGGGGTGAGCTCCAGCCGGTTGCGGGTCCCGGTCAGGTAGCCCTGCTCCCGCAGCTCGCGCTCCAGGGCGCGCAGCCGTGCCAGGTCGTCGACGGCGGAGCGGCCGAGCGCGCGGCGGACCGCCTCCTCGTCGATGTCCTCCAGCCCGGCGCCCGCGTAGCGCTGACTCAGCGCGGAGTCGAGGTCGGCGAGGTCGGCGAGCTCCTCCAGGGCGGTGGTGGCGTCACCCACGCCGAGCCCCTCGGAGCCCTCCAGCCGGTCGGCGTCGGACCAGGCGAGGTCCGCCCGGCGGGAGCGCAGCGCGCCGGAGAGCCGCTCCATGGCCTCGCTGAGCCCGGACTCGGCGGCGGCCTGGGCCATGAGGTCGCCGAGCTCTGCCCGCTGCTCGGGGGTGAGGGAGTTCAGCAGCCGCTGGGCGGCGGCCGAGCGGCGGGCCAGGATGTCGACCAGTTCGGCCAGGTCGCGCGGGTTCTCCGGGAAGAACTCGCCGTACTCGGCCATGAACCGGTCGAAATCCGCCTGGGTGTGCTCGCCCCGGTCGTCGGCAGCGAGCATCTCGTTCAGCGCCTCGACCATGGCGCGCACCCGGGCCATGGCCGCCGGATCCGCGTCGCGCAGCGCCTGCTTCATCCCGCGGAACTGGGCGTCCAGCACCTCACCGCGCAGCAGGTCGCGCAGCTCCTGGAAGGTCTGGCGCGCGGCGTCCGAGCGCCACTGGTAGTCGGCGAGCCGGCGAACCGCCGCCGCGGTGTCGGCGGGCAGGGCGTCGAGCTCGGACTCCCGCAGCCGGGCGTCGTCGGAGGGGTCGGGGAAGAGCGCGGCGCGCTCCTGCCCGACCGCGCGGTCCAGCAGCGCCCGCGCCTCCTGGAGGGTGCCGTCGAGGCGCCCCCGGCCACGCAGCCGGTCCCGGCGCTCGCGGACCTGCCGCAGCAGGTCGTCGAGACCGGAGACGCCCTGCGTTCCGCGCCGCAGCAGGTCGCGCAGCGCCCGCAGCGGCTTGGCGCCGGCCAGCACCGAGCGGCCCAGCTCGTCGAGGGCGGCACGGACGTCGTAGGGCGGCGCCAGCGGGTCGGGGCCCTCCTGGTACTCGCCGTAGCGGAAGCCGCTCATCGCGGATGCCTCCTTGCGTTCGGACACCGCCGTGGCCGTCCCGTCCCGGCGGGTTCAGGTGCGGTAGACGGTGCGGTCGTCGACGGTGTCCTTGGAGAGCCGCCGGTTGAGGTACAGCCCTTCGAGCGCGAACTCCAGCGCCGAGGCGGCGTAGCCGGCGGTCTCGCCGGGGTCGTCGTCCTCCGGGGCGACGCGGGCGACGAGTTCGGCGAGGCCGGGCACCGGACCCACCCGGCGGAGCAGGTCGGCGCCGCTGACCAGCTCGCCGGACTCCACCGTGGCGCCCTCGGCGAACCGGTCGATGAGCGGGCCGAGGTCGACGCCGCCCAGGGTGTGCCGGAAGGTCTCGGCCGTGGCACGGCGCAGCAGGTGGCCGAGGATCTCGACCTCGCGGCCCTCCTCGCCCACCTCGAACTCGACCTTGCCGCGCAGCGTCTCGACGATCGGTGCGAGGTCGCACACCCGCGCCACCGGGCGCTCCTCGGCCACCAGCGCGGCCCGGCGCGCCGCGGAGGCGGCGGCGGTCTCGATGGCGGCGAGCGCGAAGCGGGCCGAGACCCCCGAGCGGTCGTCGACCGAGGAGGAGGCGCGGACCAGGCGGGTGAACCGCGCGACGACCTCGACCAGGTAGCGGGGGACGGCGGGGCCGCCGTCCAGCCGCGCCTCCTGGGCGATCAGCGCGATCTCGGCGTCGAGCTCCAGGGGGTAGTGGGTGCGGATCTCGGCCCCGAAGCGGTCCTTGAGCGGAGTGATGATGCGGCCGCGGTTGGTGTAGTCCTCGGGGTTGGCGCTGGCGACCAGCAGTACGTCGAGCGGGAGCCGCAGCGCGTACCCCCGGATCTGGACGTCGCGCTCCTCCAGGACGTTGAGCAGCGCCACCTGGATGCGGGCGGCGAGGTCCGGGAGCTCATTGAGGCAGAAGACGCCGCGGTTGGCCCGCGGGACCAGCCCGTAGTGGACGGTCTCCGGGTCGCCCAGGCTGCGCCCCTCGGCCAGCCGGACGGGGTCGACGTCGCCGATGAGGTCGCCGACGCTGGTGTCGGGGGTGGCGAGCTTCTCGCCGTAGCGCTCGTCGCGGTGCCGCCAGGCGACCGGGAGGTCGGGGCCCGCCTCGGCGGCGAGGCGGCGGCAGCGCGCGCACACCGGCGCGTAGGGGTGGTCGTTGATCGGGCAGCCCTCGATGACCGGGCTCCACTCGTCGAGCAGCCCGACGACGGTGCGGATCAGCCGGGTCTTGCCCTGCCCGCGCTCGCCCAGCAGCACGACGTCGTGGCCGGCCAGCAGGGCGCGTTCGAGATGGGGCAGCACCGTGGAATCGAAGCCGACGATGCCGGGGAACCGCTGCTCCCCGGTGCGCATGCGGGCCAGCAGGTTCGCGCGGACCTCGGCCTTGGTCGAGCGGTGGACGTGGCCGGAGGCCCGCAGCGCCGAGAGGCTCGCGGGACGGCCGCCGGAATCGGTCGGGTGTGCGGAGTCGGCAGACACGGGAACGAGTCTATGCACCGGGTGCCCGCCCGCCAGTGGCCCGGATCACGCCTGTGGACGAAAGGGCCGGCCGGCCGGGGGCCTGCTCGGCTGGCGCACGGACGGCCGCGCGGCGGGGAACGGAGGAGGGACACCCCGGGATCAGGCAGGTTTAGTTCGGGTGGTGGGGAGTATGGTCCGGGTAGACGGGAGCGGATCGGCTGGTGTGGAGGAGGCGGCGAGTGGCCAGGTTCGGCGACGCTCTGGCGACGGGCGCTGACCTCGTGAGCGCGGCCGAGCGGGCGACGCTGCGCGCGCTGGAGCCGCTCGGCGGCCCGGCCGACCTGGTGTGCGTCTTCGTCTCGGGCAGCGATCCCGAGGAGGTCGCCCTGGCGGGGGAGCGCGCCATGGCGCTGGCCGGCGACGCCGTCACGATCGGGTGCAGCTGCACCGGCGTCATCGGCGGTGGGCGCGGCGTCGAGGGCCGGGGCGCCGTCAGCGTGTGGGCGGCCGTGCTGCCCGATGTCCGGATCACGCCCTTCGAGCTGGACGCCGTCCCCGAGGACGACCACCTCGCCGTCATCGGCATGACCGAACCGGAGCCGGACGACCGGGTCGCGCTGCTGTTCGCCAACCCCTACGACTTCCCGGCGCACTCGTTCGTCCGGCGCTCCGCCGCCGCGCTCGGCGGGCTGCCCATCGTCGGCGGGCTCGCCGACGGCGCGCGGGGGCAGGAGTCGGTGCGGCTGTTCGCCGATGGGCGGACGGCGTCCGGCGGCGCGGTCGGGCTGCTGCTCGCCGGCCCGGGCGTGGCGGGCACGGTGGTGAGCCAGGGCTGCCGGCCCATCGGCCCGTCCATGACCGTCACCAAGGTCGAGGGGCAGGAGCTGCTCGAACTCGCCGGGACTCCGGCCTACCAGAAGCTGGAGCAGATCCTGCACGCGCTCACCCCCACCGAGCAGGAGCTGCTCGCCGAGGGGCTGCACATCGGGGTCGCCATGGACGAGTACGCCGACCGCTACGAGCGCGGCGACTTCCTGATCCGCGGTCTCGCCAGCGCCGATCCGGACCGCGGCTCGCTGACGATCGGCGACGTGGTGGAGGTCGGGCAGACGGTGCGGTTCCAGGTCCGCGACACCGAGACCGCCGACGCCGACCTGCTGGAGCGGCTGCGCGCGTTCGGCGAGGAGACCGGTGGCGGCACCGCCGGCGCACTGCTGTTCTCGTGCAACGGCCGGGGCGCCGCGATGTTCCCAACGGCCGACCACGACGTCCGGTCGGTGCGGGAGGCGCTCGGGATCGAGGCCGTCACCGGGTTCTTCGCCGCCGGCGAGATCGGTCCGGTGGCCGGCCGCAACCACGTGCACGGCTTCACGGCCTGCCTGCTCGCCTTCGCGGGCTGACCGGCCCCCGGCCGCCCCGATCCGGCCGCCGGTCCCGGCGGCGGCGTGTCCGCCGCGGCGCTCGCGGAAGGGGAGGGGACAGCAGCGCCGGCGGCCCGTCCGGAGTGGGCGGTGTGCCGGACGCCCGGGACGGTGGCCGCGGTCGGCGGGCCGCGTGATGCGGTCGATCAGCCCGGCATCCGGAGCGGCGGCCAGGCCGCGGCCGTGCGGGACCGCCGGCCGGAGGACGCCCCCAGGCGGCCACCGCGGTTCCCCTGGCGCTCCGGGTGACCACCGCGGTTCCCCTGGCGCCCCTCCCGTACCGCCGGCGACCCGCCCGCGCGGCCGCTCCTGTCGGACGCCGCGCCGCCGAGCAGGGCGATCCGCCGTGTACCGGCGAATCGCGCCGCCTGCTGAGGCGCCCCCGGGGCCGGGAGCCGCGCCCTCGGCCCCGCACCGTGACGCGCGGGTGCGCGGGAATGACCAGGACGATGCGGCCCAACCCGGCATAGCCCTCATTCGGGGCGTGTCCGGCGCGTCGGCTTTGTTACTCCATGTCACTACGTGCTTACTATCTGTGCTGAATGTGTGCCATAGGGGGTTTCCACAGTGTTGCAGTCACCATCACACGTCTGGATGCGGCTCGGCGCCGCCGCCGCGCTCGGGGCGCTCGTACTGGCGACCATGCCGTCCGGCCGGGAGGCCGCTGCGGCCGGTGGGCCGGCACGCGGTGCGGGGTGGATCCACGAGGACCTCGCGGCGGCCCAGCGCAGCAACGTGCTGCTCGACGGAGGCGGACTCCGGGCCGCCGCCGCGGCGCGGCAGCCGATGGCGGCCTCGGCGCGCGGCGCCCGCGGCTCGACCCCCGGCGGGATCGCGCTCTTCCCCGCGCACGGGCTGGGACGGTCCGCCGGAGCCGTCCAGGTGGCGGTGGACGGCACGGCCCGCCGCGCCGACGTGGTCGTGGAGGCGCGCGGGCAGCGCGCCGACGGCGTGTGGACCGAGTGGCGCGAGGCCGCGGACGCCACCGCCGCCGGCGGCGACCTGATCGAGCTGCCCGACACGGTGTCCCGGATCCAGCTGCGGGTCGGCTTCACCCCGCAGGCCGCCGACGGCCGGGCGGGGATCAGCGGTGTGCGCTTCCGGCCGGTGGACGGCGCGGCCGAGCGGCGCGCCCGGCCCCGCGAGCCCTATTCGGCCCGCCTGTACGCGACCCGCATCGGCCTGGTCGGCAACCGGACCGCCAACGGGCACGTCATCCGCTCCGCCGACCACTTCGTGGCGCTGCCGTCCCGGCGCGGGCTGGCCGCCAAGGGCGGCGGCGACTACACCGTGCGGGTGTGCGCGGAGCGGCGCTGCGCGTACGTGCCCGTCTGGGACGTCGGGCCGTGGAATATCAAGGACGACCACTGGAACCCCGGCCGCGAGATGTGGACGGACCTCCCGCACGGCAAGCCCCAGGCGCAGGCCGCCCACGAGGACGGCTACAACCGCGGCGTCGACGGATTCGGGCGTCGGGTACGCAACCCGGCCGGGATCGACCTGGCCGACGGCACGTTCCGCGAGGCACTGCGGCTGCCCGGCAACGCCTGGGTGGACGTCGACTACCTGTGGACGGCCGGCTACACGCACCCGGCGGAGGTGGGCACTCGCAGCAAGCGCCACCCGCTGATCGTCCGCTCGGGGCCGGCCACCACGTTCGAGCACGTCGGGCTGGCCGCGCACGCCGCCATGGTGGACGTCGCCTGCCGGGCCGCCGGCCAGCTGGTGGACGGCCCGTTCGGGCGGACCGACCAGTGGCTGCGCATCGGCCCCCGCAACTTCGTCCCCGCCGCCTACGCCAGCGGCGGCGACACGGCACCGCGGTGCTCGAAGCGGCGGGCGCAGGCGCATCCGGAGGCGCCGGTGGGCCTGGGGGCAGCACCGGCGGACGCGGCGCTGGTGGAGGCGGTGCCGGGCCTCAGCCCCGAATGACGAGGGTGCCGCTCGCGCGGTCGTGCAGCGCCTGGCCGCGATCGGGGTCGAACGCGAGCCACATCATGCAGGCGAGCGCGAACAGGTGTCCCAGGCACGTGAGCGACTGCGGCAGGCCGAACAGGGCCGCCCGGCCGATCGCCTGGCCCTGGGTGAGGCGCCCGCCGTCGGCCCGGCGCACGACCTTGATCGACACCAACCGCTTGCCCGGCGTGCGGCCGGTGCCCACGTGGAACAGCCAGTCGTAGAAGAACAGCACGCCTCCCCAGCCGAACAGGAAGAGGAAGGCCCACAGGTCGTAGAAGCCGTCGGTGAAGTTGCGCTCGGCCGCCTCCGGGTTCGCCATGCTGAGGAAGATGATCACCACGACGAAGAACAGGAAGGCGAGGAAGGCCACCAGCACGTAGTCGATGGCCCGCGCCGCCAGCCGTCGGCCGAAGCCGGCGAACCGCGGCCCCGGCGCCGGTACGGGATGGCCGGCCTGCTGCCAGGCGGGCGGCGAGTGCTGGGGCGGGCCGTACGGCGGCTGGTGGGGCCAGGGAGGGGTACTCACCCCAGCATTATGACGGGATGGCGGGACGAGGCCGACTGTTCCGGCGAAGCGGACGTGAACCGCCGCCGTCCGGCTGCCGTCGGCCCGCACGAGCGCGACACCCGCCGGACGCCGGCCGCGCAACGCGGAAGGGGTGGCTCGTGGCCACCCCTTCCGCGTCGACGCTTCGGGGGCTACGCCGCCCCGTAGGGGACGGCGTCGATGATCTCGACCGTGAGGCTCCGGCCGTTCGGCAGGGTGTAGGTCGCCGTGTCGCCGGCCTTCTTGCCGTTGATGGCGCTGCCCAGCGGGGACTTGGGCGAGTAGACGTCGATCGGGGCGCCGCTCTCCTCGCGGGAGGCCAGGAGGAAGGTCACCTCGTCGTCGTCGCCCTCGAACTTGACCGTCACCGTCATCCCGGGGCCGACGACGCCCTCGCTGCGCGGGGCCTCGCCCACCCGGGCGTTGTTCAGGATCTGCTGGAGCTGGACGATGCGGGCCTCGATCTTGCCCTGCTCCTCCTTGGCGGCGTGGTAGCCGCCGTTCTCCTTCAGGTCGCCCTCTTCCCGAGCGGCTTCGATCCGGTCGGCGATCTCGATGCGACCAGGCCCCGACAGGTGCTCCAGCTCCGCTGTGAGCCGGTTGTACGCCTCCTGGGTGAGCCAGGTGACGTTGTCATCGCGGGTCTCGGTCACGGGAACTCCCTTGGTGCGTCGAGGAGCTGCGTCACCTTCTGGACGCAGCTGAACTTACGAGATTAGCACCGAGCCGTTCCGGCAGGTCGGGCCGCGAGACCGGGCCCGCGGGGGTCCGCACGCGCCCGCCGTGGCGGCGGAGACTGCGGGGGCGGAACCGGATCGCGGCGGCCGTGCCGGGGTGCCGCGGCCGGTGCGTCAGGTGGAGGAGGGACGGGGGTCTACTGCGCGGGATCGTTCTGTGACCCTTGTTCCCTGCAGGAGGTCACTTCTACCGTCGATGCCTCACGAACCGTCTCGATCCGCGCGTGGACGTCCTGGACCCCGGCCTCGACCGGCACCTCCGTCTGCCCCACCTGGACATGGCGCGCGTCACTCGCGCTGACCAGGCACAGCGCCGGGTCCCGGGTGTTCACCTGGAAGCTGATCGTCGCCTCGGAGTCGGAGAGCACCCGCCAGGCCACCACCTGGTAGCTGGTCGAGCCGAGGCCGCCGTTGTAGCTCACGAGCGCGATGCCCCAGCCGACGGTGAACACGGCGGCCACCACGATGCCCATGAGGAAGAACACGGGGCGGTTCCCGAGGCGTCGCCGGCGGCCGGCGGCCGCCGGGGCGGCGTCGGACGGCACGTCACTGGGCTTCGAGGGCATACGGGAATCTCCGAACGTGAAAGCGCTGTTGTCTAAGATAGCTCTGTCCTGAGAGGCTCCCGCTCCACCCCCACGCCCTGTCCCGTCCGGGGTGTGTCACGGCCATCGGCGCCAGAGCGGTCGTCGTCTGCTTTTCGCCACTACGAAGAGGACTTGCCAGTTGTCCGAGCGCCTGCGCCTGATGGCCGTTCACGCCCACCCTGACGACGAGTCCAGCAAGGGCGCCGCCACGATGGTGCGCTACGTCCACGAGGACGCCGAAGTGCTGGTCGTCACACTGACCGGCGGTGAGCGCGGCTCCATCCTCAACCCCGCGATGGACCGGCCCGAAATCCGCGAGAACATCGGCGAGGTACGCCGCAAGGAGATGGCCGCCGCCCGCGAGATCCTCGGCGTCCACCAGGAGTTCGCCGGATTCGTCGACTCCGGACTGCCCGAGGGCGACCCGCTGCCCCCGCTGCCCGAGGGCTGCTTCGCGCTGCAGCCCCTGGAGGTGGCCAGCGAGCCCCTCGTCCGCTCGATGCGCTCCTTCCGCCCGCACGTCGTCATCACCTACGACGAGCAGGGCGGCTACCCCCACCCCGACCACATCATGTGCCACAAGGTCTCGGTCGAGGCGTTCGACGCGGCCGGCGACCCCGACCGCTACCCCGGCACCGGCGACCCGTGGCAGCCGCTCAAGCTCTACTACCACGTCTCCTTCTCCATGGAGCGCTTCGAGCGCATCACCGCCCTGCTCGACGAGCGCGGGCTCGCCAACCCCTACGCCGAGTGGATGGAGCGCATGAAGGAGCGCGACTACCCGCAGTGGGAGATCACCACGCGGGTCGTCTGCGACGAGTACTTCGAGACGCGCGACCGCGCGCTGATCGCGCACGCCACCCAGATCGACCCCAACGGCGTGTGGTTCGCGGTCCCCATGGACATCCAGCGCGAGGCGTGGCCCACCGAGGACTACCACCTCGCGCGGTCCCTGGTCGACACCGAACTCCCCGAGGACGACCTCTTCGCGGGTGTCCGCGAGTCAGTGAGAACATGACACTATGACCGCCGCAGTCGCCCTACTCGCCGCTGACGCCCAGATCGCCCGCGACACCGTCACACCCGGGGTGCTGGGCTTCCTCGCCTGCGCCTTCGTCGGCTTCTCGCTGTACTTCCTCATGAAGAACATGCGCAAGCAGATGGCGCGGATCGACTTCGACGAGGGCCCGGCCGAGGCCCGCGCCGAGCGGCCCGCAGCGGAGGCGTCCGCAGCGGGCTCCGCCGCCCCGGAGGCCGAGTCCCGGCCCTCCTCCGACGGGGGTGACCGGGGAGCGGCCTGACTCCGCCCACCGCCCCGGACCTGCGTACCGTGTGATAACGAGCGGGTCTGGGGCAGAGTGGTGGCATGCCGAACGGTCTGGCCGACGCCACCAGCCCCTACCTGCTCCAGCACGCGGACAACCCCGTCGACTGGCGGCCATGGGGGGACGACGCCTTCGCCGAGGCCCGCCGCCGCGACGTCCCGGTGCTGCTCTCCGTCGGCTACGCCGCCTGCCACTGGTGCCACGTCATGGCGCACGAGTCGTTCGAGGACCCGCACACGGCGGAGCTGATGAACGACGGGTTCGTCAACGTCAAGGTGGACCGCGAGGAGCGCCCCGACGTCGACGCCGTCTACATGGAGGCGACCCAGGCCATGACCGGCCAGGGCGGCTGGCCCATGACGGTGTTCCTCACCCCCGACGGCGCGCCCTTCTACTGCGGCACCTACTTCCCCCGCGAGCACTTCCAGCGGCTGCTCGCCGGTATCGGGCAGGCGTGGCGCGAGGACCGCGCCGCCGTCCTCGGCCAGGGGCAGCGGGTCGTCGACGCGCTCAGCGCGCCGCGGCCGCTGGGCGGGACCGCGGCGCCCGGGGCCGACGAGCTCGCCGCGGCGGTGCGCGGGCTCGCGGCCGACTACGACGAGGTCCGCGGCGGCTTCGGCGGCGCGCCGAAGTTCCCGCCGTCCATGCTCCTGGAGTTCCTGCTCCGGCACCACGCGCGCACCTCGGCGGGAGCGGCCGGCCCGGGGAGCACCGGCGCGGCCGCCCTGCGGATGGCGCGGCACACCGCCGAGGCCATGGCGCGCGGCGGCATGTACGACCAGATCGGCGGCGGATTCGCCCGCTACTCGGTCGACGCCCACTGGACGGTGCCGCACTTCGAGAAGATGCTCTATGACAACGCGCTGCTGCTGCGCGCCTACACCCACCTGTGGCGGGCGACCGGCGACCGGATGGCGCGGCGCGTCGCCCTCGACACGGCCGACTGGCTGGTGGCCGACCTGCGCACGCCGGAAGGCGGGTTCGCCTCCGCCCTGGACGCCGACAGCGAGGGGGAGGAGGGGCGCTACTACGTCTGGACCCCCGCCCAGCTCCGCGAGGCGCTGGGGGAGGAGGACGGCGCCTGGGCCGCGCGGCTGTTCGGCGTGACCGAGGAGGGCACGTTCGAGCACGGCAGCTCCGTCCTGCGGCTGCTCGGCGATCCGGACGGCGGCGGCCCGGACGCGGTGGACCCCGAGCGCTACACGTGCGTGCGGACCGCCCTGCTGCGCGCCCGCGCCGACCGGGTCCCGCCGGCGCGCGACGACAAGGTCGTGGCCGCGTGGAACGGGCTGGCGATCGCCGGGCTCGCCGAGGCCGGCGCGCTGCTCGACCGGCCCGACCTGGTGCACCGGGCGCGGGAGGCCGCCCGGCTGCTCGTCGACCTGCACCTGAGCGGGGACCGCCTGGTGCGGACCTCCCGCCACGGAACGGCGGGTACCAGCGCCGGCGTGCTGGAGGACTACGGCGACGTCGCGGAGGGGCTGCTCACCCTGCACGCCGTGACCGGCGAGGCCGAGTGGGTCGCGGTGGCCGGCCGGCTGCTCGACGCCGTTCTGCGGCACTTCGGGGACGGGCACGGCGGCCTCTACGACACCGCCGATGACGCCGAGACCCTGTTCAACCGGCCGCAGGACCCCACCGACAACGCCACCCCCTCGGGCCGCTCCGCCGCCGCGGGGGCGCTGCTCTCCTACGCCGCGCTCACCGGATCGCCGCGGCACCGCGCGGCGGCCGAGGCGGCCCTGGGCCCGGTGGTGCTGCTCGCTGCCAAGGTGCCGCGGTTCGCGGGCTGGGGGCTGGCGGTGGCCGAGGCGGCGCTGGCCGGCCCCCTGGAGATCGCCGTCGTGGGGGCCGAGGACGACCCGGCGGCCGAGGCGCTGCACCGGGCGGCGCTGCTGGCCGCCGCCCCCGGCACGGTGGTCAGCCGCGGCGACGGGACGCACGACGGCGGGATCGGCCTGCTGCGGGACCGGCCGCTGGTGGACGGAGGGCCGGCCGGCTACGTGTGCCGGGGGTTCACCTGCCGGCTGCCGGTGACCACACCGGAGGGGCTGCGCGAGCAGATCGCGGCCGGATGACGGCCGGGCCCTTCGGGGAAAAAGCGGGAAGTGAACCTCTTGGTGGGGGTTGCGCGTGTATAACCCGGATGACCCGACACCTTGAGGGAGTTCCCAGTCGTGCTGAACACCGACGGCCGCGGCGAGCGCGTGCGCCAGCCCCTGTCATCCGACCGACCCCTGACCGCCGGCCCCCTCGGCGACCTCGCCGGGCGGGCGCGCGACGGCGACCGGGCGGCGCTCGCGGCGCTCACCAGGCGGATCCAGCCCGAAGTGCTGCGCCGCTGCTCCCGGTTCCTGCCCTACCCGCGGGACGCCGAGGAGGCGTGCCGGCGGGCGCTGGACTCGGTGGCGCGCGGGATCGCCGACTACAGCGGCGATTCGCTCTTCACCACGTGGCTGTATACGGTGGTGTCGAACTCGGCACGGCAGACCTACCGATCGCTGAAGAGCCGGTCGGCTGAGCTGCCCGCCGAGGCCGAACGCATCCCACAGCAGCGCGATCCCCGCACCACAAGCGTCATCGCCGGCTCGCGCGTCGACCTGCTGGAAGCCCTCGACCAGCTCGAACGCGACCGTCCCCACCTGGTGGTCCCCCTGGTCCTCAGAGACCTCTGCCAGATGGAGTTCGGCGAGATCGCGGCGGAGCTCCACCTCGATCCTGGGACAGTGCGGTCCCGCATCCACGAGGGCCGGAAGCACGTGCGCAGGTCGCTGGCTGTGGCATAGCGCAGGAGCCCCGCCCGGGCTCGAAGAGTCGAAGCGGCGAAAGGTAACGTCCCATGGGGCTGCGAGACCCCCTTTACTGGCTGTACGAGCGGCGGCTGGAGCGCAAACTCGGCAGCTACGAGATCCCGCGCCACGTCGGGGTCATCCTGGACGGCAACCGCCGATGGGCGAAGACCAGCGGGCTGGCCAACGTCAACCGCGGCCACCAGGCCGGCGCGGAGAAGATCTTCGAGCTG
Organism: Marinitenerispora sediminis; assembly: GCF_003336425.1. Lineage (GTDB taxonomy): Bacteria > Actinomycetota > Actinomycetes > Streptosporangiales > Streptosporangiaceae > Marinitenerispora > Marinitenerispora sediminis. The sequence continues at coordinate 25,055 of NZ_QEIO01000030.1, read as the reverse complement.
CTGAACTGGTGCAACGAGGTCGGCGTGCAGGTGGTCACGCTGTGGCTGCTGTCCACCGACAACCTCGCCCGGCCCAAGGCGGAGCTCGACCCGCTGCTGCGGATCATCGAGGAGACCGTCATGCGGCTGCGCCGCGAGGGCTGGCGCGTCAACCCCATGGGCGCCCTCGACCTGCTGCCCGACGCCACCGCCCGCGTCATGAAGGAGGCCGGGACCGCCACCGCGGACAACCCCGGCCTGATCGTGAACGTCGCGGTCGGCTACGGGGGGCGGCGCGAGATCGCCGACGCGGTGCGCTCGCTCCTCCTCGCCGAGGCGGCGAAGGGTACCTCCATCTCCGAACTGGCCGAGCGCCTCGACCTGGAGCACATCTCCGAGCACCTCTACACCCGCGGGCAGCCCGACCCGGACCTGCTCATCCGGACCTCCGGCGAGCAGCGCCTCTCCGGCTTCCTGCTCTGGCAGAGCGCGCACTCGGAGTTCTACTTCTGCGAGGTGTTCTGGCCGGCGTTCCGGAAGGTGGACTTCCTGCGCGCCCTGCGCTCCTACGGCGTCCGCAACCGGCGGTACGGATCGTGACCGCGGCACCGCCGCACCGCGCTGTCGATCACGGAACGTGATCATGTAACGCCGTGTTCACAAGGTGTGCCACCTGGGGGTCTTGCTCATTTGCGTGAGCCGGGTACCGTCGATACCGGTGGATGGTGCGCATCCGTCCACCCGGGAGGCCCCGACTCGTTGACGGTCCTGGTCATTCAGGAGCTCATCATGAGGAGGGCCGGTCCCGGCCCTCGTGGGGCTGGTCCCGGTCCTTGGATTCCCGTGAGTCTAGGGCGCCCTTGGCGTCCAGGGGGAGAACGAGTGGCTAGTTCCTCGACCCACCGCCGCGACCTGCCGACCTCCGCCGCTTCCGCCGATCCGAACGACCGGCGGACCTACGTGCTCGACACCAGTGTCCTCCTCGCCGACCCGATGTCGATCACGCGCTTCGCCGAGCACGAGATCGTCCTGCCGATCGTGGTCGTCACGGAGCTGGAGAGCAAGCGGCACCACCCCGAACTCGGCTACTTCGCCCGGGAGGCCCTGCGCAGGCTGGACGACCTCCGGGTCTCGTTCGGCGGCCTGGATGCCCCGGTCCCGGTCAACGACGAGGGCGGCACGCTGCGGGTGGAGCTCAACCACAGCGATCCGGAGGTGCTGCCGGCGGGGTTCCGGCTCGGCGACAACGACACGCGGATCCTGACGGTGGCGCGCCACCTGGCGCTGGAGGGCGACGACGTCGTCCTGGTCAGCAAGGACCTCCCCCTGCGGATCAAGGCGTCGTCGATCGGGCTGGCCGCCGACGAGTACCGGGCGGAACTCGCCATCGAGCACGGCTGGACCGGTATGGCCGAGCTGGAGGTCCCCGCGCACGAGGTGCAGGCGCTCTTCGACGGCGGGACCGCGGACATCGAGGCGGCCCGCGACCTGCCCTGCCACACCGGCCTCGTGCTGGTGTCGGAGCGCGGCAAGGCGCTCGGCCGGGTGCTCCCCGACAAGTCGGTCAAGGTGGTGCGCGGCGACCGCGAGGTCTTCGGCCTGCACGGCCGCAGCGCCGAGCAGCGCATCGCGCTGGACCTCCTCACCGACCCCGACGTCGGCATCGTCTCCCTGGGCGGCCGGGCCGGCACCGGCAAGTCCGCGCTCGCGCTGTGCGCGGGCCTGGAGGCGGTCCTGGAGCGGCGCCAGCACCGCAAGGTGGTGGTGTTCCGCCCGCTGTACGCGGTGGGCGGCCAGGACCTCGGCTACCTGCCCGGCAGCGAGTACGAGAAGATGTCGCCCTGGTCGCAGGCCGTGCACGACACGCTCTCGGCGCTGACCACCCAGGACGTCATTGACGAGGTGGTCGACCGCGGGATGCTGGAGGTCCTGCCGCTCACCCACATCCGCGGCCGTTCGCTGCACGACTCGTTCGTGATCGTCGACGAGGCCCAGTCGCTGGAGCGCGGCGTGCTGCTCACCGTGCTCTCGCGGCTCGGGGAGAACTCCCGCGTGGTGCTCACCCACGACGTCGCCCAGCGCGACAACCTGCGGGTGGGCCGCTACGACGGCGTGGTCGCGGTGATCGAGAAGCTGAAGGGGCACCCGCTCTTCTCCCACATCACGCTGACCCGCTCCGAGCGCTCGCCCATCGCCGCACTCGTGACGGAGATGCTGGAGGCCTGACCGGACCCCGCACGTGGGCCCCGCCGCCAGGCGGGGCCCACGCCCGTGCCCGGCCGGGCGAGGCCCGCAGGCGGAGTTCACCCGCGGTTCGGGCCGAGTTGGGACCGGGGACGCGGCTGCTCGATAGAACCGGCTACGCCCCCGCCCGCAGCCGTTCCCCCGTAGCGAGGAGTCCCCGTGACCGACACAGCCGACCCGGCCGTCCCCAGACCCACCCGGCGGACCCTGCTGCGTGCCGGAGCCGTGGGGCTCGGCGCGGCGGCCGTCACCGGGTTCGCCGGCGCTCCGGCGCTGGCCCGCGGCGGCGACCGCCCGCTCCTGACGCACGGCATCCAGCTGGGCGATCCGCGCACCGACGGCGCCGTCGTCTGGACACGCGCCGACCGCGCCGCCCGCATGCTGGTCGAGGTGTCGAGCCGGCCCGACTTCAAGCGGTCCCGCACGATCCGCGGACCGGAGCTGACCCCGGCGACCGACGGCACCGGCAAGGTGCGCATCACCGGGCTGCGCCCCGGGCAGGAGGTGTACCTGCGGGTGCGCGCCGAGTCCGACCGGGTGGCGAGCGAGGCGGCCGAGGGGCGGTTCCGGACCACCGGCCGCGGCGAGGACCCGGTCCGGTTCGTGTGGTCCGGCGACGTCGCCGGCCAGGGCTGGGGGATCAACCCGGAGTTCGGCGGCATGCGGATCTTCGCGGCCATGGCCGAACGCGATCCCGACTTCTTCCTGCACAGCGGGGACTCCGTCTACGCCGACGGCCCGCTGGCGGAGTCGGTCACCCTGCCCGACGGCCGGGTCTGGCGCAACATCGTCACCGAGGAGAAGTCCAAGGTGGCGGAGACGCTGGCGGAGTTCCGCGGGCAGTACGCCTACAACCTGACCGACGACGTCCTGCGGGCGTTCTCCGCGCACGTTCCGCAGATCGTGCAGTGGGACGACCACGAGGTGACCAACAACTGGTACCCCGGCGAGACGCTGCCGGAGGGCCCCTACACCGAGCGCGACGTCGACGTGCTGACCCGCCGGGCGCAGCGGGCGTTCCACGAGTGGCAGCCGATCCTGCCGAAGGAGACGGTCGACGGCAAGATCTACCGGCGGATCCCCTGCGGTCCCGACCTGGACGTGTTCGTCATCGACATGCGCACCTACCGGGACGCGAACTCGGCCGGTACGGCGCCCTACGAGCGGATCCTCGGCGCCACCCAGGCGCGCTGGCTGGTGGAGGGCATCGCGAAGTCGAAGGCCACCTGGAAGGTCGTGGCCTCCGACATGCCGATCGGCGTGATCGTGCCGGACGGCAGCGCCATCGAGGCCGTGGCCAACGGCCGTCCGGGGGTGCCGGCCGGGCGCGAGGCCGAGATCCAGTGGGTGCTGCACTCCCTGCACCGCCGGGGCGTCACCGACGTGGTGTGGCTGACGGCGGACGTGCACTACACGGCCGCGCACCACTACTCGCCGGACCGCGCGAGCAGCCAGGAGTTCCAGCCGTTCTGGGAGTTCGTCTCCGGCCCGCTGCACGCCGGCGCGTTCGGCCCCAACCAGCTGGATCCGACGTTCGGTCCGGAGGCGGTGTTCGTCAACGCACCGCCGCGCGCGAACACCTCGCCGCTGGAGGGCTTCCAGCACTTCGGGGAGGTGGAGATCGATCCGGAGAGCAAGCGGTTCACCGTCGACCTCCGCGACATCGACGGCCGGTCGCTGTGGCGGACCTCGCTGACTCCGACCGGCCGCTGACCGCCGCGCGGCACTCCGCCGGGTGGTGTCGATTTGTCGACATCGCCCGGCGGCTCGTTCCGGCCCGCTGAGCCGGAAATGGCATTCGTCGTGGTCAGCGGTATTTCGGGGTTTTTACGGTCCGTGATGTGATTTACGACATATTCTAATTTGTGTTACGGGCCCGTGATCTTGCGGCAGGGTGGGTGCCGATCTGAAAGACCCCCATCGCGCGGCGGCCCGTGATCGACGGCCCCCACAGCCGCGCGTGCGGATCTCCCGCGACGCCGGCGGCCAGCGACCGCCTACCCGACCCGCCCGTCGCGTTCCAGACTTCTGCGAGACCGGGGGTGCGGTCCACCGCGCGCATCGCTGGGCGCGCGACTGGCGGAAGGGCGTTTCTTGCTACTCAACCGGATTTCCCTGCGGGTCGCCACGGCGGTCGGCTCGGCCGCGCTCGTCGCCGGCGCGACGTTCGCGGTCTCCGCGTTCGCCGACGACACCGGGGAGCCCGACGGCGCACCGGCGGCGGCGGAGCCGGCACCGGCCCAGGAGGAACGGGAGGAGCCGTTCTTCCCCGAGGCCGAGGAGGTCTCCGCGGAGGAGCGCGAGTCCCAGCTCGCACAGGCCCAGGACCTGCGGGACGCGGCGCTCGGCGCGGCCTTCGCGCAGGGCTCGGGGTCGGTGCGGGAGGAGGAGAAGGAGGAGGAGCCCGAGGAGCCGGCCGACGACGGCGGGTCCGGCTCCGACCCCGCGCCCTCCGGCGACCCCAAGGACATCGCCCGCTCCATGCTCGCCGACTACGGCTGGGGCGAGGACCAGTTCAGCGGCTGCCTGGAGCCGCTGTGGGAGAAGGAGAGCAACTGGAACCCGAGCGCCCAGAACCCCAGCTCCGGCGCCTACGGCATCCCGCAGGCGCTGCCGGGGGACAAGATGGCCACCGCGGGCTCGGACTGGCAGACCAACCCGGCCACCCAGATCGCGTGGGGGCTCGGCTACATCGAGGACCGCTACGGCTCGCCCTGCGAGGCGTGGGCGCACTCCCAGGCCAACGGCTGGTACTGACCCGGCCGGGGCTGTGAACGCGCGGCGGCCGGCGTCCCACCGGGGACGCCGGCCGCCGGCGTAGGGGGCGCGGGCACCGCGCGGGCGCCCGCGGTTACTTCTGCTGCGAGTTCGTCATCGACAGCACGTCGAGGGCGTCGTCCAGCTGCGCCTCGGTGAGCTTGCCGTCGGCGACGTAGCCCCGCTCGATGACGACCTCCCGGATCGTCCTGCGCTCCGCCAGCGCCTGCTTGGCGACCTTCGCGGCCTCCTCGTAGCCGATGTAGCGGTTCAGCGGCGTCACGATGGACGGCGAGGACTCCGCGTACTCCCGGCAGCGCTCCACGTTGGCCTCGATGCCCGAGACGCACCGGTCGGCGAACACCCGCGAGACGTTGGCGAGCAGCCGGACGGACTCCAGCACGTTGCGGGCGATCAGCGGCAGCTGCACGTTCAGCTCGAAGTTCCCCGACGCCCCGCCGAAGGCCACCGCGGCGTCGTTGCCGACCACCTGCGAGGCCACCTGGAGCACCGCCTCGCACAGCACCGGGTTGACCTTGCCCGGCATGATCGAGGAGCCCGGCTGCAGGTCCGGCAGCAGGATCTCGGTGAGACCCGTGCGCGGCCCGGAGCCCATCCAGCGGATGTCGTTGGCGATCTTGACGTAGCCGACCGCGATGGTGCGCAGCTGGCCGGACAGCTCGACCAGCCCGTCCCGCGCGCCCTGCGCCTCGAAGTGGTCGCGGGCCTCGGTCAGCGGCAGGCCGGTGGCCCGCGCGATCTCGGCGATCACCCGCGGGGCGAAGCCCTCCGGGGTGTTGATGCCGGTACCCACCGCCGTGCCGCCCAGCGGCAGCTCGGCCACCCGCGGCAGGCTGGCGCGCAGCCGCTCCACCCCGTAGCGCACCTGCGCGGCGTAGCCCGCGAACTCCTGCCCCAGGGTCACCGGGGTGGCGTCCATCAGGTGGGTGCGCCCGCTCTTGACGACGGTGGCGAACTCCTCGGCCTTGGCCTCCAGCGCGCCGGCCAGGTGCTCCAGGGCCGGGATCAGGTCGTTGAGCACCGCCGCCGTGGCGGCGATGTGGATCGACGACGGGAACACGTCGTTGGAGGACTGCGAGGCGTTCACGTGGTCGTTGGGGTGCACCGGCCGGCCCAGCAGGTCCGACGCCAGGGTGGCCACGACCTCGTTGGTGTTCATGTTGCTCGACGTGCCGGACCCGGTCTGGAACACGTCGATCGGGAAGTGGTCGTTCCACTTGCCGGCGGCGACCTCCAGGGCCGCCTCGCGAACCGCCTCGGCGAGGTCGCCCTCAAGCACACCCAGTTCGGCGTTGACCTTCGCCGCCGCGGCCTTGATGTGGCCGAGCGCGGCGATGTGCGCGTGCTCCAGGCCCTGGCCCGAGATCGGGAAGTTCTGCACCGCGCGCTGGGTCTGCGCCCGCCACTTCGCCTCGACGGGGACCTTGACCTCGCCCATCGAGTCGTGCTCGACGCGGAATTCACTCATTGCTGAAAGACACCTCCAGGGAAACTCCGTCCAAGACTGCCAGATGGCGGCCGTCCGGTAGCGGGCACCCCGACCTGCCGCGCCGGCGGGTCGTCAGCGCTCTCCGACTTCCCGCCGGCCCCGGCCGCGGCGCGGCCACGGAAGCCGGCGGCGCGGCGAGCTCACCCGCACGGAACCGAAGATCGAGAACCCCTCGACCTCCAGTACGGGGGCGTCCGGCACCCGGGACGGGCGGGTGGAGGTGAACCGGACACCGAGGAACGACCGGCCGCGCATCCGCACCTCCACGCCGTCGGGCACCCGGATCTCGACGCGGCCGAGCAGCGCCGAGGCGTCCAGCCGCACGCGGTCGCGCACCAGCAGCGCGTCCGTGAGGTCGATCCGCGCGGTACCGAGCAGCGCGAACGCCGCCTGCCGCCGCGGCACCACCCACCGGCCGGACCGCGCCTCGGTGCGCAGCAGCGCCAGGACCGGAGCAAAGGTCAGCTGGATCGGCTGGCGGTCCGCGGGCAGCAGGTCGGCCGTGACCGGCGGGAGGTCCCCGAGGAAGCGCGCCGCGTGCACCTGGTCGGAGCGTTCGGCGAACTCGTCGAGGTCGATGCGGCCGTCCTCGACCGCCGCGCGCAGCACGGCGAGGACCCGCTCGCGGTCCTGGTCCGATGCCCGCAGCCGGGCCGGCGGCACACCCTCGCTCACGTCGGCCACGTTAGCCGAGCACGGTCGGCCCCGCCGCTCCCGCTACCGGAGATCGCAAACCGCTGGCGGCGGCGCCGCCGTGGCCGTACCGTGAGGCCATGTCCTCCTCGCGGCTGGAAGAGTCCACTGACATGCCCCGAAGTGACACTTCACCCGCGATCTCGCTGCGCGGCGTCGTGAAGCGCTACGGACCGCTGACCGCGGTCGACGGCCTGGACCTGGAGGTCCCCGCGGGCATCGTCCTCGGGCTGCTCGGGCCGAACGGCGCCGGCAAGTCCACCACCATGCGGATGCTTACCGCGCAGAGCCGCGCCGACGCCGGGGAGATCTCCGTCCTCGGCTACCGCATCCCGCGCGAGTCCAAGCGCGCCCGCGCGGCCATGGGGGTCGTCCCGCAGCACGACAACCTCGACGAGGAGCTGACCGTCGGTGAGAACCTGGCGGTCTTCGCCCACCTGTACCGGGTGCCGCGCGCCGAGCGGCCGGCGGCGGTGCGGCGGGCGCTGGACATCGCCCACCTCGCCGACCGGCGGGACACCCGCACCGACCGGCTGTCCGGCGGGATGCGCCGGCGGCTGCTCATCGCCCGGGGGCTGGTGCACCGGCCGCGGCTGGTGCTGCTCGACGAGCCCACCGTCGGCCTCGACCCGCAGATCCGGCAGGAGCTGTGGGGGCTCATCAGCAGCCTGCGGGAGCAGGGGGTGACGGTGCTCATGTCCACCCACTACATCGAGGAGGCCGAGCGGCTCTCCGACGAGGTGGCGGTCATGGCGAAGGGGCGGGTGGTCACCCGCGGCCGGCCGGCCGATCTGGTCGCCGACTACGCCGGCGCGTCGGTGGAGGAGTTCCCGATCCGCGCGGCGGGCGCCGCGGCCACGGTCGAGGCGGTGCGCTCGGCCGGCTTCGCGTCCCGGCGCACCGGCGCCACCCTGTCGGTGCTGCGCGCCGAGAACCTGCCCGCCTCGCTGCGCGACCGGCTCGGCGAGGGCCGCCGGCGGGCCGCGACGCTGGAGGACGTGTTCGTGACTCTCACGGGGGAGCGGGTGGAATGACCGGGGGAACCGTGCGACGGAGCGGAAGCACCGCCCGCGACGAGCCGGGCCGGTTCGAGTTCGCCCCGGTCGCCGGAGTGCTCGTGCGGGAGTGGGCGCTGTTCCGGCGCAACTGGGGGCCCACGACGTTCGCGGCCGTGGTCGAGCCGATCGTCTACCTGCTGGCGTTCGGCTTCGGGCTCGGCTCCCTCGTCGGCGCGATCGGGGGCTACGACTACATCGAGTTCGTCGGCACCGGCATCGTCGGGATGTCCGTGCTGTTCAGCTCGATGTTCCCCGGCCTGATCGACACCTACGTGCGGCGGGTCTTCCGGCACGGCTACGAGGGCATGCTCGCCGCCCCCGTCGACGTCCGCGAACTGGTCACCGCCGAGGCCACCTGGATCGCCCTCAAGGCCGGGACCTACGCGTGCGCGCCGCTGATCGTCGCGATGGGCTTCGGCCTGCAGCCGCGGCCCGCCATGCTGCTCGTCCCGCTCGTCACGCTGGTCAGCGCGTTCGGCTTCGCGCTGCTCGGGATCTGGCTGTCCGCGGTGGTGCCGTCCATGAAGACCATGGACTACATCATCTCGGGGCTCATCACCCCGCTGTTCCTCGTCGCCGGGACGTTCTTCCCGCTGGACGCGCTGCCGTCCTGGGCGCAGTCGCTCGCGGCGGTGAATCCGCTCTACCACTGCGTGGAGCTGGTCCGCAGCGCGGCGTTCGGGCTGCGGCCGGCGGCCGACCTCGGGCATCTGGCCGCGCTGCTGGCGTTCGCCGCGGCGGCCTGGTGCCTGGCGGTCTTCCAGATGCGCCGCAGGCTGATCGACTGACGGCGCGGAGGGCGGCCGCCCCGGCCGCCCCGCAGGCCGCCGCGGCACCCGATGCGGCGCCGGGCGCACCGGTCAGGTCGCCGCCTCGAAGTCGATCCCGCTGTAGGTGGCCAGCTTGCTCAGCCGGTGCTCGCTGCGGACCTTGCGGATCGTGCCGCTGCGGCCGCGCATCACGAGCGAGTCCGTGATCGCGCCGCCCGACTCGTAGCGGACCCCGCCCACCAGCTCGCCGTCGGTGATGCCGGTGGCCGCGAAGAACACGTCCTCCGAGGAGACCAGGTCGTCGGTGGTGAGTACCCGGGACAGGTCGTGCCCGGCCGCCTCGGCCTTGGCGCGCTCGGCGTCGTCGCGCGGCCACAGCCGGCCCTGGATCACACCGCCGAGACACTTCAGCGCGCAGGCCGCGATGATGCCCTCGGGCGTGCCGCCGATGCCGAGCAGCAGGTCCACGCCGGTGCCGGCCCGGGCCGCCATGATGGCGCCCGCGACGTCGCCGTCGGTGATGAACTTGATCCGCGCCCCGGTCGCGCGGACCTCCCGCACGATGTCGGCGTGCCGCGGCCGGTCCAGGATCACCACCGTGACGTCCTGCGGGCTCCCGCCCTTCGCCGCCGCGACCGCGCGGACGTTGTCGGCGACCGGCGCCGTGATGTCCACCGCGCCCGCGGCGGCCGGGCCGGTGACGAGCTTCTCCATGTAGAACACCGCCGACGGGTCGAACATCGACCCCGCCGGGCTGACCGCGATCACCGACACGGCGTTGCTCATGCCCATCGCGGTCAACCGGGTGCCGTCGATCGGGTCGACCGCCACGTCGCACTCCGGCCCGGCGCCGTCGCCGACCCGCTCGCCGTTGAACAGCATCGGGGCGTTGTCCTTCTCGCCCTCGCCGATCACGACCGTGCCGGCCATCGAGACCGTGTTGATCAAGTGCCGCATCCCGCGGACGGCGGCGCCGTCGGCGCCGTTCTTGTCGCCGCGGCCGACCCAGCGCGCGGCGGCCAGCGCGGCGGCCTCGGTCACGCGGACGAGCTCCAGCGCGAGATTGCGGTCCGGAGCGTCGGCGGGAGTCGGCACGGGGGCGGTGGGAGTGGTCATCATCAGCCTTTCGAACGACGGCTCAGGTGCTCTCGCCTGGTGGGGCACGGGCGCGACTCGTCCCCGCCCGGCCGCCGGCGGCGGCTGCGTCCAGGTTAGCCACCTGGCGTAACCTCGACCGGAGGCGGGCCGGGCCGCGCGGCGGGACGGCGGGCGCGGGTCTCGGGGTGCGCGGAGGTGCGGCGGTGGACAACGCGGAGCGGACGGTGCGGGTGTCGCACCGGGGTACGGCGACCCGCAACGCGCTGCTGGACGCGGCGGCGCGGGTGTTTTGCACCGTCGGGTTCGCGCGGGCCGGGGTCAGCGAGGTGGTCGCCGAGGCGGGCGCCAGCGTCGGCAGCCTCTACCACCACTTCACCGGCAAGGCCGACCTGTTCAGGGCCCTCTACACCGAGTTCCAGCAGCGCCAGCAGCAGCGCACCCACGACGCGGCCGCCCGGGCCCGCGCCGCGGGTGAGACCGATCCCACACGGCTCATGCACGCCGCCGCGCGCGCCTACCTGGAGGGCTGCATCGAGGAGCGGGAGACCGCCTGGCTGTTCTTCAGCGGCGACAGCCCGCCCGGGTTCGACGCCGCCGTCCGCGACGAACTGCGCGCGTGGACGGACCGCAACGTGGCGCTGTTCCGCAAGGCCGAGGAGCCCGTCGAGGAGGCGCTGCTCATGGTGGTCAGCGGCGCGATGCTGCTCGCGGTCGGCGAGGTGGTCCGCCGCGAGGACCGCGCCGCCGCGCGGCGGCTCGCCGACGACGTGATCGAGGTCCTCGCCGGCCTGGAGCCGCTGCGCAAGCCACCCCGGTCGGCGGGCGCGCCGGGCCTGCGGCAAGCTGGAGGCGATGAGCAGACCGATTGACGAGCACGCCGCCCCCTCGACCACGGGCGGCGCCGCATGAGCAGGTACAACCGCGCCGACGCCACGTTCGGGGGGTACGCCGCCGCCCTGGGGGTGGTCGTGCTGATCGTCCTGGCCATGGCCCTGGTGGTCGCGGGACGCAGCCGCGAGCACATCCCGAGTATCGACTACACCGCCGACCTCGTCGCCCTCCAGGACGTCGCGCCGTACGGCACCTACGCCCCGGAGGAGCTGCCCGAGGGATGGGTGCCCACCAGTACCCGCCTGGACACCGGCGGCGCGCTGCCCGGCGAGGAGCCCGCCGGGCCGGTCTCCTGGACCCTCGGCTTCGCGACCCCCGAGGACCGGCACGCCGAGTTCGCCATCAGCGACGCCGACCCGGAGGCGTTCGTCGCGGCGGCCACCGAGAACGGCGCCGCCGACGGCACCGCCGAGGTGGGCGGCGGCACCTGGGACCGGTACTGGAACGAGGCCGAGAACCGGCGGGCCCTCGTCCGGCAGGAGGACGGCGCCACCGTCGTCGTCGCGGGCAGCGCCGAGTACGCCGAACTGGCGGTCCTCGCGGCGTCGCTGCGGCCTGGCGCGGGCGGCTGAGGGGGCCGCGGCCCCGGTCACGACACGTGCCGGCGCGATTTCGGAGCGATTTAACGTGCCCTTGAGGTTCGTTCCGGTACACCTGGGAGTCCACGACCCCAGGACGCGTACCGGGCGTCCCAGCACGGAGTTGATTCCAGGTGTTCAGCGAGATTGTCGATTGGTTCAAGAGCCTGTTCGGTGACGCCGCCGAGACCGCGGGTGGGGCCGTCGAGACGGCGGTCCAGGGCGCGGACGGCCTGACCGGAGGAGCGGCCGGCGACATCGCCCAGGTGGCGGGCGACCACTACGGCGAGCAGTTCCAGGACGCGACCGCCGGTGTGCAGGAGAGCGCCGCCGCGGCCACGGAGGCCTACGCCGACCCCGCGGGGGCCGTCCAGGAGCAGGTCGAGGGCGCGACGGCCGGCTGGGCCGAGACCGCCGGCGGGTACGCCGAGACGGCCGAGCAGGCCGTTCAGGACCCCGGGGGCACGGCCGCCGACGCGCTGCGGGACCGGCTGTCGGGGAACGGCTGACGGACGAGGCGAAGGCCCGCCGCCCATCGGGGCGGCGGGCCTTTCCGCGTCTCTGCGGCGCCGCGGTGCGGCCGAGCGGCCACGGCGCGGCGGGGGTCAGGAACCGACGGCCTCCGCGCGGAGGTCGCGGCGGAGCTCCTTCGGCAGGGAGAACGTCAGGCTCTCCTGGGCGGTCTCGACCTCCCGCACGGAGTCGTACCCGTACTCGGCGAGCCGGCGGAGCAGGTCCTGCACCAGGATGTCGGGCACGGACGCGCCGCTGGTGACGCCGACCGTCTCGACGCCCTCCAGCCAGGACTCCGCCATGAGGGAGGCGTTGTCGATCAGGTGGGCGGCGCCGGCGCCCGCCTCCAGGGCCACCTCCACCAGCCGCACCGAGTTGGAGGAGTTGTCGGAGCCGACGACGATCACGAGGTCGCACTCCGGAGCCATCTCCTTCACCGCGGCCTGGCGGTTGGAGGTGGCGTAGCAGATGTCGTCGCTCGGCGGGTCCAGCAGGTTCGGGAACCGCTTGCGCAGCGCGTCGACCGTCGCGTTGGTCTCGTCCACCGAGAGGGTGGTCTGCGACAGCCACGAGACGTTGTCGGGGTCGCGGACCTGCACCTTGTCGACCTCGTCCGGGCCGTCCACGACCTGGATGTGCTCGGGCGCCTCACCGCTGGTGCCCTCGACCTCCTCGTGGCCGGTGTGGCCGATGAGGATGATGTCGCGGTCCTCGGCGGCGAACCGCTTCGCCTCCTTGTGGACCTTGGTGACCAGCGGGCAGGTGGCGTCGATGGTCTTCAGCTGGCGCTGGGCCGCCTCCTCGTGCACCATCGGGGAGACGCCGTGCGCGGAGAAGACGACGATCGCGCCTTCGGGCACCTCGTCGGTCTCCTCGACGAAGATGGCACCGCGCTCCTCCAGCGTGCGGACGACGTGGGTGTTGTGCACGATCTGCTTGCGCACGTAGATCGGGGCACCGTACTGTTCCAGCGCCTTCTCGACCGTGACGACGGCGCGGTCGACCCCGGCGCAGTAGCCGCGAGGCTTGGCGAGCAGGACACGGCGGCGATTCGTCGCAGTCATGCCATCCATCGTAGGGCCTGTCCCGGCAGGAGCGGTTCGCGGCGTCTTGCCCCGACGCGCCCCGCGGGGCGCGGGCGCGGGACCGGCGGCGCGGCCGCCGTACAGACACGTCCGGGGGTGTGACAAGCGGCACCGCGGCGTGCTCGGGCGCACCTCGGTGCCGGACGCGCTCCGCCGCGCCTCCGAACTGCCGGGAACCGCGGTCCGCCGATCTCCGCGGGGGCGGGGAACTCCCCTATTCTGGGTGGTCTGCGAAACGAAACAGCGCCGTGCCAGCGGTTCGCACGTTCCGGGCTGCCGACCCCTCGCCCTCCCGAGGAGGCGCGCCGCACCACACCCCCCGACCGCCAGCAGCAGGAGTCCCCGATTCCCATGTCGAAACCGTCGATGTCCAGCAAGATCTCCGGAGCGGTCCGGCGCGTCTTCGCCAAGTTCGGCCGGCCCGCCGCCTCCAGCCGGCCCGCGGACCTGGCCGCCGCCGACGCCGACGTCAAGGGCGCCCCGGCCGCCAACGAGGCCGTGCCCGCCGACGCCTCCGCCGCGGTCGCCGAGGAGTTCAGCACCGAGGCCGCCAACACCAGCGAGCCCACCGTCACCCAGGAGCCTGTCGGCGACACGCCCCGGCCGCTCGCCGGAACCCAGCCGTCCGGAGCCGCGGAGCCCGCCGCCCGGAACGAGAGCGCCCCTGCTCCGACTCCGGCGGCGGCGCCCGCGGCCCCCGAGCGCCCGGAGGCCGAGGAGGAGTCGCTGGTGAAGCCGGAGGAGAAGGCCGAGATCGCGGCGGAGCTGGACAGCGCCAACGCCGAGACCGTCGCGGCCGACAGCTCCGTCTTCGCCGACGCGGTCGCCGCGGCGAAGGCCGCCAAGGAGGTGAAGGCGGACGCCCAGGCGGCCGGCGCTCCCGAGAGCGGACCGGCCGAGGCGGCCGACCTGCCGGTGCCCAACTACGACGAGCTGACGCTGCCCTCCGTCCGGGCCCGGCTGCGCAAGCTCACCATCGAGCAGGTGCGCACGCTGCGCGGTTACGAGACGGCGCACGCCAACCGTCCCGAGTTCGTCCGGATGTATGACAACCGGATCGCGAAGCTGGAGTCGGAGGCGGCCGGCGAGTAGCGCGGCCGCGCCGGCGGGCGGCCCCGGCCGGTCGGCGGGGTGGCCCGGGCATGTCGGCGCCCTCCTCTAGGCTCGACAGGTATGGGGATGCAGAGTTCCGCCGAGGCACCGCAGCCGGTCCGCGTCGTCCTCCAGGCGGTGGGCGGCTGGATCGGGCGGCTCGGCCGGATCTGGGTCGAGGGCCAGATCGCGGAGCTGAACCGCCGCGGCGGCACGGCGTTCATGACGCTGCGCGACACCGTCGCCAACGTCTCGGTGCGCGTGGTCTGCCCGGTGCGGGTGCTGGAGGCGGCCGCCCCCGCGCCGCAGGCCGGTGCGCGGGTGGTGATCCACGCCAAACCCGACTTCTACGTCGCCCGGGGCACCTTCTCGCTGGTGGCGCTGGAGGTCCGGCACGTGGGGCTCGGCGAGCTGCTCGCCCGGCTGGAGCAACTGCGCGGCACACTCGCCGCCGAGGGCCTCTTCGCCGACTCCCGCAAGCGGCGGCTGCCGTTCCTGCCGGGCGCGGTGGGGCTCATCTGCGGGCGCGGCTCGGCCGCCGAGCGCGACGTCCTGGAGAACAGCCGGCGGCGCTGGCCGGCGGTGCGCTTCGAGGTCCGCGAGGTGGCGGTGCAGGGCGACCGCGCCGTCGGCGAGGTCATGAACGCGCTCAAGGAACTCGACGGGCGTCCGGAGATCGACGTCGTCATCATCGCCCGCGGCGGTGGATCGCTGGAGGACCTGCTGCCCTTCTCCGACGAGGCGCTCGTCCGCGCGGTCGCGGCCGCCCGGACGCCCGTCGTGAGCGCGATCGGCCACGAGCAGGACAACCCGCTGCTCGACCTGGTCGCCGACGTGCGGGCCTCGACGCCCACCGACGCGGCCAAGCGGGTGGTGCCCGACGTCGGGGAGCAGCTCGACCTCGTCCGCCAACTGCGCGACCGCGGGCGGCGGGTGCTGCTCGGCGGTATCGCGCGCGAGGAGGCCTGGCTCGCGGGCATGCGCTCCCGGCCGGCCCTGGCCAGCCCGCTGCGCGAGATCGACCGCCTCACCGAGCAGGTCACCGGCCTGCGCGACCGCGCGCGGCGCTGCGTCGCCACCGCGGTCGCCCGCGCCGAGGACGACCTCACCCACACCCGGGCCCGGCTGCTCGCGCTCTCCCCGGCCACCACTCTGGCCCGCGGCTACGCCGTCGTGCAGCGCGGTGACGGCACGGTGGTGCGCTCCGCCGAGCAGGTCACCCCCGGAGAGACGCTGCGGGTGCGCTTCGCGGAGGACGGCATCACCGCGACCGCCGGCGAGCGGATCGACACGGAACCGCCGGAGCGGCCGGGAACGCCCGAAGGCTCTGAGCGGGCGGAAACGCATGAGGCGTCCGCGCGGCTGGACACGCACGAGGAAACGCACGAGGGGGACGCATGACCGCGACGAACGACACTGGCGGATCCACGCCGGCCGAGCCGGAACTCGGCTACGAGGAGGCCCGCGAGCAGCTCAACGCGGTGGTCCGCCAGCTGGAGTCCGGCGGCCTGACGCTCAAGGACTCGCTCGCCCTGTGGGAACGCGGCGAACGGCTGGCCCGCGTCTGCGAGGAGTGGCTGGAGGGCGCCCGCGCCAAACTGGCCGTCGCGCTGGCGGAGAAGGAGCCGGAGGGCAGCGGCACGGCCGACACCGAGGCCCCGTTCTGACCGCCGCCCGCACGTAGCGGGAGGCGTCCGGGCGCGCCGCGCCAGGACGCCCCGTGGGACGCGCGCCGGCGGGGCAGTTCGCGCGGAGCCGGTACGGCAGCCCGTCGGGCCATCCCCGGCGTGCGCGGGGAGCGGACTCGTTGACGTGGGACGCTACCGGCCCTGCCGCCTCCGCTTCGGCCGCCTGACGAATTTCCCCGAACCGCACGGAGGCCGCACACGCGGGACCAAGCGGCCGCCCACGTGCGAGGGGAGCGCTCGTACGCGTCCTCGCCACCCTGGTGGCCCTGGACCCTGCACACGCGGGGAGTGCGTCGCCGGACCATGGACGCCCGACCTGCGGAAGGGAGACCCCTACGCGCATGTCCCGCCGTGGTCGCCCGGCGCGGCCCCGACCTGGCTGGCCGTCCGGGCCGGGGCGGTCTCCGGTGCGGGTCAGGCTCCGGGCGCGGCTATGACGCGGGGGTCCGCGGCGGGCGGCGGCCGCGGGTCGGGCGGACCAGGCGGTCGCCGGCGGTGAGGGCACGCGAGAACGGCGCCGCGGACACCCGGTCGTGCCGCGGTGTGCGTCCGGGGTGTCCCTGTCCGGCCGTGGCCGGTCTCACCGGGTCGGGGCGTCCGGTCGGCCCTTCGGGGGGCCGCCCCGGCGGCTGGGGCGGCGTGCGGGGCGGCCGCTCAGTTCGTCGCCGAGTTCCCGGATGTTCGCGGGCAGGCCGCGGCAGGCGGCGACGACCAGGACGACGGCGGTGCCGAGGAACAGCGACGGCGCGATGTCGGCGAGCCGGGTCCCCAGGCCGATGAGCACGGCGCGGGCGAAGCCGTCGCTGCCCAGGGTGAGGACGACCTCCGCCGCCAGCACGCCCGTGAAGTAGCCGAGCGGCGGGCTCACCGCGAGCGGGAGCAGGTCGCTGCGCCGCACCAGGAACGCGGCCAGGACGCACACGGCGACGAACGCGGCGCCGGAGGCGGCCGGAACCCCGGCGAGCTGCTCCGCCAGCGCGGCACCGAAGGTGGCCAGCACCATCGCGAGGACCGCACCGCGCGCGGTCAGCCGGATCCGGCGGGCCGCGGCCGGCGGCGCGGACCGCCCCGCGGCGCGTCGGCGTGGCGGGCGCCGAGGGGGATGCGGGGCCGGGGCGCCGTCCACGTCGCGGGTCGCCATCACCGTGTGCTCCTTCAGCTGCCTCACCGCGTCCAGTGTGTCACTCCGGGGGTGAAATCCGGATCCTCTCGCGGCGCCGTGTCGGATGCCGCGCCGGGGTCGGCGTCGACGGCGGCCCCGTACAGGCGGACGCGGAGGTCGGCGTCCCGGGTCTGCGCCTCCGCCCCGTCGGCGTCCCCGCCCCGTGCCCCGGCGGCCGCCGCGAGCTCCGGGGAGGCGAGCGGGCGGGTCTGCTCGCTCACCCCGCCCGGTGCGTCGAGCTCGTCCTCCACCAGGCCGAGTTCGGTGAACCTGCGGGCCGTCACCAGGACCCGGCTCTCCAGGGACCCGACCGTCTGGTTGTACGCGGTCACCGTGCGCGAGAGCGCCCGGCCCAGGCCGTCCACGTGGCCGCCCAGCGTGGCCAGCCGCGCGTGCAGCTGCTTGCCGAGTTCGAACACGGTCCGGGCGTTCGCGCTGAGCGCCTCCTGCTGCCAGGCGTACTGGGCCGTGCGCAGCAGGGAGATGAGGGTGGTGGGGGTGGCGATGTGCACGCGCCGGGCCATCGCGTACTCCAGCAGGGCGGGGTCGCGGTCCAGCGCCGGGGCCAGGAACGCCTCGCCCGGGATGAACAGCACGACGAACTCCGGGGCGGGGCTGAACGCCGCCCAGTAGGACTTCCCCGCCAGCTGGTCGACGTGGGTGCGCAGCTGCCGCGCGTGCGCGTCGAGCCGACCGGAACGGACGTCGGAATCGTCGCTCTCCACGGCCTCCAGGTAGGCGGAGAGGGAGACCTTGGAGTCCACCACGATGCTCTTGCCGCCGGCGAGGCGCACCACCATGTCCGGGCGCCGGAGGCCGTCGGGCGTCTCGGCGCTCGCCTGCTCCTCGAAGTCGCAGTAGGCGGCCATCCCCGCGAGTTCCGCGACCCGGCGCAGCTGCAGCTCGCCCCACCGGCCGCGCGCTTCGGGGCGGCGCAGCGCGGTGACGAGGGCCTGGGTCTGGTCGCGCAGCCGCTCCGATCCCTCGCGGACGTACTCCACCTGCTTGGCGAGTTCGGCGTGCGCGGCACGGCGGCCCGCGTCCACCTCGCGGAGCTGGGCCTCGACCCGCGCCAGGGTCTCCTTGAGCGGTGCCACCAGGTGCTCGACCGCCTGGCGGCGCTGGTCGAGTTCGTGCCCGGCCGCCTGGTTGGCCGCGCGCAGCCGGCCCTCGGCGAGTTCGAGGAACCGCTGGTTGGTGGCGTCGAGCGCCTGCGCCGAGAGCGCGCGGAAGCGTTCGGCGAGCTGCTCCTCGATGTAGGCCGCGCGCTCCTCGGCCGCCCGCGCGTCGGCACGCGACTCCGCTTCCCGGCCCCGGGCCAGCATCCAGCCGAGGAGCGTGCCGAGCGCGATTCCCACCAGCAGTACGAGAACCAGGTTGAGGCCGTCCATAGCGGCCCATGCTCTCAACCCGGCGGCCGAGCCGGGAACCGCCACGCGCGGCGGCCGGGATCTCGTGCGGTCCGCCGCCGCCGGCCGCGCGGCGGTCCGGCCGGGTCCGCGCGGGGGCGGTCGGCCGGAGCGCGCGTGCGGACGCCGGGCGGCGCGGCCGGTCAGGTGCGCGGCAGGCAGGCGTCGATCGCGCTGCGCCACAGGCCCGCGGCGCGCCAGAAGCCGGGAGGCGGGGTCTCGGGAGCGAACATCCACATCCGGTCCCGGGAACCCGAGCCGCGGCCGGTGATCACGGGGCGCGGCGGGTGGGGAGGCGGGCCGGACAGGTGGTACCAGCCGTAGTCGAGCGGTTCGAGCAGCGCCATCAGCCGCTCCTCCACACCGCGGTCCGGCAGTACCTCGCAGAACACCCACGGCCGGAACCGGCGCAGCACCTCCAGCCCGCCGGCGATCACGTCGGGTTCGGTGGTCTCGGTGTCGATCTTGATGACGGCGGGCACGATCCCCGCCCGTTCGCGCCAGCGCGCGAGGGTGTCCAGCCGGACCGGTATCCGGCCCACCTCCCGCCGGAACCCGGCGGCCAGCGAGTTGGAGGCGTCGGTCGTCGCGGACAGCCGCAGCGACGCGGTGCCGCTGTGGTTGCTCAGGGCCAGCTCCTCGACGTGCACACCGAGCCCGTTGCCGGCCGCGATGGCGCGCGCGGCCGCCGCCACGTCGGGGGTCGGCTCGAAGGCGTACACCTCGCGGTAGGTACGGGCCGCGGCGAGGGCCGCGTAGACCCCGATGTTGGCGCCGATGTCGAGCACCGCACCGGGGCGGCTGTGCTCAAGGGCGGCGAGGAAGCAGGCGAGCGTCTCGGGTTCGTAGCCGGCCAGGCCGCGCTCGGCCAGGCGCTTGGCCACCCAGAAGTCGCCGGGCGCGCGGACCTCCAGCGACTCGGGGCCGACCAGCGGACCGGAGTCGCGGACCGGCAGCGCGAGGTCGAACCGCCGGACATTCGGCGGTAGCCGGTCCGGGTCGATGCCGCCCAGCCGTTCCGGTAGGTGGACGCGGATGCGTCGTGCCGCGCGGCGGACGGCCGGATGGCGCCGGACGAACGCGCGGACCTGATCAGGTACCACTGAAAGCCCCCCAAGTGGCAGACACGGACTCCGTGTGCCCGGCGGCCGGACCGTACGCGGCGGGCCGGCGTCCGGCCGCCGCGACCGGCATCGCCGGCGCGGTCGGCGGGACCGCGGCTGGCGGCGCGGTGGGCACGGCGTACACGGCAAGAGCGGTCAACACGGCAAGCACCGCCGAGGAGTAGAAACGGAGCGCGTCCGGGTCGCCCCCCGACCGGACACGTACGGAACCCGGGCCGTTCCGCGGTGTAACGACGGTACCGTCGTACTGCGGCGCTGCGCGGGCCATTTCATCCAAAGATCACCCGCGTGTCACCGAATCGTCCGCCCGTGCGGGGCCCGTGATCGCTGCCCGCGGCGGCCGGTCGCCCGCCGGCGCGGGGCTCCTCCGCGGGCTCGGGCGGAGCTCTGCCGTCCGTTCGCGCGGAGCTCTGCCATCCGTTCGCACGGAGCTTTCCACCCCCGCACGTCGTCGGCACCGACGCACCTCCCGCTCCGCCCTAGACTCGGAGTCCGTGAGTCTGTCTATCGGGATCGTCGGCCTGCCGAACGTCGGCAAGTCCACACTGTTCAACGCGCTGACCAAGAACGACGCTCTGGCCGCGAACTACCCGTTCGCCACCATCGAGCCCAACATCGGAGTCGTGGGGGTGCCCGACCCGCGCCTCACCGCGCTGGCGGAGATCTTCGGCTCGGCCAAGGTCATCCCGGCCACGGTGAGCTTCGTCGACATCGCCGGCATCGTCCGCGGCGCCTCCAAGGGGGAGGGGCTGGGCAACCAGTTCCTCGCCAACATCCGCGAGTCCGACGCCATCTGCCAGGTCATTCGGGCGTTCGACGACCCGGACGTCACCCACGTCGACGGCGAGATCGACGCGTCGCGCGACATCGAGACGATCAACACCGAGTTGATCCTCGCCGACCTGCAGACGCTGGAGAAGGCGCTGCCCCGGCTCCGCAAGGAGGCGAAGACCAACGCCAAGGACAAGGACCGGCAGCGGCTCCTCGCCGCGGCGGAGGCGGCGCAGGAGGTCCTGAACGAGGGGCACGCGCTGTCCACGGGCGGACCGGCGGCCGGGATCGAACTCGCGGACCTCCGCGAGCTGAACCTGCTCACCGTCAAGCCGTTCATCTACGTCTTCAACCTCGACTCCGACGAACTGGCCGACGCGGAGCTGCGCAAGAGGCTCTCGGGTCTCGTCGCCCCCGCGGAGGCGATCTTCCTCGACGCCAAGATCGAGGCGGAGCTCGCCGAACTGGACGACGCCGAGGCGGCCGAGCTGCTCGAATCCATGGGCCAGAGCGAGTCGGGCCTCACTCAGCTGGCCCGTGTTGGGTTCGCCACACTTGGGCTGCAGACCTACCTTACGGCCGGTCCGAAAGAGGCGCGTGCCTGGACCATTAAGAAGGGGGCCACGGCTCCGGAGGCCGCCGGCGTCATCCACACGGATTTCCAGCGCGGGTTCATCAAGGCCGAGGTCGTCTCGTTCGATGACCTGGTGGAAGCCGGGAACACGCAGGCCGCGAAGGCCGCCGGCAAGGTTCGGATGGAAGGCAAGGACTACGTGATGCACGACGGTGACGTCGTGGAGTTCCGCTTCAACGTGTAGGTGACTCTTTCGTCACCCGCGCGCGCCGGGCGGACCAGCGCCTCCGAGCCACAGTTGGCTAACTGATCAGCGAATTCTTTCTTTCCGGACACCCCGCAAAACCGGCTTTGACCTTGCCTTATTGTCCCGCTTCGTGGTCCGATGCGCCCGGACGCGGCATTGTGGCAGTCCCGGACAGGCCGGTGGAAAACGGGCCGGAGGAAAACACGATCGCGTAATAGCCATGGAGATCCCGGGTCATGCCGCACCATAGAGGATGGGGTAGACAGGCCGCGGGAAACAGCGCCTGCGCGGCCGGGAACGCACAATCTGTGCGCCCCTGGGCAGGCTCGGGTGTGGATGGAGGCGTGATGGCTCGCAAGTCGACCGCGGGGCGCGGCGCTGCCATGGTGGAGGACGCCGCCGTCCCGCCGGCTGACGGGTGGCAGGACGAACCCGTCGCACGTGGCCGGCGGCCGCGGCGCCCCCGATCCGGCGCCGGCGGGCGCTGGTGGGTGTGGGTGGGACGGGCCTTCCTGTGGGCCTTCATCCTCGTCGTGCTCTTCAACGGGGTCTGGCAGCCGATCCGCTCCGGGCTGGCCCAGCCCGAGAGCACCGAACCCGAGCCGACCGACACCGTCGACTTCCCGCACACCGCCGCGGCGGCGTTCGCCGTCCGGTTCGCCGAGCTCTACCTCAACGCCGCGCCGGGCGGCGCCAACGAGCGCGCCGACGCGCTGGCGGCCTTCCTCCCCGAGGGAAGGGCATCGTCGCTCAACCTCTCCGGTGGTGAGCTGACCGGCGAGAACATCGAGGTCCTCGCGGTGGACGCCCGCGACGACAACAACGCCGTCGTGAGGCTCAGCGCCGACCTCAACGGCAGCCCGGTGAGCCTGGACGTGCCCGTCTACGCCGAGGACGGCGGCAGCGCCCTCGTCGTCTCGGGGCAGCCGGCCCTGCTGGCCGCCCCGGGGAGGGCGCAGCTGCCCGACGAGCCGGGCGTCGAGAGCGACACGGACGCCCGTGACGAGCTCGAACCCATCCTGGAGGGCTTCTTCGAGGCCTACGCGCAGACGCCTGAGCACCTCTCCCGCTACCTGGAGCCCGATGCCGAGGTCGCCGCGCTACCCGCCGACACCGTGGAGTTCGCCGACCTGCGCGACCTCACCGTCCCCGCGGCCACGGGAGCCGGCTCGGGCGACGCACGGCAGGTCCGCGCAACTGTGGTGTGGCGGCTGGCCGGCGAGGGCGGCTCCGGCGAACTCGCCCAGAGCTACCAGCTGACCGTCGTCAGGGAGGGCGAGAACTGGTATGTGCGCGACCTCCAGGGCGCCCCGAACTCGTTCGGCTGACCACGGCCGAACGTCCGTAAGCGTGACGACCGGTGCCGAACCGGCCCGGGCACCAGTAAGGAGACGTGAAGGACCATGCTGAGATGTGAGCCACGGGGGGGCGGCCGCTAGATGCTCCCCCTGTTTTCCAGTGTCACGCATGCCGCGACCGATACCTTGGTCCCCGTCGTGCTGGCCGCGACGGCGGACGGCCCGGACACCTCAGGGCTGGCCGACTGGTTGCGCGGATTCTTCGGGCCCCTGTTCCTCGTGATCGTCTCGATTGTCGCGATCTTCTTCCTGTTCACCCGGGAGATCACGCGGTTCGCGCAGTTCATCATCCTGGCGATCTTCATCGGAATCGTGTTCTACGTACCGGGGATCATCGAGGTCATCGCGGTGGCCATCGCGCGGGCCATGGGTGTGACGACCGAGTAGGAGGGCCGGGGACGTGGACCTGCCCACGTACACCAACATCTGGCGCATCGAAAAGCGGCTGTACAAGCTCTACGACTTCCGGCTGCCCACGCCGCTTCCGCTCGTCACGTTCGGTGTCTGGTTGGGCGTCACGCTGGTGTGGACGCTGCTGATGAGCCTCATCGGCGTGCCGTTCCACACTCCGTGGCACGTGGTCTGGATCGTCCCCCCGTTCGTCATCGCCTTCTTCATGACCCGGCCGGTCATCGAGGGCAAGCGCCTCACCGAGCTGCTGCTCTCCCAGGCGCGCTACCTCGCCGAGGCGCGGGTGTACACCCGGCTGGCGCCCCAGTACGAGCCCGCCGAGATCACCGTGACGGCGCGCGTCTGGCACCGCGATCCGGCAGCCGGACCGCTGCCCGAGGTGAACCGCAAGGCGGCCCGCCGGGCAGCGCGCCACGCGACGGCGGCCCAGGCCGACCAGGCGTCCTCCGAACCGCTGCCGCTGCTCGCGGCGCGTCCGGAGGGCGCGGCCGAACCGGTTGCCCCCGCACCCGCCCGCTCCGAGCCGGCCGCGGCGGACCCCGCGCCTCCCGCGGAGCGCGCGACCCCGCCGGTCGGCGCCCCCGCCGAGGCCCCCGCGCGGCGTTCCGTGGGGCTGCGCGTCCTCAACTACTTCGGCTTCGCGCTGCCCCGGCCGGAGGCCGCGGACACCGCGGAGCGGGCACGGCCCGCGGCCGACCGCGGCGGACTCGCCACCGTGCGGCGCCGCGAGGAGGCGCCGAGCGTGCTGCCCACCGCCGCGGCCGCCGCCGAGCCCGCCGTACCCGCCGACCCGGCCGAGGTACCCGCAGCCGAGGCGGGCGGCGCCGAGGGGCGCAGCGGTGAGCGCAATCCCTGGCTGGCCGCACCGCGCACCCCGCCGGGCGAGGCCCCGTGGCCGATCGCGGCGGACAGCCTCGGCACCGGCCGGGAGTCCGCGGCGGACGATCGCGCCGCGGCGCGGCGCCGCGCCGAGGAGATCATGGCCGCGCCGGTGCCCGGGGCCGGGCAGCCGGAGGCCGACGAGGCGGCCGAGCGGCCGGCGGCTGCGGAGCACAGCGGGTACGACGCCGGCGGGGAGCGCGGCCACGCGGGGCCGGGGGCCGAGCACGCGGCCGCCTCCGACGGCGTCGCCACTCCCGAAGAGCACGCCGCCGAGAGCCGGCGCGCCGAGGCGCCCGAAGACGAGCCCGCCTCCGAGCACGATCCGTGGCACGGCCGCGAGGCGCAGCGGCGGCTGCGGGGACGCGCGCAGGGCGCTGCGGTCGCCCGCAGGCTGGAGCAGGAGCGGGCGGCCGCCGTCGAGCGGCCCGCTCCGGAGCGGGCCTGCGGACTCGGCGCGCCCGCGGCCCCCGGCGAGGACCGTGACCAGCGGCCGCGGACAGAGCGCCCCCGCCCGCACGCCGCGCCGTGGGAACTGCCCGCGGTCGGCGGGGGGCTCCCGGCGCCCGGCCGTGCGGACTCCGCCGCGGCCGCCGCGCCCCTCGACGCCGCGCCGCCCCTCCCGGAGCTGGAGGCCGCGCCCGAGCACGGTGCGCGGTCCGCCGTCGCCGGCCGCTCCGGCGGCGACGTGGACCCCGCCCCGCTGCCGCCGGGAGCCGCCGCTCCCGCGGAGTTCCCCGAACCGGCCGGCGTCGGGGCGGACGGCACCCCCCGTACGGCTCCCGCACGGCCGGAGGCGGCTCCCGACGAGACCGGAGCCGCTTTTTCGTACGACCGGCAGGACGCCGCCGGCACGGACTCCGCGAGTGGCGCCGCGGACGCCGAGGAGGCGGTGCCGGCCGGCCCGGCGCGGCGGGAGGCGCGGCCGGAGGCCGACGCGCAGCGGGGGGCCGAAGCCGACGGCCGCACCGACGCGCCCGGCCCGGAGACCGCGCCCGCCTCGGAGACCGCGCCTGCCCCGGAGACCGCGCCCGGCCCGTCCGCTCCGCCGGCCCCCGAACCCGACCGCGCCGACGCCGCCGAGCGCGCCGCCGAACCGCGCGCTGGCGCGGAGCCGTCCCCGCCGGCCGAGCGCGCCCCGGCGGTCGGCGGACCGGCTCACCC
>NZ_QEIO01000290.1 GCF_003336425.1 Marinitenerispora sediminis | reverse complement strand
GGGTCCGGGCGGGTGCGTGCGCGGCGGCCGTGATGGCGCCGCCGCTCGACGGCGCGCGGCCGGTCCCGGGCGGGGAGGTCCGCTCCCCGGCCGCGTCCGCGGTGTTCGCACCGCGGACGCGGGCGTCCGGGCCTGTGCCCGGCCGGGTCAGGTGGCGGCGGCCGCCGCGCGGTCCTGTTCGGTGTCGGTCCAGGCGCGCTGGAAGAGACCGCGGACGGGTACGGCGGGCACGTGGACGCGCAGGCTGGGGCCGGCGCCGGGGATGCGGGACAGTTTGGCGGCTTCGACGCCTCTGGCGGCGAAGGTCGACTCGGTCCACGGTCCGGGGGCGAAGAGGGTGCGTTGGACGCCCTGCCGCTCCTCGGCGACGACGAGTCCGCTGCCGCGCAGCTCGTCGGCGGCGGCCGCGTGGCGTGCCGTGTCCCAGCCGTTCCACCGGGTGACGCGCGGGTCGTCGGGGTCGGGCAGCGTGATGAGCTGGAGGTAGAGGCGGGCGGCGTCCTCGCTGAGGCCGCGGGTCCGGGCGAGTGCGGCCACCAGGTCGGGGGCCGAGTGCAGCGGGTCGTGGTGGTGGCCGCCGGCCGCCGGCGGGGTGTCGAGCTGGTCGGCGATGTCCGCGCTGGCGTCGGCGAGCAGGAACCGCACGTCGGCTACGGCGGAGGACGGTACGGGCGTGTTCCAGCGCCGGTCGCGCGCGGGCGGGGCGGCGGGTTCCAGCTCCGCGAGGCGGTCCAGCAGCGGGTCGGCGGGGCCGCTGAGGGCGGCGGGGCGCAGCCACAGGTGGTATCCGCCGCCGGCGGGGGCGAGTTCGAGGGCGGGGCCGACCGCGAGCCGTCCCGCGGCCGAGCGCAGGGCCGTCGCCCCGGCGGCCTCCTCGATCCGGGCGACGGAGTGCAGGTCGCCGATGAGCACCTGGGTGGCGGGCTCGCCGCAGGTCGCGCGCAGCCGCCGCAGGTGCGCGGCGGCGGTGCGGGCGGGCGGTGTGCCGGGGGTGAGCCGGTAGCCGAGTGACGCCGCCGCGGGCAGCGCTCCCTCCACGGTGGGCGTGCCGTCGGGGGCGAGCAGGGCGAGGAAGGCGGGGCGGCGGCGCGCGAACGGGGTGTGGTCGAGGACGACCTCCTCCCAGAGGTGCTCCGCGAGGTGCTCGGTCGCGGGGTGCCGCGCCAGCCAGCGCGCGGCGGCCGCGGCGGCGTCGGCTCCGCCGCTCCACAGCTCGGCGGGGTCGGCGGGCATGGCGGCGTCCAGGAGCTCCTGGTGCTCGGTCTCGTCGGTGAGGGCGGACACCAGGAGGTAGGCGGTGTGGATCCGGGCCGGGGTGAGTCCGAGCTCGGTGAAGTGGTGGTGGTCGGCCTGCCAGACGCGGCTGTTGGTGTTGTCCCAGGTGAAGTCCACGCAGGGGGACAGCAGGAGCGCGGCGTGAACCGTTCCGAGCCCGGTGGCGGCGGCGAAGGCGCGTACGGCGTCGATGCGGCCGGGTGCCGGACCGCGTGCGTCGAGCAGGTCGGCGACGTCGGTGAGGGACCGGGGGCCGCCCCGGCCCCGGCAGACGCGCTCGCCCGGCCGGGGCCGGCGGGCGCCGGGGTGGGGGGTGTAGCTCAGGGTGGCGGTCCGGGTGGCGCGGCCGTAGAGCTGGCGGTCGAGTGCGAGGACGCCCGTGGGCGGGTTCGCCCGGGAGTAGACGGAGGCGGGGGTGGCGCCGGTCTCCCAGTGGACGCTCCAGGTGCCGTCGGTGGCGATGAGGTCGGGCACGTCGGCGAGGTCGCGGAGCTCCTCGGCGCGGGCGGAGCACCACTGCTCGCTGCTCCACGCGGCGCGCAGGGCGGTCGCGGAGAGGCGGCCCAGCTGGTCGGCGAGGTCGCGGGTGTGGGTGGTGTCGAAGGTTGCGACGGCCTCTCGGGAGCCGGAGGCCAGGTCGGCGGCGGCGCGGGCGGTGGCGGCGATCCGTGCGTAGGCGGTGGCACGCTCGGAGCGGCGCGGCCCGGCGGCGACGGCGGGCAGTTCGCGCGGGGCGGGCTCGGCCTCCTCGTCCGGGGCGGCCGGGCCGGCGGTGCCGCGGCCGGGCGCGGCGGCCGGCGGGGCGGTGCCCAGGT
>NZ_QEIO01000289.1 GCF_003336425.1 Marinitenerispora sediminis | reverse complement strand
CCGCCCGCGACACCTTCCGGCCGCAGGACGAGCGGGGCCCCAACCTCTACGACGGCCACCGCGTCGACCTGATGACCGACGGCAACGGCCAGCCGGTGCGCATCACCGCCCAGATGGAACTGGAGGCGCCCGCCCAGCTCGACCCGCACGCCCGCGAGCCCGAGCCCACGCGGCAGGACACTCCCGCGGAGGACACCACCACCGGGCTGCGGCGCACCCAGGCCCGCGACCTGATCAACGGCGGCCGGCCGGACGCCCCGGCGCGCACGCCGCAGGCCGCCGGGCTCGACACGATCCCGACCTACACCCAGAAGATCAGCACCACCGTCGGCGACGTCGACCTGCGCCAGCGGCTGCACGACCTGCTCAACAAGGCCCCCGGGCTGCCGCGCTACCTCAAGGAGCGGCCGGCCGCGCACGACTTCCTCCCCACGCACTACTCGGACGAGCAGCTCGCGGCGAACGCCGAGCACCTGATGCCGCCCGCCCCGGGCCACCGGTCGCGGAACTGGATGCGGGACATCTTCTTCAGCGGCCGGCACACCACGGCGCTGTTCGCCGACCGCACCGACGCCACGTTCCACGACCCGCGGCCGGACTCCTCCCTCAAGATCAGCTCGCAGCACGACACGAGCATCAGCCGCACCAAGGGCTCGTCCTTGAGCGGCGGCGTGGAGACGGAGGTCCGCGGCGCCGGCAACCCCAACCCCTCGGCCGAGAGCCTGCGGAGCACGCAGGGGCCGGACGGGCTCCGCGCCAACCAGGCGAACGCCCCCACCATCCAGCCGATCTGGAACCCGCTCACCAAGACCTGGACCTCCGGCCACAGCACCTCGGAGTCGGCGACCTACTCCCAGAAGCGGAGCTTCGATCCGCAGGGCGGCGCCATCCCCTACACCGCGAACCTGGACATCACGGGGGCCGCGGAGGTGCGCAAGGACTGGGACTTCGCGGTCAACATCCCGAGGCACTCCAGCGGCGCGGACTACCGCGGTCAGCGGTTCACGGCCGACCGGGCCGAGTTCGGCTACGTCCCCACGCGCTCCGCCTACCAGGCCCGCCTCGTCAACGACCGGTACGTGCCCCCCGGCGACGGCGAGACCGCCGGCCGGACCGAGCCGCAGCCCAACCCGAACCTCGACACCCGCCGGTTCCGGGTACGCCCCGGCTTCGAGGACCAGGGCACGCACCTCGGCAGCACGCCCCGGCCGCAGGGGGCCGGCGGCGGCTCCATCCCGACGGGTGTGCAGCTCGAAGCGCGGCTGCGGCGGGACAACCACGCGCTGACCGGCGAGAGCCGCGAGGCGGTCCTGGCCGAGATCACCGCGCACACCACCGGCCGCGGCGCGCCCAAGACCCTGGACGTCAAGCTCTTCCGCATCGACGGCCCGACCACCAACCAGATCCGGCACGGCACGATCAAGGTCGAGACCGTCCGCGGCCGGCCGGTCATCACCGACCTCGGCGGCAAGGGCAAGTTCGGCGAAGAGACGACACTGTCGACCCCGCGCGGGACCACCGACTCCTCGTCCAGGAGCACCGGACGGCAGTTCGAGTTCTCGCCGATGGTCCCGACTCCGTTGCCGCGCGGCAACGAGCCCGGTGACCTGCCGAGCGGCCTTCCCCGCACCCGGCTCATCAACGTCACGCCGGCTCCCACCGTCAGCTCGTCGTCCGGGACGAACCAGACGGACTCCGTGACGGACAAGGACACCGTCGCCTGGACCACCGAGCTCACCGGCCCCTACGCCATCACCGAGACCCCCGAGCACATCAGGCTCACGGTCAGTTACGGCGGCCGCTCCTACACGATCGAGGGCGACCACGCCACCGTCCAGGAGTCCTTCGAGGCCGCCTACCTCGACGTGGTGGCCGATCCCGAGCGCCCCGCCGTCGGCCCCGGCGGACGGAACATGTCCGGCGCGGCAGGCACCGGCCAGCAGCAGACCGCGCCCGCGCCCGCGCCCCCGCCCCGGCTGCGCAACCCGCACGGGAACCTGGACAGCTCGATCCAGGACTGGCGCAACCGGGCCCCGCGGCCGGACGGCACCGGCCTGCCGCCGGACGCGACGATCACACCGCTGACCATCCAGGACCACGGCGCGAACGTCCTCGACGCCGCCTACGTCGCGATCGCGCGCGCCCACGGCTGGCAGCACACCGGCGCGCTGGACGCCGCCGCGATCC
>NZ_QEIO01000288.1 GCF_003336425.1 Marinitenerispora sediminis | reverse complement strand
GAGGGGGCGCGCGGCCGGGGCCGGCGGGACGTACCGGGCGGCGCCGAGGGGACGGCACTCGCGCGCCCGGAGAGAACGCGATGATTCGCTCGTGTTTTCCTGACGCCTCAAAATACGAGTATTCATTCGTGTTGGTCAAGGGGGGGGAACGACGCCGGGGCCGCGCGGTCCGTCGACCGCGCGGCCCCGGTGGGCGGGATCAGGACGGCACGAGGGTGTTCTGGCGCGCGGCCACCCACCAGCGGCCGTGCTCCCGGACGAGCACGTAGAGCGCGACCATAGCCGGATCGCGGTCGATGAGCTCCCCGTCGGCCGTGGTCGCGCGGGCCTCCTTGTACGCGAGCGCGACGTCGGGGCGGAGGAAGACGACGTCGCTGACGTCGTAGCGGACGTACTCGTCCTTGAGGAAGCCGGCGAGTCCCCGCCGGTTCGCCTCAAGTAGTTCGTCCCGTCCGGTCAGCCGCACGCCCACGGCGTTGACGGCCGAGGCGTCCCGGGCGAAGTGCGCGGTCATGAGGTCGGGGTCGTTGGTGTTGTACGCGGTCTCGACGTCCTTGACCACCCGGGTGATCGCGGCGACGTCGCCAGCGCGCTCCGCCGACGTGTCCGCGACCGCCGGGGGCTCGGCAGGTGTGAAGGTCATGCCGTGAGCCTGCTCCCTCCAGTTAGCTGGAGATCAAGTCGGCGCGCCACCCCGCGGTGCCGCGCCGCGCGGGTACGCCGCCGAAGCGGCCGCGGCCGAGCGCACGGGTGTCACCGCGGCGGCGGCCGCGTGCCGCCGCACGGGCACCCCGGCACGGGCTTCCGCACGGTGCCGGAGAGGCAGCTGTCGTCGATCGTGGTGACCGGTGCGGACGTCGAGGACCAGAACAGGGCGCTCGCGTTCGGACGCCGATGGCGTCCGGACCGCGTCCGCACGGCTGCGCGAGGGCGACGCGGTCGTCAGCCGGACGCCGCCCCGGAGGCGAGCGCGTGGCCCCGGCCGCTGCGTGAAGGCAACCGCGGGGCAGCGCGGGACCGCCGATGGCGCACCGCGCCATTCGCCGCGTTCGATGCCGGTGTGGGGTCGGTGGTAGGCCCGTTCTTCTCGCAGGGTGCGGGAAGCGTTCGACCTTGCCGTTGGTCTGGGGTCGCCGCGGCCGGGTCCAGCGGGGACCGATGCCCAGGTCGGGGCAGATAGCGCGCCAGGTGTTCTTGGTGGAGGCCCAGGGGGTTGTCGGTCAGGACCCGCTGGATGGCGACGCCCTGCTGCGCGGACCAGGCGGTCGCTCGTGGGAGGAAGGCCGCGGTGGCGGCCCTCCCGCCGGGCAGGTGCCTGGTGGGGGCGAGGCGGGGACGGTCGTCCACGGTGGCGTGCGTGGGCGTATCCGGTGCCCTCGCGGCGGTCGTGGCTTGCCCGCCCTGCTGCGCGGCCGAGGGCCTTGTGGCCACCGCCGTCGGAGACGTGGCCGAGTTCGCCGGGCCGGGAGCGTCCGTAGCGGCGGACGGGCTCGCCGGTGGCTGCATGGCCACCAGCGAGGCCGCCCCCCACCGCAGCCGAACCAAAGAACCGGACCTCGATTGTTGTTGGGGTTTGCTGAACTGGCTGCGGGCATGGTGAAGGGCGCCCGGGACCGGTGTGGGAAGACTGGCGTGGACGCCCTTCTCACCGCGCTGCTACGTCCGTCTCGACGACCACGTCCTCCCTTCGACCCGCCTCGGACACAACCGCGGCCCCCAGGTGCTCGCCAACGCCGGACCGGTCTGCGTGGCCGTGGCCCATGTGCTCCCGGGCCGCGACTCCCAGCGCCGGTGGCCGCGCACAGCCCCGGCCCTGCACGCGGCGGCGATGCGGCTGTCCCGGGCTCTGCCCACCTGGCATGACAGGCTCCGGCTGCTGGACGGCACCCCGCCGCACAGCGCAGCCTCCCGCGTGACGGTGAACCGCCGGGGCCTGGGCGGGATCGCCGGCTAGGGCATGGACACGTCCCACCACGCTTTCTCCTGGGGCGCCAACCTCCTGCTCATCACCACCGCAGACGCAGCCGTGGCCGCGTTCTGCCTGGCCCGCCCCAAGGAACTGGACGGACACAAGCAGGCGGTGCACCTGCTCCACGTGCAGCGGTGCGCGCCCGGAGCCGTGCCCGATCGTGGGGGACAAAGGCTTGGCCGGGGCCGGGATCGAGAGGGCCGCCGCCGCTCTGGGCCATGTGCTCCTCCGCCCGGCCCGCAGCGG
>NZ_QEIO01000287.1 GCF_003336425.1 Marinitenerispora sediminis | reverse complement strand
GTCATCGGTCCCTTCCCTGGTCGGCCGGGCGCCCCGACCGCCCGGCCGACCAGGGAAGGGACCGATGACCGTCCGCCCCGACATCCTCCGCCTCCGCCGCGAGGTCTGCGACCTGCACGCCGACCTCGTGCGCTGGGGCCTGGTCACCTGGACCAGCGGCAACATCTCCGCGCGGGTCCCTGGCACCGACCTCATGGTGATCAAGCCCAGCGGGGTCGGCTACGACGACC
Organism: Marinitenerispora sediminis; assembly: GCF_003336425.1. GTDB lineage: Bacteria > Actinomycetota > Actinomycetes > Streptosporangiales > Streptosporangiaceae > Marinitenerispora > Marinitenerispora sediminis. The sequence goes on along the minus strand of NZ_QEIO01000287.1, from coordinate 2,027 downwards.
TCACGCCGGAGTCCATGGTGGTCACCGACCTCGCCGGAGGCGTCGTGGAGGGCGCACACAGCCCCTCCAGCGACACCGCCGCGCACGCCTACGTCTACCGCGAGATGCCGCACGTCGGCGGTGTCGTGCACACCCACAGCCCCTACGCCACCGCCTGGGCCGCCCGGGGCGAGCCCATCCCGTGCGCCATCACCGCCATGGCCGACGAGTTCGGCGCCGACATCCCGGTCGGCCCGTTCGCGCTGATCGGCGGCGACGACATCGGCAGGGGCATCGTCGCCACGCTCACCGGCCACCGGTCGCCGGCCGTGCTGATGCGCGCCCACGGGGTCTTCACCATCGGCGGCACCGCACGGGCCGCCGTCAAGGCGGCGGTGATGTGCGAGGACGTCGCCCGCACCGTGCACCTCGCCCGGGTGCACGGCCCCGTCGAGCCGCTGCCGGCCGAGCACATCGACGCGCTCTACGACCGCTACCAGAACGTCTACGGCCAGCGCGCCGCCGACCGCGAGAAAGAAGGAACGGACTCGTGACCGAACGTCTGCCCCGAATCGGCGTCCTCGGCATCATGCAGGCCCTGTACGACCACATGATCCCGGGCATCACCGAGCGCCAGGCCGGCTACGCGCGCGAGGTCGCCGACCGGCTCGCCGGCGTGGCCGACTTCGTCGTCGGTCCGCCCGTCAAGAGCCGCGCCGACGCCGAGCGCGTGATGCGCGGGTTCGAGAACGACGACCTCGACGGCGTCCTCGTCATCATGCTCACCTACGGACCCGCCATGCGGGTCGCGCGGCTCTTCAGCGAGAACCGGCTGCCGGTCTGCCTCGCCAACATCCAGCCCGAGCCGGCCGTCACGGCCGCCTGGGACATGAGCGACATGACCTACAACCAGGGCATCCACGGCGCGCAGGACACCGCAAACGCCATGGTCCGGGCCGGCCGCGCGTTCGACGTGGTCACCGAGGACTGGCGCAGCGACGCCTTCGCGGAGCGGGTCGGGCGCTGGGCGCGCGCCGCCCGGGCCGTCACCGCGTGGCGGGGGCTCAAGGTCGGCGTGTTCGGCTACGCCATGAACGACATGGGCGACATCCGGGTGGACGAGAACGCGCTGCTGCGCGCCCTCGGCCCCGAGATCAGCTACGTCGCCCCCGGCGACCTGTGGCGCGGCATGCACGAGGTCGCCGACGACGCGGTCGCCGAGCTGATGGCCTGGGAGGACGGCCGCTTCGAGGTCGACTCCCGGCTGTCCAAGGAGGAGCGCGAGGACCACGCCCGGATGCAGGTGGCCATCGAGCGCATCCTCACCGATCGCGGCTACGCGGCCTACTCCACGCACTTCGACGCCATCGGGGAGGACGGCCGCTTCTCCCGGCTGCCGCTCGCCGCGGCCTCCACCCTGATGGCGAAGGGGTACGGCTACGGCGCGGAGGGCGACGCCCTCGCGGCGGCCATGGTCTTCGCCGGCCACCAGCTGGCCGGCGACGGGCACTTCACCGAGATGTACGCCATGGACTTCCCGTCCGACTCGATCCTGATGAGCCACATGGGAGAGGGCAACTGGCGGGTGGCGCGCGAGGACGAACCGGTGCGGCTGATCAAGCGGTCGCTCGGTATCGGCCGGCTCGACGACCCGCCCACCTTCCTCTTCCGCGTGCGGCCGGGCGCGGCCACGCTCGCCTCCCTGGTGTCGCTGGGCGGTGAGCGGTTCCGGCTGGTGGTCGCCGAGGGCGAGGTCCTGGATACCCCGGTGCTGCCGGCCCTGGAGATGCCCTACGGCCAGTTCGCCCCGGCCACCGGCGTGCGCTCCTGCATGGACGCCTGGCTGCGGGCCGGCGGCACGCACCACATGGTCATGAACCTCGGCCACGTCGCGGCCGACTGGCGGGTGTTCTGCGACCTCGCCGGCATCGAGTTCCGCCAGGTGTGAGCCAGGCGGGCGCGGGGCGACGCAGCGCCCCGCGCCCGATGCGCCGGCCCGCAGCCAGGCGTCCATGCAGGAGCGCACGCCGGTGGCCGGGGCGAACTGG
>NZ_QEIO01000286.1 GCF_003336425.1 Marinitenerispora sediminis | reverse complement strand
GCCGGGTTTGCCGCGGGAGGAAGGCGGGTGTCCTCAGCTGAGTTCGGTGCCCCGCGTCTCCGGGACCATCAGGACCACGACGAACGCCACCGCCGCGGCGACCGCGACGTAGCAGAAGAAGGCGACCGACCAGCCCCACTCCGCCAGCGCGCTGATCACCAGGGGCGCGGTCCCCCCGAAGACGGCGACGGTGAGGTTGTACCAGGCGCCGATGCCCAGGCCGCGCAGCTCGGTGGGGAACAGTTCGCTCATGATCGCCGGCGCGATCGAGGTCATGGCGGTGTACAGGGCGAGCCCGACGCAGAAGACGGTGAGCAGGCCGGGCAGGCCCGGACCGATCAGCGCGGACAGCGGGACGATGAGGACGGCCGTGCCGGCCGACCACACCAGGAGCTGGGGGCGGCGGCCGAACCGGTCCGAGAGCGCCCCCATGGGGTACTGCAGGGCCACGAACAGGGCGGTGCCGACCGACAGCGCCAGGAACACGTCGACGTCGTCGGCGCCCCGGGAGCCGGTCGCGAACGGCGTCAGCGCGCTGAAGAAGGTGTAGTAGCACAGGGTCGACAGCATCGTCAGGCCCACGACCTGCCCGACCGCCGAGGGGTGCTGGCGCAGCGTGGTGAGCAGCGGGTGCGGGATGCGGCGGGCCCTGCCCTCCGTCCGCTCGAACAGCTCCGTCTCGGCCAGCGAGCGGCGCAGCCACAGGCCGGCGAGCCCGAGCAGCCCGCCGATGGCGAACGGGATCCGCCAGCCGTAGGCGTCCAGCGCGTCGGCGTCCATGAACCGCGCGAGTCCGAAACCGAGCAGCGACGCGGCGAGCACCGCGGTGCCGGTGGAGATGTAGAAGAACGACGCGTAGCGCCCCCGGCGGTCCGGCGGGGCGATCTCGCCGAGGTAGGCCGACGCGTTGGACACCTCCCCGCCGATCGACAGCCCCTGCGCGATCCGGGCGAGCAGCAGCAGGGCCGGCGCCAGCCATCCCACCTGCTCGTAGGTGGGGAGCACCGCGAGCACCACGGACCCGCCGGCCATCAGCAGGATGGTGAGGAGCATGGCCGGGCGGCGGCCCCGGACATCGGCGAGCCGGCCGATCAGCAGCCCGCCCAGCGGGCGGAAGAAGAACGCCAGCGCGAAGGCGGCGAAGGTGTTGATCTGCGCGAGTCCCTCGTTCTCCGCGGGGAAGAAGGAGTGGGCGAAGTAGATACTGAAGATCGCGTAGATCGTCCAGTCGTACCACTCGATCGCGTTGCCGATGCTCGCCGCCACCAGCTTGCGCACCGGGAGTCGGTGAACGGGAGATGTCGCGGAGGTGTCGCCGATCGTCCGTCCCATGACGCCCATAGATACAGCGTCGCAGCGGCGCGCACCAGGGGTCCGCGGGCATCGTCCCCGGTGAAAGGATGCGGACGGGACGGAAAAACCGGGGGTGGGGTTGTGTGCGCTGCACCACTTTCCCTAATATCAACTAAAACCATGCTGAAACGCAGGTGATGCCACATGTACGCGGAAGAGCGGCAACGCTCCATCCTCGAGCGCGCCCGCGGTGAGGGTCGCGTGGACGTGGCCGTGCTGGCCTCGGAGTTCCAGGTGACGTACGAGACCATCCGCCGCGACCTCACCACGTTGGAGCGCCACGGGGTCCTGCGCCGCGTGCATGGCGGCGCCATCCCCATCGAGCGGCTCGGCTTCGAACCCACGCTGACCGCCCGGGACTCCGTGATGACGGTGGAGAAGGAGCGGATCGCCAAGGCGGCGCTCACCGAACTGCCCGAGGACGGGTCCGTGCTGCTCGACGCCGGCTCCACGACCGGCCGGCTCGCCGAGCAGCTGCCCACCGACCGCGAGCTCACGGTCATCACGAACTCGCTCTCCATCGCGTTCACCCTCACGCCCCGCACCAACATCACCCTGATGCTGCTGGGCGGTCGACTGCGGGCCCGCACCCAGGCCAGCGTCGACGCGTGGGCGCTGCGCGCACTGGAGGAGACCTACGTCGACGTGGCGTTCATCGCCACGAACGGCGTGTCCATCGAGCGCGGCCTCACCACGCCGGACAGCGCCGAGGCGATGGTGAAGCGCGCCATGCTGCGGGCCGCCCGGAGGTCCGTGCTGCTGGCCGACCACAGCAAGGTCGGCAACGACCACCTCACCAGGTTCGCCACCCTGGACGACATCGACTGCCTCATCACCGATGCCGGCCTGGCGGCCGAGCTCGCCGAGGACATCCGGGCCCGAGGCCCGCGCGTGATCATGGCCTGACCGCTCCGAGCGGAGCCGGCCAGCCCCTCCCTCCCGTC
>NZ_QEIO01000285.1 GCF_003336425.1 Marinitenerispora sediminis | reverse complement strand
GGCGGCCCGGCGCCGCGGCAGCGGGGGCGGGCGTATGGGGGATCTCAGCCGACATGTACGGTCAGCTATCATTCGACCACTTATCGTGCCACCTTCCGGCGCCGCGCGGAACCCGTGCAGCCCGTGGATTCCCGCCAGCGTCCGCCCGGGGGCGCGGCCGGCGGCGCTACGCCGGCCGCGGATCCCCAGCACCACCAAGGCCCCGGACAGCGGACAGCGCCGCCGTGCCCTTGCGCGCGACCTCGTGGGCCGCTACCTCGTGCGCTCCCGCCCCGGTCCCGGCGGGCGCGAGGGCGGCGACGTCGCGCGGGGCGGCCTCGGGCGCGTCCGCGCGGGCGCCAGGTCGGTGCCCGCGCGGTGGGCGCGCGGCCGGGTGACCGCGCTCCCGCGCGGCGGCGATCCCCGGCGCGGGGAGCCGGTCCGCCTCCACGGCACAGCCGGCAGCGGCAGGAATCCGGGCGGTGTACGGCAGGGGCGCGGACGGCGCGGCAGCCCCCGACGGTCGCACGCCGATCCGCCGGCCGCCGGCTCGCGCCACTCCCGCCCTCTCAGCGCGGACGCTCGGGCCGGGCCCGCCGGCGTGGTCGTCCCCGCCGCACGAGCGGCACCCGCGGCTCCCGTGGCGGCCCGGGCCGCGCTGCGGCCCCGCCGCGCACCGGCGCCGCGCCTCACCGCCTGAGCATCACGATCGAGGGCAGCGCACCGAACAGCCTGACCTCCAGGAGCTCCTGCGGCCGCAGGCCCGCGGCCTCGGCGTGCACGAGGTGCTCGTCGGGGTGGTGGAGCAGGAGGACCGCCGCGCCCCCGGGGGCCAGCACCCGCCGGACCTCGCGGTAGAAGCGCTCCGGGTGGCCTGCCAGGGCGGCGTACGCCGCCACCTGGCGGCCCCACGGCGGGTTGCTGATGACCCGGTCGACACTGGCGGAGGCGACCGGCATCCGGCCGGCGTCGGCGGCCAGCCAGGCGATCGCCCGGGCCCCGGCGGGGCCGGCCGCGGCCGCGTTGGCGGCGGCGGAGCCCGGGAGGCGGGTGTCGTGGTCCGTGCCGATCAGCCGCACGCCGGGGGCGAGGCCGCCGGTCTCGATCGGGATCGTCCCCGCCCCGCAGCAGGGGTCGATGACACGCATCCCCGGCTCCACTCCGGCCAGCACGGCCATGGCGGCGGCGAGCGGTGGGTGCGTGGTACCGGGCGTCGACGCCTCCTTGTAGGGCCGGCGGTGCAGGGGGCGCTCCGCCACGCGCACCGCCAGCACCGCCTGGGAGCCCTCCACCGTGACGCGGAAGGAGACTCCGCCCTCGGGCGGCGCCGCACCGCCCCGGCGTGAGTGGTACGGCAGTCCGAGCGCGTCGGCCGCCTGCTCCCCCACCGCGTCCTCGATGTCGTACCGGTTGTAGTTGCGCCGACCCAGGAACGAGGCGGCGACCTCGACCCCGGAGGCCGTGTCCGGGCCGCCGCAGGCGCCGCGGACCGCCAGGAGCTCGCGGAGCGGGGCGGAGCGTGCCAGTTCGGTGAACCGCGCGAGGTCGGCCTTCGTGTGCCCGACGCCGTCGACGACCCCGGCCAGCAGGAACAGGTCGTCGACGGTGCGCAGGCCGAGGAGCCGGGGGTCGGGGCGGTCCGCGGCGAACCAGACCTCGCGGTGCCGCAGGCGCCGCACCTCGCCGTGCCCCCGCTCCGCGACCTCGCGCGCGCACACGTCCTCCAGGCCCCGCAACGTCCGCGCCATCAAGCGCACAGCCATCGGTCCTCCGGTCCCCTCCTGCGGCGCGGCGGTGCGACGGTCGCCCCGGGCGGCGGTGCTGCCGGGATCCGTGCCGGTGGCCACCCTACCGGCCTCCGGCGGAGGGGCCCGGCCCGTCAGCCGCGTCGCCACCGCGCGGAGAGCAGGGCGGGCGGCTCGCCCGTCCCACCGGTCCGGGCGCCCAGGGACCCGATCGCCGCGCCCGTGCCGCTGCGCGGTCGCCGCCCCGGATCGCTCCGGGACCCGGAAGGCCGGGAGTGCGGCCGGGCGGGTGCGGGCCGCCGGGACCGCGTGCGCGGACCGGGCGCGGACCGGCGCGGTCGGGGGCCACTCCTGCCTGGTGCGTTGATCCGGGTCCGCCGGGCTCCGGGTCCCCCAGATGAGGGGCGCCGGGCGGTCTCGGCCGCCCGGACCGGGGAGGCCGGGCGCTGGCATGCGGGGCGGAGCTGCCCGCCGGGCCGGCCGCGGCCGCCGGCCCGGGCGGCCTGGCGGTGAACCTGCCGCTCCCCCGGCGGGCGCGCTGCCGGAGGGCTCTCGCACCCCGGGGAGGGGCGGGAGCCCTCCGGC
>NZ_QEIO01000284.1 GCF_003336425.1 Marinitenerispora sediminis | reverse complement strand
GGATGAGGCCGTCGCGCAGCGCCATGAGGGCGGCGACGAGGTCGAGGGGGGCGCCGCCGGCGTAGATCCGCCCGGTGGTGGTCTTGGGGGCGGTGACCGGGACGCCGCGGGGGCCGAAGACGGCGGCGAGCGCCGCGGCCTCGTCGCGGTCGAGGTCGGGTACCGCGGCGGCGTCGGCGAACACGACGGCGATGTCGTGGGGGGTGAGGCCGGCGTCGGCGATGGCGTTCTCGATGGCGCGGGCGAGGTTGCTGGGGCGGCCGCTGCCGGGCCGGGGGTCGAAGGCGGCGCCGTAGCCGGCGATCTCGCCGTAGGGGTGGACGCCGCGTTGGCGGGCGTGGTCGGCGTCCTCGACGGCGAGGATGGCGCCGCCCTCGCCGGGGACGTACCCGGCGGCGTCTGGGTGGAAGGGCAGGTAGGCGGTGGCGGGGTCGTCGCTGCGGCTGAGCAGTCCGGTGGCGAGCTGGGCGGCGATGCCGTAGGGGGACAGCGGGGCGTCGAGGCCGCCGGTGAGGACGATGCGGGTGCCCTGGCGGACCTTGCGGCGGGCGTGCGCGACGGCGTCGAGGCCGCCGGCCTGCTCGGTGACGAAGACGCCGGTGGGGCCGCGCATGTCGTGCCGGATGGAGATCTGGCCGGAGTTGACGGCGTAGAACCAGGCGAAGGACATGTAGGCGCTGACGTGGCCGGGGCCTTCTCCCCACAGGTGCTGGAGTTCGCGCTGGCCGAACTCGAAGCCGCCGGAGGACGCGGCGGTGATGACGCCCAGGTCGAGGGGGGAGAACGCGCCGGGGCGCACGTCGGCGTCGCGGACGGCCCAGTCGGCGGCGGTGAGGGCGAACTGGGTCATCCGGTCGGTCTGCGGGAGCAGGCGGCTGGGGACGTGCTCCTCGGGGGCGTAGTCGAGGACCTCGCCGGCGACCCGGACCGGGTAGGGGTTGGTGCGCAGGCGGCTGATGCGTCCGATGGCGGAGCGGCCGCGCAGCGTGCGCGACCAGTAGCGCTCGGCGCCCAGGCCGGTGGGGGCCACGACGCCGATGCCGGTGACGACGGTGGTGCTCATGCCGCCTCCGCCCGGGTGAGGACCATCGCGCTCTGGAAGCCGCCGAAGCCGCTGCCGACCGTGAGGGCGACGTCGACGCGGTGCTCGCGCGCGGTGAGGGGCACGTAGTCGAGGTCGAGTTCGGGGTCGGGGTCGCACAGGTTGGCGGTGGGCGGGACGATGCCGTGTTCGATCGCCAGGACGCTGGCGGCCACCTCGATGGAGCCGACGGCGCCGAGGGAGTGGCCGATCACCGACTTGATGGAGCTGATCGGGACGCGGTGCGCGTGCGCGCCCAGGCTGCGTTTGATGGCGGCGGTCTCGTGGCGGTCGTTCTGCCGGGTGGCGGTGCCGTGCGCGTTGACGTAGTCGACGGCGGCCGGGGGTAGCCGGGACTCGTTGAGGGCGGCGGTGATGGCGGCGGCCATCTCGCGGCCGTCGGGGCGCAGGCCGGTCATGTGGTAGGCGTTGCCGCGGGAGGCGAAGCCGGTGATCTCGGCGCGGACGCGGGCGCCGCGGCGGCGGGCGGTCTCCAGGTCCTCCAGGACCAGGACGGCGGCGCCCTCGCCGAGGACGAAGCCGTTGCGGGTGCGGTCGAAGGGGCGGGAGGCGTGCTCGGGGTCGTCGTTGCGGGGGGAGGTGGCTTTGATGGCGTCGAAGCAGGCGACGGTGATGGGGGCGATGGGGGCGTCGCTGCCGCCGGTGATCACGGCGTCCACGGTGCCTTCGCGGATGAGTTCGCAGGCGTAGCCGACGGCGTCGATGCCGGAGGTGCAGCCGGCGGAGACGAGGGTGGCGGGGCCTTCGGCGCCGGTGAGCCAGGCGACCTCGGCGGCCATGGAGCTGGGCACGAAGTAGTCGTAGAGCCGGTCGGAGCCGCGGGTGTGGTCGACCAGCCATCTGCGGCCGTTGTCGCTGATGGCGAGGTACTGCGACTCCAGTTTGCGGGTGCAGCCGACGGCGCTGCCGAGGCTGACGCCGATGCGGTGGGCGGTGTCGGGGGTGCGGGGCAGCGCGCTGTCGGTGAGGGCTTCGCGGGTGGCGGCGAGGGCGAACTGGGTGGCGCGGTCGAGGTGGGCGGCGTCGTGGGGGGTGAGGCCGGCCTGCTCGGGTTCGAAGTCGCATTCGGCGGCCACGCGGGAGCGGAACGGGGCGGGGTCGAACGTGGTGATGAGCCGGGTGGCGGGGGCGCCGGAGACGATGCGTTTCCAGAAGGCGTCGGTGCCGGTGCCGCCGGGGGCGATGACCCCGATTCCGGTCACCGCGACGCGGCGGCGGTTCACGGCCGCTCCCGGTCGGGGGGTTCGGCGGTGATGGTGCGGCGGGGGACGTAGAGGTTGGGGTCGCTGGTGCTCACGGCGCGCAGGG
>NZ_QEIO01000283.1 GCF_003336425.1 Marinitenerispora sediminis | reverse complement strand
CGCCCGACCCCCGCAGGAGACGGAACCGGCGGCGAAGGCGGGCACGGTCGCCCTCGGAGGGGACCGAGGCGCTCATCCGGCCGCCGCGGCGCCGGGCCGGGCCTGCGACGCCGGGCCGGGCGCACCACCGCGGTCCGGCAGGGCCGGGCCGATCACGCCGACCGGAGCCGTCGGTGGAGGGCCGACGGCCATTGAGCGGCACACCCGCGCCCGCCAGCGTCTAACGGTGCGCGCCGTCCGGCCAGATCACCGCGACCCGGCGGCCCTGCTCGCGCGCGTAGCCCACCACGTCGGCCGTGCCGCCCGGGCCCCGGGCGGGCTCGCCGTCCCACACGGCGACCAGTTCGTCGCAGTGGTGCACCATGTACCGTCCGGCGGCCATGTGCGACTCCGGGGCGGAGAGGCGGTAGGGGAGGCGGTGCACCAGAACGGCCCGGCGCAGCAGGGCGTCGTAGACCCGGTGGTGGCCGGCCGGCAGGCCGTCGCGGTACTCCTCGGCCGGCACGACGACCTCCAGGGCGCCCCCCAGGTCCAGCACCGCGCGGGCGAAGAGCGTGTCGGCGCCGTCGGCCAGGCAGGACAGCCCGATGAGGCCGCCCGCGGCGCCGGCCAGATGCGCCCGGAGCAGGCGGTCCACCCTCCGCTCCACCTCGGGCGCCAGCTCCCGGTGGCCGCTGATCGCGATACGCCGCACCATGACGACTCCTCGTTCACTCGGGCCCGGCGCGGCGCCGGCGTCCCTCCGGCGCGGGCCGGCGCGGATGAGGGGCGCCCGCTCCGGGCGGTCCGGGCGCTCTGCCGGTCGACGTGCTCTTCCTCCCTACCCAGCGGCCGGTCCGAGCCGCAGGGGGCCGGCGAGCACCGTGGTGATCTGCTCGTCCAGCGCGCTCACGCAGCGGGCGCGGGGCCCCCGGTAGCTCCGGCGGAACCGGCGGACCCGGCCGATGACCCGGTCGGACTGGAAGGCGGCACCGATCCGCAGCGCCTCCGAGGCGAGCCGGCACGCTTCGTCGACGTCGCCGGCGTCGGCGTGCGCGCCGGCGAGCTCCACCAGCAGCACGGCCCGCTGCTTGGCGCTGGCGGGGACGCCGGCGGCCTCGTCGAAGGCGGCGAGGGCGTCGCCCGGCCGGCGCAGCCGCACGGCGACCAGGGCCCGGTAGCCCGCCACCTTGGGCTCGTCGAACGGGAAGACCCAGGGCCACGGGGGTTCCCGGTTGGCCGTGTGCGCCACCGCCCGGGCGGCGGCGCCCAGCTCCCGGGTGGCCGCCGTGCCGTCACCGGTCGCGGCGTGGCCCGTGGCGCGCACGCACGCCAGCCAGGCGCGGGCGGTCGGATGGGCGTCGTCGCCGAGCCGGCGCGCGGCCTCGCCCGCGAGCGCCAGACCGAGCTCTGGTTCGTCGGCGTCGATCTCGAACGAGGCGAGGCTGCCGAGCATGTACACGCCGAGCAGCCCGTGCCCGGCCTGGCGGGCGCGCTCGACCGCCGTGCGGTAGTGGCAGCGCGCCGAACCGACGTCGCCCATGTCGGCGTGCAGCCACGCGGCGAAGCCGGCCGCCTCGCTGGCCGCCGCCGCGATGTCGGCGGCGAACGGGCTGCGCCGGGCCCGCGCGAGCGTGCGGCCGGACAGCTCCAGGTGCGCGACCGCCGAGGAGATGAGGTCGCGGGCGGGGGAGGAGGCGTCCAGCCGGCGCTGGCCCCCCGTGATGGCGCGCAAGGTCGGCGCCGTGCTCTCGTCCACGTCGCTGGACGCCGGTGCCACCGGCAGCGGCAGCGAGGCCACGGTGAGGACCTTGCCGAAATCCCTGCGTCGCGTGGGATCCCCCTTTCCCCCGCCCGCCGCGTGCGCCGCGACGGGACGCGCCAGCGCGTGCGGAGCGAGGGCCGGGCCCGGGCTCGCGAACCGGAGTCGGTGGACGGGGATGTCCAGGCGCCGGGCGATCTCCCGCACCTGGTCGAGCGTCAGCGACTGCTGCCCGTTGACCACCCGTGAGACCCAGCTCTGGGAGTAGCCCAGGTTGCGCGCGAGCCCGGCCTGGGACCAGCCGCGTGCCGTCCGGACCGCCTCCACGATCGCGGCCATGTCACATGTGGCCAGTGCCGCGGCCATCGCGGGGCGGGTCCAAAACTCCGGCGTAAGTGCACCGTCACGTTGGGGCATGAGCCTAGATTAGGGGCGCCACCAGGCATTCTCGGCTATGTCGGACAGAAGTGACGCTATGCGCCGCGCGCATAACGGTCGCTGAACCGTGCGCGAATCGGGCAGAGTTCAGAGGCTGTCAAGGGACTAAAGTCCCCCATTTCCTGCCAAAACCTGACTGCCGCGGAGGTCTGATGACTGGAGAAATACCCGCAGCGGGCACCGGGGGCATGGCCGGAGGTGGCCATGGCGCCGCCCCCGGGGGCGGCGCCATGG
>NZ_QEIO01000282.1 GCF_003336425.1 Marinitenerispora sediminis | reverse complement strand
GGTCACATGGGGGCGGTCCGGGGTCTGGGCTGGGGTTCTCGGGCCAGTTGCGCACATCACGTTTGGAACGCGGGTCGAGGTGGATTTCGGGCGGAGGTGGCGGTGTTGCAGGCGGGGTGTGCCCGTGTCGGGCGCCCGTTCTTCGTGCCGGTGTCTGGTGGCGCGGAGTTTCTCTTCCCGTGTTCGTGGTCGTTCGTGTTGGAGTCGTGATGACGCAGACCCTCCCCAGCCGTGCCCGTTCGGTGCGGCGGGTGCGTGTCGGTCCGGTGCGGCCTGCGGTGCCGGAGGCGCCGCAGCCGCGTCGTTCGGTGGCGCTGCTGGTGTTCGTGCTGGGTGTGCTGGCGGGGTTGGGTCCGCTGGCGACGGATCTTTACTTGCCGGCGTTTCCGCAGATCGCGGGGGATCTGGGTGCTTCGGAGGCGCGGATCCAGTTGACGTTGACGTCGGTGATGGTCGGTATGGCGCTGGGGCAGCTGGTGGTGGGGCCGCTCAGTGACGTGTGGGGGCGGCGGCTTCCGCTGCTGGTGGGGATCGGCGTGTTCACGGTGGCGTCGGTGCTGTGCGCGGTGGCGCCGTCGGCGGGGGCGCTGGTGGTGCTGCGGTTCGTGCAGGGGCTGGCGGGTGCGGCTGGCGCGGTGGTGTCGCGGGCGGTGGTGCGTGACCTGTTCGAGGGGGATGCGGCGGCGCGGTTCTTCTCGCGGTTGATGCTGGTGGTGGGTCTGGCGCCGATGCTGGGGCCGCTGCTGGGCGGGCAGTTGCTGCTGCTGGGGCCGTGGCAGCTGCTGTTCGGGGTGCTGGCGGTGTCGGGTGCGGTGAGTTTCGTGCTGGTGCTGGTGGCGTTGCCGGAGACGTTGCCGGTGGAGCGGCGGCGCGGGTTGGACGCGGGTGTGCTGGTGCGGTCGTTCGGTGGGTTGCTGCGTGATCTGGGGTTCGTGGGTCCGGCGTTGACGTTGGGGTTGAACTTCGCGATGACGTTTACCTACATCTCGGCGTTCTCGTTCGTGTCGCAGGAGGAGTTGGGGGCGAGTGCGCAGGAGTTCGCTCTGGTGTTCGGGGTGAACACGCTGGGCATGGTGGTCGGGACGCAGGCGAATGCGGCGTTGATCGGGCGGATGCACCTGTCGCGGCGGCTGCTGGCGGGTCTGGTGGGGTCGCTGTTGTCGGTGGTGGTTCTGCTGGTGCTGGGTGTGAGTGGGCACGTGGGGCTGGTGCCGGTGACGGCGGTGCTGTTCGTGATGATGGTGTGCACGGGGTTTGTGTCGCCGAACGCGACGACGTTGGCGATTTCGAGCCAGCCGGCGTCGGTGGCGGGGACGGGTTCGGCGCTGCTGGGGACGCTGCAGTTCGCGGTTGGTGGCGGTCTGGCGGCGTTGGCGGGGCTGACGGGCTCGGGTGGGGCGTCGCTGGTGAGTATGGCGGTGGTGATGCTGGTGACGGGCGTGGCCGCGGCGCTGGTGTTCGGGGTGGTGCTGGCGCGCGGCCACGCCGGTTCGGTGCGGTAGTCGGCGGCGGTTAGTCGAGGGCGTCGGTGCTGGTGGTGCGGGCGGCGTTGGCGGGGATGGGTTGGCCGCGGGGTGGGATGGTGTCGGCGTCGGCGGGGTCGATGTCGTCGAGGTCGCCGGTGGCGGCGGTGGTGGCGATGGCGGTCATGGCGGCGAGGGCGGAGCGGATCTGGGCCTGTTCGTGCTGGGGGCCCATGGCGCTGAGTTCGATGAGGACGCTGCCGTCGCCGAGGAGGCCGTAGGCGTTGCGGGCGATTCCGCGGTAGTCGCCGCCGGGGTAGAGGCTGACGTTGCCGCCGGCCCGGGTCATGGCGCGGTGGGCGGTGACGGTGACCTGCTGGGAGAGGGTGGTGGCGTCGGTGGTGGTGTCGGGGTGGGTGGGCCACAGGAGTGAGGCGGTGATCTCGTCGCCGTTGTCGTCGATGTAGCGGCCCTGCATGTGGTAGTCGACGGTGATGTGGGGGTCGTAGTCGGCGTGGTGGCGTTGGATGTGGCCGGCTTCGGTGGCGGGGTTGTCGTCGGGGGCGACGTCGGGGTCGTGGTAGCGGTTGATGTCGTAGCCCTGGCCGGGGTTGCCGTGTTCGGGGTCGGCGTGGGGGGCGTAGTTGTAGCGCCAGTTGCGTTCGGTGCCGTCGGGGTTGGCGCGGACGATGATGTCGACGGTGATCTGGGAGCGGAGGCGGCGCTGCCAGGGGGTGTTGCCGATGCCGGTCTGGCGGAGGAATTCGAGGGCGGCGGGGGTGCCGAGGGGTTCGTTGCCGTGCTGCTGGGTGATGTAGAGCAGCCGGAGGGGGCCGTGTCCGACGCGGGCTGACCAGACGGGGCGGTTCTCGTTGGAGCGGCCGATTTCGGCGATGGTGATGGCGCCGTTGGAGCGTTGCTGGAGCTGGGTGAGGGCTCGGGTGAGTTCGGCGGTGTCGGGG
>NZ_QEIO01000281.1 GCF_003336425.1 Marinitenerispora sediminis | reverse complement strand
AAGAAAGCAAGTTATAGGCAAGAGTTCCTCTTGCCGGGCGGTGGCTGGGATGTTTTCGCAGGTCAGCGGGCTTTTCGGGCTGAGGTCAGGGCGTTTGGGGCGCGGGGCTCGGGTTCGTGGTGGCCGGGGGCGCGCAGGGATCTAGCGATCCGAGAAGGAGAAGCAACATGGCCCGTAAGCCGAAGCCGCCGAGGCCGACCCCGAACAACGAGAAGAAGTGGTGCGGCATCTGCAAGACGAACACCCGAGGCACCTCGACGTGCGCCGGGTGCGGTAGCCCCCGGTAGTGATCCGGTCGAAGGTTTAACGACCTCCAGATAGGGTAAACTCTACAGTGAAGGTCTTTGATAACTGAACAGTGGAGAGGAGGTGAGCAGATGCCCCCCGTCTGGGCCGTTCTGGCCAACGGCGACGACGACACCAGCGACCTGCCCGACTGGGCGAAGGACATGAAGCCGGGCCCGATGGCCCCCCAGCGCTGATCCGCTCCCGGGGCTCCGGGTGATCACCCGGAGCCCCGGCCACCACGAACCCGAGCCCCGCGCCCCCAAGAACGGGAAGTGCGCAGGTATCGCGGCGTCGCGGGCATAGCGTGTCGTATCGGGGTGATACCTGCGTCCGGGGTCTGGTCGCCTCGGGCGCGGTCGGGTTTTTGGGACCGGCCGGCGGGTGCGCGGCGGGGTGGTTGACGGTGGCCGGGAGGGCCGGGGAGCCGCGCGTCGGGCCGACGCGAGCACGCGCCCCAGCGCGCGCGGCGGCGAACCGGGCCGCGCACCCGCACGACGAAGCCGCCCACGCATAACGCATGGGCGGCTTCCTTGAACCTGTAGGGAAAATCTGAACACGCCGCCGACTCAGCACCAGATCGCGGCCGGTTCACCAGGTCAGCGGGCGTGTCCACCGCGCGGGCTGCTCACCCTGGACCACGTACCTCCGAGCGCGGCCGGCGCCCGCGGAGCCCCCGCCAGCGCGGAGCTCCCGCACCTGCGGGCCTGCGCGATAAAGTCACGCCCACAAAAGAAACGGCCGGGAGTTAGCGGCTCCCGGCCGAAAAGGTCTCCGCTGCAAACGAAAGACGTCATGAGTGTATCGACTCGTGCCCCCCGGGCACAGCGCCCCGCCGCCCCCGCGACCATCACTGGGGGTGCCCGGTGATCCGCCTCCGCACCCTGCGCCCCGCCCGCTTCGTGCAGCTCCCCCACGATGCGTTGGATCGCCTGCCGGACTTCAACGCGGTCGGCCTGCTGGCGCACGTGCTGCGCCATGACGACGGCTGGGACTTCAGCCTGGACCGCCTGGTCGCCTCCAAGGCCGGGATCGGCCGTCAAGCGGCCTACAAGGCCATGCGGACCCTGATCGCGCATGGCTACGTGGTCAAGGTGAAGTGGCAGGACAGCGGGGGCCTCTGGCACACCGACGTGTTCCGCGCCGCCGACCCGCACACCGCCGACGATCTCGCCGAGATCGCCACCATGTACGCCCCAGGGGAGTCCGTGCGCGGCGGCCTCCTGATGAGCTGGCGCGGTAACGAATCCCTCTCAGAACTGGCATCTCCGCAGGTCGCACCGACCGACGGGTTTCCGACGGTCGGTTCACCGACGGTCGGTCCCTCGACGGTTAAAGAGAAGAACAAGAAGAAAAACATCAAGAACTCCTCCCCTCCCCTCCCCTCCCCGCGCGCTGAGGACGCGGCGGGCGAGTGCGGTCATGCGGCCGGGAGGGAGGATGAGGCTGCGCCCGAAGCCGAGGAACCACCGCCACCACCGCCACCACCGCCGCCGAGCGGTGACGAGGCGCTGAGGCGCGCTGAGAGCCTCGTGGACGCCGCTGTAGGCCGCTGGCCCTCCCGGCATAGGGCGCCGGGCCCCCGAGACCGTCAGCGGCTGTCTCAGCGCGTTCTGAGCGAACTGAACAACGGCGGCGACGAAGCGGTGATCCTCGACGAGCTCACCCGCGACCTCGCCGACGCCGGCTCGGCGGTGCGCGTCGTGCTCGGCGCGCGCACCCGCACACCCGGCTGGGGCCGCCCCAGCGACCCCAGGCCGCCCGCAGACGCCTACACCGTCACCGGACCCAAGCCGGCCTGGTGCGGCCGCTGTGAAGAGCGCACACGCCTCGTGATGGCCATCCGTGCCGACGGCAGCGAGGGGATGCGCCGCTGCCCCCATTGCCACCCCGTCCCCCAGCTGTCCCACCGCACCCAGGAGCCCGAGGACAGCGGGTTGTCCGCGGTAGCCAAAGCGGCCACCCGCGACGTTCGCGCCTTGCTCGCCCGACTCCGCACCTAGCCAGCCAGCTACCGCAGTCCCTCACTGTGAGGGACTGCTTAGCCATGTTCACCCTCTTGAAGAAAGCAAGTTATAGGCAAGAGTTCCTCTTGCCGGGCGGTGGCTGGGATGTTTTCGCAGGTCAGCGGGCTTTTCGGGCTGAGGTCAGGGCGTTTGGG
>NZ_QEIO01000029.1 GCF_003336425.1 Marinitenerispora sediminis | reverse complement strand
CGGCGACCCCCCGCCCGTCTGGGGCCAGGTACCCCCGCGCAACCCCAACTTCGTGGGCCGCACCGAGCTGCTGCGCGCACTGGACGAGCGGCTCGGCCGCGGCACGACGGCGGTGCTCCCGCACTCGCTGCAGGGCATGGGCGGTGTCGGCAAGACCCAGCTGGCGCTGGAGTACGTGTACCGCAGCCGGCACAAGTACGAGCTCGTCTGGTGGGTGCCGGCCGACACCACGGCGCAGATCCAGCAGTCGCTCATCGACCTCGCGGCGCGGCTCGGCCTGGACACCGGCGGCGGCGAGGCCGCGGTCGCGGTGCGCGCCGCGCTGGAGGCGCTGCGCTCCGGGCGGCCCTACTCCAACTGGCTCCTGGTGTACGACAACGCCGGAGAGCCGGCCGACCTGCGCGGTTTCCTCCCGGTGGACGGCTCCGGCCGGGTCCTGGTGACCTCGCGGGAGTCGGCGTGGCGCACCAGCCCGGACAGCGCCCTGGAGGTCAACGTCTTCGAACGCGCCGAGAGCATCGAGCTGCTGCGCCGCCGGGGGCCGGCCTCCCTGACCGACGACGAGGCCGACCAGATCGCCGAGAAGCTCGGCGACCTGCCGCTGGCCATCGAGCAGACCGCGGTGTGGCTGTACGAGACGCTGATGCCGGTGCCCGAGTGGCTCGGCGTCTTCGAGCAGAAGGCCACCGAACTGCTGTCCAGCGTGCGGCCGAGCGCGGACTACCCGCACTCGGTGGCGGCCACGATGAACATGTCGCTGGACCGGTTGCGCGACACCAACCCGGCGGCGCTCCAGCTCCTGCGGGTGTGCGCCTTCCTGGCGCCCAAGCCCATCCCGCGGCGGCTCTTCTACGGCGCCCGCAACATCGAGGCGCCGCAGGAGCTGACCGAGGTGCTGGCCGACCCCATCAAGCTCGGCCGGGCGCTGCGCGCCATCGACAAGTACGCGCTGGTCCGGATGGACCACCGGACCGAGTCCTTCCAGCTGCACCGGCTGGTCCAGCAGACCCTGAAGCTCCCGCTGGGCCCGGACGAGCGCGACACGCTGGAGCACTGCGCGCACATGCTGCTGGCCAACCTGGACCCGGGCGACCCGGCCGCGGCGCAGGAGTGGCCGCGCTACGCCGAGCTGCTGCCGCACGTGCGGGCTTCGGACATGGTCAACTGCTACGACGACTGGGCGCGCCAGCTCGTCACCAACGAGATCGCGTTCCTGACCCACTGGGGCGGCTACGAGGAGGGGCTGGAGCTCGCCGAGTACACGGTGAGCTACTGGCGGGAGCACCTGGGACCGGACCACTCCCAGACGCTGCGGGCCATGCTCGCCTACGCGCACATCCTGCGCCAGCTGGGGCGGTTCCGCGACGCCTACGACCAGTGCAGCGAGGTGCTGGACATCCTCACCGCGACCAGGGGCCCGGACGACGAGGAGACGCTCGACGCGCGCTCCAGGTTCACCTGGGACCTGCGCAACATCGGGGAGCTGCAGCGTGCGCTGGAGGTGGGCCGCGAGGTCTACGAGAAGTACCAGCGGCTGTTCGGGCCGGACGACCTCCTCACGATCGGCGCGGCGCACCTGCACGCGGTCGGCCTGCGGCACACCGGATACTTCCTGCGGGCGCTGGAGATCGACTCCGAGGTCTACCGGCGGCGGTCGGAGATGCTCGGCTCCGAGCACCCGTTCACCCTCGGCAGCCGGCACGCCCGCGCGATCGACCTCATGGAGGCGGGCCGGTACCGCGATGCCATGGCCGAGATGGAGGAGATCGACCACCTCATCGCACGGACGGCGGCGGAGAACTCTCCCGGACGGCTCGCGGCCCTGCGGACGCTGGCCACCCTGCGGCGGCGCAACGGGATGCCGCAGGAGGCGCTGCGGCTGTCGGAGGCGGCGTGGCGGATGAGCCTGGACCGCAACGGGCCCGAGGCGCACGACACGGTCTGCTCCGCGGCCTGCCACGCGCTGTCGCTGCGGGCGGTGGACGACATGGAGGCCGCGGTGAAGCTCGCCGAGGAGGTCGGGCAGTCCTACCTCGCGATCTTCGGCCCGGACCACTCGCACACGGCCAGCGCGTCGGTCAACCTGGCCGTCGCGCTGCGGATGACCGGGCGCTCGGCCGAGGCGCTCACCATGGACGAGGCGGCGTTCGAGGTGCTCGTGGACCGGCTGGGCCACGACCATCCGAGCACCATCGCGTGCGCCGTCAACCTGGCCAGCGACGAGTTCGCCACCGGCCAGGTGGACGCGGCGCTGGAGCGCGACGCCGCGACCGTCGAGCGGTGCCGCAGCATCTTCCGCCCGGCGCACCCGCTGACGCTGGCGGCCCGCCGCAACCTCGTCCTCGACCGGCGGGCCAAGGGCGAGAAGGGCACTGAGGCCGAGCTCGCCGACGTGGTGCGCGGCTACGCCGAGGTGTTCGGGCCGGAGCACCCCGCCACGATCAGCGCGGAGCGCGGGACCCGGGCCAATTGCGACATCTTCCTGACGGCGCTGTGAACGACGGGGCGCACCCCGCGGTGCGCCCGGCCTGGGTGCGCCCCCTCGCGGGGCGCACTCAGTCGAACCCGTCGCGTTTCAGCGCGGCGACGAAGGCCCCCCACGCCGTTCCGGACAGCCGGATCACCTCCGAGGCCGGGGGCTTGGAGTCGCGGAGCGCGACCGCCCCGCCCGGGATCATCGCGACTTCCGCGCACTGGCCGTCCTGTCCCCCGCTGTAACTGGACTTCCGCCAGGACAGCGGAGCGTCGTCGCCGGACTCGGTCTTCGAAGGCGCCGCGTCCCCCCGACGCAGGTGCTCGGTCCCGTCTCTGGGCGCTGTCTGATCAGTGCTCATGCGGATCTCTCGTCCTCGAAGCGGCCAATCCGTGGCCGCCGGCACAATGTTCGACACGGGACGCTTTCCATACCAAAGGGGCTGACACTCTGTCAGCGTCGTATATATCCCCGCCCGACTTCCCGTCATGTGGGCCAACCCTGGACATTTCACTTACGCTTTCCGCACCTTCGGGTACAGAATGTGAGCGCCCCTGCGCCTGACATTGATCGGGAGACGATGAGCGAACTCCTCCGCTTCGACACCGAGAACGGCACGGAGGTGCTGGTCGAGGTCTCCGGCGACCGGTCCGGGATCGTCGACACCAGCGCCCGCGACCTCGTGCGGTCGGCCGACCGCACCTTCGAGGCGGTCCTCGACCGCGTACGCGGGGTGTCGGAGCTCCTGGCCCGCAAGCTGACGGACCTGCCCTCGCGCCCGGACGAGATCACCGTGGAGCTCGGCGTCAACATCAACGCCGAGGCCGACGTGTTCATCGCCAGCACGACCGCGGAGAGCAGCCTGCAGATCACCCTGACGTGGCGCCGGTGAGCGCTCGACCGCAGGGCCGGCCGCCGCGGGAGCGCTGGTCCGGCGAGGGCGCGGTGAGCGCGCGGATCGGCGCGGAGGCGCGCCGCCTGGCGCGGGTGCTGTGGGACTTCCACACCGCGCCCGACCGCTCCGGCGGCGCACGTCCGGGGGAACCGGCGCCGCCGGCCGACCTCATCCTCGGGCTGGGCAGCCATGACCTGCGGGTGGCCGAGCACGCCGCGGCGCTGTGGCACGCCGGGGTCGCGCCGGTCGTGCTCTTCTCCGGGGACCGGGGGCGCCGGACGGCGGGCGGAGACGGGTTCGCCCGGTGGGAGCGGCCCGAAGCCGAGGAGTTCGCCGCCGTCGCGCGCGCCCACGGGGTGCCCCAGGGCGCCCTGCTGCTGGAGGCGCGGGCGACCAACACCGGGGAGAACCTCGACTTCAGCCGGGAGCTGGCGGCACGGACCGGGCTGCGGGTCCGGCGGGCGGTGCTCACCGCCAAGCCCTACATGGGGCGCCGCGCGCTGGCGACCGCCGCCCTGCGCTGGCCGGGCGTCGAGTGGGAGTTCCGGGGCTTCCCCGGCGGGTACGACGGCTACCCCCGCTCCCCGGCCGCCGAGGTGGAGCTGGTGCACTTCCTGGTGGGCGACCTGCAGCGGCTCGACGTCTACGCCCGCCGGGGCTGGGCGGCCCCGGTGCCGATCCCCGACGAGGTGCGGACCGCGCACGACCGGCTGGTCGCGCTGGGCTTCACCGAGCACCGCGTCGCGGACCCGCCGGCGGCCGGCGGCGCGGTGCCCGGACCGGGTCACTTCCGGGCGTAGATGCGCTCGACCTCGGCGGCGTAGCGCTCCAGGATGGTGGCGCGCCGCAGCTTCAACGTGGGGGTGAGGGTCTCGTCGTCCACGCCGAAATCGCCGGGCAGCACGCGGAAGGCGCGGATCGACTCGGCACGCGAGACGTCGTCGTTGGCCTCGTCGACCGCGCGCTGGATCTCGGCGGCCAGGTCCGGATCGGTGGCCGGGTCGAGGTCGGCCGGCTTGCCGTGCTCGTCGCACCACCGCCGCAGCGCCTGCCGGTCCACGGTGACGAGGGCGGCGACGAAGGGCCGGCCGTCACCGAGCGCCATGCAGTTGCTGACCAGGGGGTGCCGGCGCACCCGGTCCTCCAGGGGGCCGGGCACCACGTTCTTGCCCCCGGTGGTCACCAGGATCTCCTTCTTGCGCCCGGTGATGCGCAGGTTGCCCTCGTCGTCGAACGCGCCCAGGTCGCCGGTGGCGAACCACCCGTCGCGCAGGGCCGCCGCGGTGGCGGCCTCGTCGTTCCAGTAGCCGGTGAAGGTCTGGGCGCCGCGCACCAGGACCTCACCGTCGTCGGCCACCTGGATCTCGGCGCCGGGCAGCGGGGGTCCCACGGTCCCGGGCCGGATCCGGCCCGGCCGCGTGGCGGCCACCGCGGCGGTGGTCTCGGTGAGGCCGTAGCCCTCGATGACCTCCAGCCCCATCCCCCGGAAGAAGTGCAGGGTGGACGGCTCCAGCGCGCCGCCCCCGGAGACGACCCGGTTGGCGTGACCGCCGAGGGCGGCGAGCACGCGCCGGTACACCAGCCGCGCGAACACCCGGCGGCGCAGGCGGAGCAGCGGCCCCGGGCCCCCGGTGTCCAGGGCCTCGGAGTAGGCCACGGCGGTGGCGCGCGCCGCCTCGAAGACCCGGCCGCGCACGCCGCCACTGGCGCGCCTGCGGGCGGTGTCCAGGATCTTCTCCAGGACGTAGGGCACGACGAGCAGGAAGGTGGGGCGGAACGAGGCGAGGTCGGCGAGCAGCTCGCGCACGCTCGCGCTGTGCGCGAGTTCGACCCCGGCGTGGACCGCGCACACCTGCACCATGCGGCCGAAGACGTGCGCGAGCGGCAGGAAGAGCACGGTCCGCGGTCGCCGGCCCGCCGCGTCGCGGGCGAAGAGCTCGGGCAGCGCGGCGATGATGTTGTCGACCTCGGCGAAGAAGTTGGCGTGGGTGAGCACGCACCCCTTGGGCGGCCCGGTGGTGCCGGACGTGTACACGAGGGTCGCGGGATCGCCCGGCCGCACGGTCGCGCGCCGCTCGGCCAGCCGCTCCCGGTCCACGCCGGCGCCGGCCTCGGCGAGGCCGGCGACCGCGCCCTCGTCGAAGGTCCACGTGTCGCGCAGCCCGGGGAGGTCGGGGCGCAGCGCCTGGACCGCGCGTGCGCGGTCCGCCGTGTCCACGAAGCAGCCGCGGGCGCCGGAGTCGGCGAGGATCGTCCGGACCTGGGCGCGCGAGGAGGACGGGTACACGGGGACCGTGACGGCGCCCGCCGCCCACACCGCGTAGTCGGCCAGGGTCCACTCGTACCGGTTGTCGGCCAGGATCGCGACCCGGTCGCCGGGCGCGACGCCCGCGGCCACCAGGCCGGCGGCGACCCGGCACACCTCGTCGCGGAAATCCGCCGCCCGGACGCCGGTCCACCCGTCGCCGGCGCGCCGGGCGAGCAGCACCCGGTCGGGGTCGGTCTCGGCGACCCGGAACAGCGGTTCGGCGAGGCCGCCGTGCTCCGGCGGGACGGCGAGGGCGGGGACGGAGTGCAGTGTCATGGCTCCTGCCTATCCGACCGCGGTCGTTCCGGTCATGCGTTCAGGTCACTCGGGGATCGCGAGCCGCACCATCACGGCGGTCCCCTCGGCGGTGACCTCGCCGTCGTGGCGGATCTCGGCGGACACGAACACCTTCCGGCGCTCGGTGCCGGTGACCCGCGAGGTGACCGTCAGCGGGACGTTCAGCGGTGTGGGGCGCCGGTAGTCCACGGTGAGGTTGGCGGTCAGCCCGGGCATGCCGGCCGCGCTGGCGGCGGCGCCGAGGGCCTGGTCGAGCAGGGCGGCCAGCCAGCCGCCGTGCACCAGGCCGGGCGGGCCCTGGTAGATGCCGTTGAGGGTGACCTCGCCGCGCAGCCCGCCGTCGGCGTGCGCCAGGACCAGCGGCGGCGCGACGGGGTTCGTGGGACCCGCGACGAGGTTGGTGACGGTGCCGTACTCGGCCGGCCCGCCGGCGGGCTGGTGCAGGAGGAGGGCGCCGGTGTCGCGGCGCCGGCCCGCCAGGCGCTCGGTCACCTGGGCGAGCGCCGCGTCCACCTCCCGCAGCTCGGCGGGGTCGGCCTCGGTGTGGGCGACGGTGTCCACCAGGTCGCGCACGCGTGCCACCAGGGCGAGCAGTTCGTCGGGGATCTCGGACTCGCGCACCACGCTGAACCCGAAGTCGGTGGGATCAGGGAGTCCCGCGACGGGCTGCGCTTCGACGGTCATGGGGGCCTCGCCGGTCTCTCGGGGGTGGGCGGACCATGCGGTCCACCGCCAAATCCTACGGTTCGGTAAGTTACAACCGGCCGCCAACGCCTCCCTCGGGGGTGTGGCGCTGCCTACACCACCCGGTGTGACGGCGGCGCGCCGCGGCGGCGCTCACAGCTCCCGGCGCATGTGGCGGTGCGGGATACCGGCGTCCATGAACTCCGCGCCGTAGGCGGTGTAGCCGAGTCGGGCGTAGAAGTCGAGGGCGTGCGTCTGGGCGTGCAGTTCGACGGCGCGCAGCCCGCGCTCGGCCGCCCGCCGCTCGATCGCCCGCACGAGCGCCGCGCCCACCCCGGTGCCCCGCGCCTCCGGCAGTACGGCGAGCCGCCCCAGCAGCCCCTCGTCCCCGTCGACCGCGAGCCGCCCGGCGCCCGTGGGAACACCGTCCAGCAGGGCCAGGAAGTGGTCGGCGTCCAGGTCGCGGTCGTCCCACTCCTCCTCGACGGGGACCCGCTGCTCGGCCACGAAGACCGCGCCCCGGATGACGAACACCCGGGCCCGGTCCTGGAACGACTCGGCGAGGTTGATGCTCAGCATGGGGACCAACTGTAGAGGAGCGGGGTACGGCCGGGCAGGTGATGCCTCCGTCAGCGGCCTGCGGGACGCGGCCGACGTGCCGCGGCCGCGCGCCGCCCTGCCGGTCCGCGCGCCGCGCGGACCGTCCCGGCCCCGGCCACCGGCGCCGCGACCTGACCTCGCGCTTCGCCGATGGGACCGGGTTGGTACCCTCGGGCTCCGGGCCCGGCGCGCGAGGGCGCCCGCCCCGCGACGGCGGCCGCCGCGTCCGGCACCGGCCGCCTCCTCCGGCACAGAGACGACGGACGAATCAGCACGATGGCAGGTGAGGGCGGCCCGGCCGCCAGAGAGAGCGCTCGGTACTGGCGGCACCCGGGGCTGCCCGACGTCGAACTGCTGCGCGCGTCGTTCGTCCGGCAGCGCTTCGACCGGCACGTGCACGAGGAATACGCGATCGGCGTCATCGAGGCGGGGATCGAGGAGTACCGCTACCGGGGCGAGCTGCACCGGGCCGGGGCCGGCGGCGTGGTCGTGGTGGAGCCGGGCGAGGTGCACACCGGCCACGCCGGGCTGCCGGAGGGCTGGCGGTACCGGATGCTGTACCCCGAGGTCCCGGTCGTGGCCCAGATCGCCCGCGAACTGGGGCGCACGGCTCCGCCGACCTTCGCGGCCAGCGTCCTGGACGACCCGGAGACCGCACGGCTGATGCGCGCCGCGCACCTCGCGGCCGAGCGGGGCGACCGGCTCGCCGCGTCCTCGCTGACGACGGCCGCGCTGCGCGAGCTCGTCCGCCGGCACGCCCGGCCGGACGCGGCGCTCCGCTCGCCGGAGGCCGGCCGGACCACGCGGTCGCAGGCCGCCGTGCGCGCCCGCGACATCCTGCACGCGGACCTCGTCGACCCGCCCTCGCTGGCGGAGCTGGCCGCCGCTGTCGGCGCCGCCCCGTTCGCGCTGCTGCGCGCGTTCCGGACCGCGTACGGGCTGCCCCCGCACGCCTACCTCAACCAGGAGCGCGTGCTCCGCGCCCGCCGGCTGCTGGCCGACGGCGTCGCGCCGGGGGAGGTCGCGGCCCGGGTCGGCTTCGCCGACCAGGCACACCTCACCCGCCACTTCAAGCGGCGGCTCGGCGTTCCGCCGGGCGTCTACCAACGCGGGACGGCGTCCGCCGAGCGGAACGCGCTCCCGCCGCACTGACCAGCGCCGCCCGGGCCGCGACCGGACGCGCGCGGCACGCCGGTGGATCCGGGCCGCAGGCGGGGACGGAGCGCTCAGGGGTGCCCTCCCCCGGTCCCGCACACCAGCGGCCTCGGCCCGCGTCCGCCCGCGGCTGCGGACGAGCCGCCCCGAGGCGGTCGAACCGCCGCGGTGGGAGACCCGGCCCACCGGCCGCGTCAGGGCGCCGCCGATCCACCACCGGTGGCGTCCACGACCGAGCCGGGTCCAGCGCCGGGGAGCGGTCCTCCTCCTGCGCGGCGGTGACGCGTGCCACGATCCGGACGCCGGGCCGAGTTCCGATGACCCCGATGACGGCGGCAACGCGCACCCGCGTCCGTTCACGGCCGGCGCACCCGGTGGTCCGGCCCGTCCGACCGGGCGGCCCCGAGCGCGCCCCCGGAGCTGGGCATCGCCGCGCGATGCCCGGGCTCCCGCCGGACAGGGCGCGGCCCGGCTCGGCTCCGCCTCCGCGGCGGTCGACTCCCCTCTCGGGCGGTCGCGCGGTGCGGCCGCGCCCGCCCGGCTCGCGGAGCTGGCGACCGTGCGCGAACGGCCCTCCGCCGGGTCGGGCGCGAGGTCACCCCACCCCGAGGAGCCGGAGGCCCGCCGCGGTGGCGGCCGCCGCGAGGATCACCACCAGGAACGGCGCCCGCAGCAGCAGCGCGACCACCGCGGTGGCCAGGCCGGCGAGCTTGGGAACGTCGAGCACCAGGTCGCGGCCGTCGGCGATCGCCTGCAGGGCGATCAGCGCCGCGAGCAGCGCGACCGGGACGGTCATGGCGAACCGGTTCACCAGCGGGTGGTCCAGCAGGCGGCGCGGGGCGGACAGGCCGGCGTACTTGAGCAGGTAGCACCCGATACCGGTCAGCAGGATGGCGATCCACAGGGTCACGGCTGCCTCCCCTCGGGCGCGGCCGACGCCGCCGACGGGTCCGCCGCGGACCCGGGGCCGCCCGTGGTCGGGGCGCCGGACGGGCCGGCGAGCGCCGCCACGGCGGCCAGCATCACCGGAACGCCCGGCGGCAGCAGCGGGGTCGCGGCGACCGCGATTCCCGCTCCCAGCACGGCCACGAGCAGCACCCGGCCGCCCTCCCGCAGCCGCGGCCACAGCAGCGCCAGGAAGATCGCCGGGCCGACCGCGTCCAGGCCGAACACCCGGGTGTCGCCGATCT
This sequence comes from Marinitenerispora sediminis, assembly GCF_003336425.1. Taxonomy (GTDB): domain Bacteria; phylum Actinomycetota; class Actinomycetes; order Streptosporangiales; family Streptosporangiaceae; genus Marinitenerispora; species Marinitenerispora sediminis. The sequence continues at coordinate 38,716 of NZ_QEIO01000029.1, read as the reverse complement.
GCTCGGTGGCGATCGCGCCGACCAGCGTCGAGCAGTTCCACAGCAGGAACAGGGTGGCGAACGTGACCGAGAACCCGGTACGGGCGTCGGTCCGGCCCGACTGGGCGAGGGCCACCGCGGTGGTCTCGTCGATCACCCCGTGCGCCGCCACGACCCGCCGGACACCGCGCCAGCCGAGCAGCTCCGCCAGGCGCAGTCCGTACAGCGTGTTGCGCCCGCCCAGCAGCAGCGCCCCCACCGCCCCGGCGATCACGTTGCCGCCGCCGGCGACCACGCCCACCAGCGCGAACTGCGAGGCACCGGTGAAGCAGAGCAGGCTGAGCGCGCAGGCCTGCGCCGCCGTGAGCCCGGCGCTCACCGCGGTGGTGCCGAAGGCCAGACCGGACACGCCCACGACGAGGCCGACGCCGAGGCCGTCGCGGACGGGCGGGGAGAGGGAGAGTGGGAGGAACGTACGGTGTGTCACGTCCGACGACGCTAGTCGGCGGGGCCCGGGGCGTCTTGAACGTTCTTGCGGACGGCCCCTCGGGGGCGGGAGACCGGCCGCACCCCCAGGACAGCGACGCACCGGCCGCGCGTCCGGTCCTCTCGCTCCGCGCCCGGAATCCGTTCCGCCATGGCCGCCACCAGACGCGCGGCGGCCGCCCTGCGAGATGACCCGCCCCGGCCGGGCCCCCATAATTGGCCGATGGCGACCATCGTGGCGTTCCACGCCCACCCCGACGACGAAGTGCTGCTCACCGGCGGAACCCTCGCCCGCGCCGCGGCGGAGGGGCACCGGGTGGCGATCGTGGTGGCGACGGACGGGCTCATGGGTCCCGTCCCGCCCGAGGGGCCTCCGCGGCTGGCGGAGCTGCGGGCCAGCGCGGCCGTCCTCGGCGCCCAGCGGGTCGCGCACCTGGGCTACGCCAGCAGCGGGCACGGCCCCGTCCGCTACCCCGACCCGCCGGACCGCGCCAGGTTCGTCCGCGCCGACGTGGAGGAGGCCGCGAGACGCCTCGCCTGCTGCGTCAGGAGGACGCCGACGTGCTGCTCAGCTACGACCGCAACGGCGGGTACGGGCACCCCGACCACGTGCGGGTCCACGAGGTCGGCCGGCGTGCCGCCGAGATGGCCGGTGTGCGCACCGTGCTGGAGGCGACGATGCCCCGCGAGGTGGTCGGGCGCCTGGTGCGGCTGATCCGCGTCCTGCGGATCCCCTTCCGCTTCGACGACGAGCAGCTCCGCTCCGCCTACAGCCCCGCGGCCGCCATCACCCACCGGCTGGATGTCCGGAGGTACGCCCGGCAGAAGCAGGCCGCGCTCGCCGCACACCGGTCCGAGGTGAACGGGAGCGGCCGCATCGCCCCCGTCATGCGCCTGCTGGTCCAGCTCCCCACTCCGGTGTTCGGCCTGGTCCTCGGCCGCGAGTGGTTCGTCGACCCCGCGACGAGCCCCGCGGCGAAGCCCGCCTCCACCATCGTCCCCCGGAGTTCTGACCGGTGAGGCTGGTGACGCGGGACGCGGCGGGCCACCGATCGCGGTGCGAACCGGTGGGGGTCACAGGGATGCGTCCACGCGCCGAACGCCGCGCGGCGTTCGGTCCTGGACCGGTGGGGGCGGCGTGGGACCACTCGTCGGCCAGGGTGCGGTGGGTAGCACGTGGTCGAACGCCTCGTCCCCCGTGTCCCCGGTGGGCCGCCCGGTGCGGGGCCGGCGGCCCAGCGCCCGCGGCCCCGTGCGGTGGCGGTCCCGCCCGCGGGCCGGGGCGGGCCGGTGCTCCTTCGGCTTGCGCGCCATGGGGCCGGCCCCGGCGGGCGCCCGTGTGCGCCGTGGCGGCGCGCGTCGGCGGTCGGCAGGTGACGGCGGTCGCCGGGCGGGGCAGTAAGGCGGTGACGGTTCCGCCCCTTCGACGTGGAAGGACCCCCGTGAACACCCAGCCCTCGCTTCCCGAGACCGCAGCCGACCAGGTGGTGTCCGTGCTCGTCGACGCCGGAGTCCGGCGCTGCTACACCGTGCCGGGGGAGAGCTTCCTGGAACTGCTGGACGCGATGGAACGGCACCCCGCCATGCGGCTGGTGTCCACCCGGCACGAGAACGGCGCGGGATTCATGGCGGAGGCCGACGCCAAGCTGACGGGCGTCCCGGCCGTGGCCGCCGCCACGCGCGGTCCCGGAGCCGCGAACCTGGCCGTGGGGGTGCACACCGCGCGGCAGGACTCCACCCCGATGGTCGTCTTCCTCGGGCAGGTGGAGACCGAGTACCTGGGCCGTGAGGCGTTCCAGGAGGTGGACCTCACCGCCTTCTACTCCCCCATCACCAAGTGGACGACCACCGTTACCAGGGCCGACCGGCTGGCCGAGGTGACCGCCCAGGCGATCCGGGTGGCCACGACCGGCCGGCCGGGGCCCGTGGCCATCGCCGTCCCCGGCGACCTGTTCGGGCAGCGGGTACCGTCGCCGGGTCGGTTGCCCGGCACCGCCTGGCCGCCGCGGCCCCCGCTCGGCGGGCACGAGCGCGACCGGATCGCCGCCTGGCTCGCCGAGGCCGAGCGGCCGGTGATCATCGCCGGCGGCGGTGCACGGGACGCGCGGGACGCGCTCGTCCGGGCGGCCGAGCGCTACCGCGCGGGTGTCTACACCTCGTGGCGCCGCCAGGACGTGTTCCCCAACGACCACCCGCTCTACCTCGGCCACCTCGGGCTGGGCTGCCCCGCCGCGGTACTGCGGGGCCTGGAGGAGGCCGACGCGGTCCTGGTCGTGGGGTCGCGGCTGGGCGAGATCACCACCCAGACCTACCGGCTGCCCGAGAGCGCGGGCTTCGGCGCCCGGCCGAGCGTCGCGCAGCTCGACATCGACCCCGACCAGGTCGGTGCGGTCACCGGGGTGTGGCTCGGCGCGGTGGCCGATGCCGGCCGGGCGCTCACCGCACTCGCCGAGGCGCCCGTGTCCGTCCCGGCCCGCGACTGGACGGCGGCCAACCAGGCGTGGCGGGACACCACCACGCCGCCGGCCGACGCGGCGGGCCATCCCGGCGGCCGGCTGCACCCGTGGGCCGTCGTGACGACGATGCGCCGGGTGCTGCCAGCGGACTCCGTGGTGACCAACGACGCCGGGAACTTCGCGGCGTTCCTGCACCGGGGCTGGTCCTACCGCCATCCGCGCACCCAGCTCGCCCCCACCAGCGGCGCCATGGGGTACGCGGTGCCGGCCGCGGTCGCCGCCAAACTCGTGGAACCGCACCGCACCGTGGTGGCGGTGGTCGGCGACGGCGGCGTGCTGATGACCGGCCAGGAACTGGAGACGGCCGTCCGGCTGGGGCTGCCGGTCATCGTCGTCGTGTTCCAGAACGGGCTGTACGGGACGATCGCCATGCACCAGGCCCGGGAACTGGGCCGCACCGCCGCCGTCGGCATCGGGGGCCCGCTCGACCTCGCCGGCTACGCCCGCGGCCTCGGCGCCCGAGGGGCGACGGCGACCACACCGGAAGAGCTGGAGAAGGCCCTCGGGGAGGCACTGGCCTGCGACCTGCCCACCCTGGTCGACGCCCGCACCGACCCGGAGGTGATCAGCCCGGAGGCGACCATGGCAGAACTCCTGGGCCGCGGCCACCGTGCCGGTTGAGGCCGGCGACGCGCCGGAGGACGCGCGGGCCCGGACCGGGGAGTCCCGCGCACGGCGAGACGGCTCCGCGTGGCCGGCCCCCTCGGCCGCGGACACCGCCCACGCGGTCAGCGCCGCTTCGCGGAGACCGCCGGCGTCCCTCTCGGCGGGCCCCGCGCCCGGGCCGTCACGGGGCCGCGTTGCCGTCCGGAGCGTCCGGGCGCCCCCGCTGTGCGTGACACCGCGCGGACACGCGGTGACCTGCGCAGGGGGCTGCGCCGACGACGCTCACCGGGGCTCGTGGGATCACCTGCTGACCTGCCCCGGCCAGATCGGCGGATCCGGCCGGGCCGCACCACTACGGTGCTCTCACCAGGACAAAAAGGAGATCCCCCATGTACGGTCCCCCACCCCCTCCTCCACCGCCCCAGCAGAAGAAGCGCAATCCGTGGCTGTGGGGCTGCCTCGGCTGCGGTGGCGCCGCGCTGCTCGTGCTGGTTCTGGCCGTCGGCTGCGTCGCCGTACTCGGCGGCGACGCGCCCGCGCCGCCAGCCGGCGGCGGTAGCGCCGCCTCCGGACCCGCGGAGGAGAGCCCGCCAGCGGACAGCGACGCGGAGGCCGCGGAGGAGGAGGTCGTCGAGGAGGGCCCGATCGGCCTTGAGGCGACACCCGCGGACTTCACGCCGAGCATCCTCGCGCAGGGGGACGACTACACCTCCGTGCGGGTCACCGTCACCAACAACGGTGACGAGAGCATCGAGGTGAACCCGCTCTTCTTCACGATCACGGACGCCAACGGCACCGTCCACGACACCGCGGACGGTCTCGGAGCAGACGAGACGCAGATCGGAGCGGTGACGCTGGCGCCCGGCGAGAACGCCACCGGGACGGTGACCGCGTCGGGGAGCTTCGAGCCGGCGCGCGTGACGTTCACGGAGAGCCTGATCGGTGACTCCGTGACCGCTGACGTGGCCTGACCGCCCGGCGCGGCCGCCCCGCCGACCTGTCGGTGGCGGGGCGGCCGCGCCGATACGGCGTGCTCGCGGACGACGGGGCGCGGGGCGGATGGCAGGCGGCCCTCGCCTGGCTCACCTCCGGCACCGGCTCGCCCGCCCGGGTCCGGATCGCGCGGCCGGGGCTCGCGGGGCGCTCCGGCGTGACCCGGCCGGTCCACGCCGTCCGGGAGCCCCCGCGGAGCCGGGCGGGGCCGCGGCGCCCGCCCCTGCCGCGGGGCCCCGCCCGGGTGACGGGGACGCCGGACCGGCGGGCCGTTTGAGGCAGCCCGGGCACACCCCGGGCGGCCCCCCTGACCGGTAAGAAACGCTCACATGTCGGTGAAGCAAACCAACGTGGACCCGAAGCCCGCCACACGGTACAAACGACGCCGTGTCCGTCTCCACTCCCCCCACCAGCACGCCCGCCGCGCCCCTGTCGCGCGCTCTGGACTGGCGCGTGGGGTTCCTGCTGCTCTCCCTGATCTGGGGATCGAGCTTCCTCCTCATCAAGATCGGCACCGAGGCACTGGAGCCCGCGCAGATCGCGCTCGGGCGGATGGTGACCGGCGCCATCCCGCTGGTCGCTGTCCTGCTGCTGACGCGGGGCCGGCTGCCCCGGGGGCTCGCCACGTGGGCGCACCTGTCCGTCGCGGCGTTCTTCCTCAACGTCGTACCGTTCACGCTGTTCGGCTACGCGGAGCAGCTGATCCCCTCAGCGCTCGCCGGCATCGCGAACGCGACGACCCCGCTGTTCACACTCGCGGTCAGCCTGGTGGTGCTCTCCGACGAGCGCCCCACCCGCCGCCGGCTGGTCGGCCTCGGGGTCGGCTTCCTCGGGGTGCTCGTCGTGTTCGGGGTGTGGTCCGGTGTCGCGGGCGCGGGCGGCGCGGGGATGCTCCTGGCACTGGGGGCCGCCCTCTGCTACGGGATCGGCACGCCGTACGCCAGGCGGTTCCTCGCCGGGCGGGGGCACAGCTCCCTGGAGCTGTCCACGGGGCAGCTCATCACCGGGACCGCGCAGCTTCTGGTGGTCACCCCGCTGGTCGCCGACGCGCCGGAGTCGCTGCCGTGGCGCGTGGTGCTGGCCGTGACCGCGCTGGGGGCGCTGGGGACCGGACTGGCCTACGTCCTGATGTACGGCATCATCCGGCAGGCCGGCGCGACCGTGGCCTCCACCGTCACCTACGTGGCGCCGGTCGTGGCGATCGCCGCCGGGGTGCTGATCCTCGGTGAGACCCTGTCCTGGAACCAGCCGGTCGGCGCGGCCGTCATCATCCTCGGTGCCGCGCTGTGCCAGACCTCCGCGAGGCGGCGGCCCGGCCGGGGCGCGCCGCTCACACCGGGTACCTCCCCGGAGCCGGGCGCCTCGGCTCAGTCCTCGCGGAGCTGAGCCACGGCCTTCTCCAGGTCCTCCGGATAGGGGCTCTCGAACTCGACCGGGCGCCCCTGCGTGGGGTGGTCGAAGCCGAGCCGGACGGCGTGCAGCCACTGCCGCCGGATCCCGAGCCGGGCGGCGAGCGTGGGGTCGGCGCCGTACAGGTGGTCGCCGACGCACGGGTGCCGCATGGCCGCCATGTGCACCCGGATCTGGTGGGTGCGGCCGGTCTCCAGCTTGACGTCCAGCAGGCTGGCGGCGCGGAACGCCTCCAGGGTGTCGTAGTGGGTGACCGAGGGCCGCCCGCCGGCCACCACGGCGAACCGGCCGTCACCGGAGGGGTGGCGGTCGATGGGGGCGTCGATGGTGCCGCGCAGCGGGTCGGGGTGCCCCTGGACGAGTGTGTGGTAGTGCTTGTCCACCGTGCGCTCCTTGAAGGCGCGCTTGAGGACGCTGTAGGCCACCTCGCTCTTGGCGACCACCATGAGCCCGGTGGTGTTGGCGTCCAGCCGGTGCACGATGCCCTGCCGCTCGGCGGCGCCGCTCGTGGTGACCTGGACGCCGGAGGCCAGCAGCCCCTCGATGACGGAGGGGCCGGTCCAGCCCACCGTGGGGTGCGCGACGACGCCGACCGGCTTGTCGACCACGACGATGTCGGAGTCCTCGTACACGACGCGCAGGCCGGGCACCGGCTCGGGGCGCGGAACGGGGGCGCTGGGCGGCGGGGGCAGCGTGACGTCGAGCCAGGCCCCGCCCCGCACGCGGTCGGACTTGGCCGCGGCGGCGCCGTCGACGAGGACGTTGCCCTCGGCGATCAGCTCGGCGGCGCGGCTGCGCGAGAGCCCGAACATCCGGGCCAGCGCGGCGTCCAGCCGGTCGCCCTCCAGGCCGTCGGGCACCGGCATGCTGCGGTGGTCACTCACCGCCGTCCTCCTTCGTCCCAGGCGCGTGCCCGCCGCCCGTCCCGCTCGGCCGCTCGCCGGAGCCGGACGGGCCCTGCGCCTCGTCCTCCACCGGGCCCTCCGCGGCAGCGGCGGCCGCGGCGGCCTCCCGCTCGGACTCGCGGGTGCCGTCGGGGTTGATGCCGCGGAACGCCAGGATCACCACCAGGACGCCCCCGGTGACGATGCAGGAGTCGGCGATGTTGAACACCGGCCAGTTGGGCAGCTGGATCCAGTCGACCACCCAGCCGTGCAGCGGAGCGGGCTCCCGGAAGAAGCGGTCCATCAGGTTGCCGCTGGCCCCGCCCAGGATGAGGCCGAGCGCGAGGGCCCAGCCGGTACTGCGCAGCGTCCGCGCCACCCGCAGGATGTAGACGACCACACCGAGCGCGATCAGGGTCAGCAGCCAGGTCACACCGGTGCCGATCGAGAACGCCGCGCCCGGGTTGAAGATCAGCGTGAACCGCAGCAGCCCACCCAGCAGCTCCACCGGATCCTGCGGTGAGAAGCGGGCGAGCGCGATCTCCTTGGTGGCGTAGTCCGCCGCGAGCGCGACGGCCGCGACGATGAGCAGAAGCACGAACCGCCGCGGCTTCGTCGCGGCGGATCCGTGCGCGGTCTGGTTGTCCCCGGAGGGCTCTACGTCACTCAGCGACGCTCCTCGCGCTGTTTGCACTTCACACATTGCGTGGCACGCGGGAACGCCTGCAGCCTGGCCTTGCCGATGGCCTGTCCGCACGACTCGCAGACGCCGTAGGTCCCCGCGGCCATCCGTTCGATGGCCCGCTCGCTCTGCGCGAGCAGTTCACGGGTATTGTATGCCAACGCGAGATCGTGCTCGCGCTGGTACGTCTTCGCCCCGGTATCCGCGGGGTCGTCCCCCGCGCCGTCCACCGAGTCCGACAGCCGTTCGGCCAGCTCGGTCTCGGCGCTGGCGATCTCGCCGCGCAGCCGGGCGATCTCGGCCTCCAGCTCCCCGCGCACGGCGGCCAGCTCGGCCTCCGTCCAGGGGTCCTCCCCCGGCCGGACGGGGAGGGCCGCCGGATCCGTCACTCGCGTACCTCTCCCCCGCTCGTCGCCACCGCGCCCCCCGTGCTCGTCGTTCCGCGTCCTGGCAGCCGTCGCCATGGTCATCGTCTCCCCCGGACGTCGCGGCCCGCCACCCGGCGCACGACGCAGAGCTCGCTGACGGTCCCCCGTGGACCCTCCCGTTGACATGCGGTTTCGTGGGACATCGCAGCGCGAACCGCACGGTGACGCGAAGCTTAGATCGCGATCCGGGAGAGGGCAACAACCGCGTCGGCCCGCCCCCGCGTCGCCGGAGGCGGCTGGTCCTCGGTCGGCGGTTCAGGACTCCACGACGGCGAACCCGCCGTAGTCCTCGGCGAGCGCGGCCAGGTGCGGCTCGTCGAAGACCGCGGGGCCGCCGTGCGGTCCGGTGCGCACCTCGATCACCCAGTCGACGTCCTCGGCGTCGTCCTCGCCGGCGAGCATGTCGCGGTGCACGAGGCACGGCTGGTAGCCCTGGTCCAGCAGCTGCTCGGCGAGTTCCTCGGCGTCCTCGCGGTCGGGCAGCGTCACCAGCACCGCGTCCCCCGCGCCCGTCTCCCCGGTCATGTGCCCTCTCCGCCTCGGCTCCGGCAGCTTCCGAGTGGCAAGTATGCCGCTCAGCGGTCGGTCCCGGCGACGGCGGGAGCGGCGGCCGGCCGCCGCGGTGCGTTATCCTCGGTGCCAGCGAGGCTTGGATGGGGACGAGTACCGCCGGACACAGCCAGGAGCGACTCGGGGACGGTGCGAGCCCGAGGGTATGCCCGGCCGGGAAGATCACCCCGGAGCCGTCGGAAGAACGGTCCCGACCACCACCGCGTCCACCGGAGGCGGCGGGCCAAGTAGACCCGACTGCGGCAGCGAACGAAGTGGGCAGCGTCCGGCGACGGCGCTACCAAGGAGGGTGGTACCGCGGGGCCCCGGCCTCGTCCCTCCGTCAGGTGCACACGTCCTGATGGAAAGGTACCCAGGTGTCGCAAGAGCAACGACCCGCGTCCCCGCCGTTCCCCGCGCTGCCGGCCCAGGTCGACCTGCCCGCCGTGGAGCACGAGGTGCTGCGCCGCTGGTCCGACCAGAAGGTGTTCGAGCGCTCCCTGGAGCAGACGCGCGGCGGCCGCAACTGGGTCTTCTTCGAGGGGCCGCCGACCGCCAACGGCCAGCCCGGGGTGCACCACGTCGAGGCGCGGGTGTTCAAGGACGTCTTCCCGCGGTTCAAGACGATGAAGGGCTTCCACGTCGACCGCAAGGCCGGCTGGGACTGCCACGGCCTGCCGGTCGAGGTGGCCGTGGAGAAGGAGCTCGGGCTCAGCGGCAAGAAGGACATCGAGACCTTCGGCGTCGCCGAGTTCAACGACCGGTGCCGCGAGTCGGTGCTGCGCAACGTCGACGCGTTCACCGCGATGACCGAGCGCATGGGCTACTGGGTCAACATGGACGAGGCGTACCGCACCATGGACCCGGAGTACGTCGAGTCGGTCTGGTGGTCGCTCAAGGTCATCTGGGAGAAGGGCCTGCTGTTCCGCGACTACCGGATCAGCCCCTACTGCCCGCGGTGCGGCACGACGCTCGCCGACCACGAGCTCGCGCAGGGGTACGAGACCGTCACCGACCCGTCGGTGTACGTGCGCTTCCCGGTCACCTCGGGGCCGCTGGCCGACCCTGGGCGGCCCACCTCGCTGCTGGTCTGGACGACCACCCCGTGGACGCTGGTGTCCAACACCGCGGTCGCCGTGCACCCGGAGGTGCAGTACGTGGTGGCGACCAACGGCACCGAGCGGCTGCTCGTCGCCGAACCACTGCTCGGCAGCGCCCTCGGCGAGGGGTGGCAGCCGACCGGCGAGCGCTTCGAGGGTGCGGAGATGGAGCGCTGGACCTACCAGCGGCCGTTCGAGCTGGTGGCCTTCGAGGAGCCGGCGCACTACGTGGTGCTCGCGGACTACGTCACGGTCGAGGACGGCACCGGCCTGGTGCACCAGTCCCCCGCCTTCGGCGCCGACGACATGGCCGTCTGCCGCTCCTACGGCCTGCCGGTGGTCAACCCGGTGCGCGCGGACGGCACGTTCGAGGCCGGCCTCGACCTGGTCGGCGGGGTGTTCTTCAAGACCGCCGACGCCACGCTGGTGACCGACCTGAAGGAGCGCGGGCTGCTCTTCCGGCACGTCGCCTACGAGCACAGCTATCCGCACTGCTGGCGCTGCCACACCCCGCTGATGTACTACGCGCTGCCCTCCTGGTACATCCGGACGACCGCGATCAAGGACCGGCTGCTGGAGCAGAACGCGGCGACCAACTGGGTACCGGGCAACATCAAGGAGGGCCGCTACGGGGAGTGGCTGCGCAACAACGTCGACTGGGCGCTGTCGCGGAGCCGCTACTGGGGCACCCCGCTGCCGGTCTGGACCTGCGTCGAGGACCACGTCACGGTCGTGGGCTCGCTCGCCGAGCTGGGCGGGCTGGCGGGCCGGGACCTGAGCGCCCTGGACCCGCACCGCCCCTACGTCGACGACGTGGTGTTCGACTGCCCCGAGTGCGGCGGCACCGCCCGGCGGGTGCCCGAGGTCATCGACGTCTGGTACGATTCCGGCTCCATGCCGTTCGCGCAGTGGGGGGCGCCGCACCGCAACGACGAGGTGTTCCGCGCGAACTTCCCCGGCCAGTACATCTGCGAGGCCATCGACCAGACCCGCGGCTGGTTCTACTCGATGATGACGGTGAGCACCCTCGTCTTCGGCCAGACCTCCTACAAGAACGTGGTCTGCCTGGGCCACATCCTCGCCGAGGACGGCCGCAAGATGAGCAAGCACTTGGGCAACGTGCTGGAGCCCATGGCGGTCATGGAGCGGCACGGCGCCGACGCGGTGCGCTGGTTCATGGCGGCCAGCGGCTCGCCGTGGACGCCGCGCCGGGTCGGGCACGCGGCGCTGGAGGAGATCGTCCGCAAGGTCCTGCTCACCTACTACAACACGGCGTCGTTCTTCACGCTGTACGCCAACGCCGGCGAGACGTGGTCGCACGCGCGCCTGGCCGACGCCCCGGCGCCCGCCGAGCGGCCGCTGCTGGACCGCTGGGTGCTCTCGGAGCTGAACCGCGTCGTCCGGGGGGTGGACGAGGCGCTGGAGCGGTTCGACACGGCGGCGGCCGGGCGGCTGCTCACGGCGTTCGTGGACGACCTGTCGAACTGGTACGTGCGCCGGTCCCGCCGCCGGTTCTGGTCCGGAGCCTCCACTCCCGAAGGCGCGGCGGCCTTCGCGACGCTCTTCGAATGCCTGGAGACGGTCACGCTGCTGATGGCCCCGCTGGTGCCGTTCCTCACCGACCACGTGTGGGTGGCGCTGCGGCGCCCCGACGCACCGGAGTCGGTGCACCTGGCCCGCTGGCCGCAGGTCCGGGAGGAGCTGATCGACACCGGGCTGTCGGAGCAGATGGCCCTCACCCGCCGGCTGGTCGAGCTCGGCCGCGCCGCCCGGGCCGACTCGGGTGTGCGCACCCGCCAGCCGCTGGCGCGGGCGCTGGTGGGCGCCGCGGGCTTCGGGGACCTGCCCGAGCAGCTGCGCGGCCAGGTCGCCGACGAGTTGAACGTGGTCCGGCTCGACCCGCTGTCCTCGGTGGGCGGCGACCTCGTCGACTACGTGGTGAAGCCGAACTTCCGGACACTCGGGAAGCGCTTCGCCAAGCGCACCCCGCTGGTCGCCAAGGCCATCCAGGCCGCCGACGCCAGGAAGCTGGTGGAGCAGGTGCGCTCGACCGGCTGGGCGCACGTGGAGGTGGCGGGCGAGCCGGTGGAGGTCAGCGCCGAGGAGGTGCTCGTCACCGAGCAGCCGCGCGAGGGCTGGGCGGTGGCCGCGGAGTCCGGTGAGACGGTCGCGCTGGACCTGGAGATCACCCCGGAGCTACAGCGCGCCGGTCTGGCCCGCGAGGTGGTCCGGCTGGTGCAGGACGCCCGCAAGTCCAGCGGCCTGGACATCTCGGACCGCATCGACCTGTGGTGGGCCGCCACCGACCCCGTGACCGCCCAGGCCGTGGCCGAGCACGGCGCGGTGATCGGCGCCGAGGTGCTGGCCCGGGACCTGGCCGAGGGTGCTCCGGACGGCCCGGCGCACGCGGTCGAGGCGCCGGACTTCGGGCTGCGGTTCTGGCTCCGGAAGGTCTGACGGAGACGGCGCGAGGGGGCCGGGAGCGGCTGGCGCTCCCGGCCCCGCGCGTCTTCGGCGGTCCGGTGCCCCGCCACGCCCCGGCCGCGGCGGCCCGCGGGTTGGCCGGGCCCGCAGCGGGAAGCATGGGAGTGCGCGGTCGCCGCGGTCAGGAGGGCGCCATGAGCCCCGACACGCCGAAGGTCGCCTTCACCGGCACGAAGGCGACGATGCTCGCCACCCTGTACGCGCGCGCGGTGCAGAGCGCCGCGCCGGATCCGGTCCTGGCCGACCCGTGGGCGGTGGAGGCGGTCGCCGCGCTCGACTACGACTTCCGCCGGCTGCGGACTCGGCGCACCGATACGGTAAGCGTCGCGGTGCGCGCCAGGACCTTCGACCGGCTGGCGCTGGAGATGCTCGCCCGCGAGCCCGGCGCCGCCGTGCTGCATCTGGGATGCGGTCTGGACAGCCGGGCGCTGCGGATCGGGGTCCCGCCCTCGGGGGCGTGGTACGACGTCGACTACCCCGACGTCGTGGACCTGCGCCGGCGGCTGCTGCCCGCGCCCGAGGGGGAGTACCACCTCCTCGGAGCGTCGCTCACCGGCTCCGCCTGGCTCGCGGAGGTCCCGTCGGAGCGCCCGGTGGCCGTCGTCGCCGAGGGGGTGCTTCCCTACCTGGAGGAGGGGGCGGTGGTCGCGCTGCTGCGCGGAATCGTCGGGCGGTTCCCGCAGGGGGAGGCGGCGTTCGACGCGCTGTCCCGGCGGGCGCTGCGGCTGGCTGCGCTGCACCGCACCCTGCGCGCGACCGGCGCCGCCCTGCGCTGGGGGATCGACGATGCGGGAGAGTTGGAGGCGGCCGTTCCGGGGCTGGTGTTCGTGAGCGCCCCGGGCATCGCTTCACCCGCCGACCTGGCCAAGCTGCCGTGGGCGTACCGGATGCTGGTCCGTATCCCGGCGGTGCGGCGGATGGCCCGGGTGCTGTGCTACCGGTTCCCCGCGGTGCGGCCGTCCGAGCGGGCGTGACGGGCGCCGCGCGGGATCGGCGGGCCCTGGCGCGGGCTCAGTCGTCGCGGTCGGTGGTCCGGGTGCCGGAGGCGGGGCGCCGGAGCACCGCGGTGGCGTCCGGGTCCGGCTCCGGGTCCGGCTCATCGGCCTGGCGCGGGACGGCTCCGGTGCGCTCCGGGGCGGTGTCGCCGCCGGCGGCCGTGCTGGCGGCGGTCTCGGCGTCCCGCTCGTCCTCGGGCTCGCCGGCGCCCGGGCGGTCGGTGTCGGCGGCCTCGTGGGGCACGGTGTCCGGGGCGGGGTCCGCCTCGTCGCCGGCGTGCTCGGAGCCGGCCGCAGCGCCGTCGAGCCGCTCGGCGCGGTCATCGGCCGGGGTCGGCTCCGCGGGTTCGGGATCGGCTGCGGCGGCCGGAGGGTCGGCAACGACGGAGGAGGAGAACCTGGCGGCCGGCACTTCGGTACCGGTCCCGTCCTCGTCGGGGCCGGGCGCGGACTCGACCGCGTCGGCCTCGGCGGACGTGGATTCGGCGGCGGTGTCAGCCGTTTCGATGTCGGGGGTCGCGGGCCCTGCGGCGGCCTCGGGCGCGGCTTCGGGCGCGGACGGGGTTTCGGTCGGGGCGGGGGCGGTCGCCGCTGCGTCATGGGAGTCTTCGGCCTCGGGGTCGGCCGGCGGGGTCTCGGAGCGGCCGCTGCCCGGCTCGACGAGGTCGGACCCGCCGTCCTCGGAGTCCTCGGAGTCCTCAGCGGGCCGGGGCCGGGAGGCGCCGCCGTCGTCAGCCGCGGCGTCCTCCCCGGTCCGCGGAGCGCCGGCCGGCTCCGGCCGCTGCTCCGGGTCGGCGGTGACCGGCTCGGGGTCCGGCACGGCGACCGTCTCCGCCCGGTCGGGCGACCGGGCGTCGTCCGGCGCCGTTCCCTCCCCCTCGGCGGGATCCGCGTCGCGGTTCTCGGGGCTGTGCGCGGTCTCCACCGGCGCGGTCGGCTGTTCCGGCCGCTCCGACTGGCCGGACGCGGCGGTGGCCGCGCCGGGGTCCGCGTCGTGCGTCCGATCCGGGTTCGGGTCGGACCGGGGTACGTCCACAGCCGGCGCCCCTCCCCCGGTGTGCGCCGGATACGCGACCGCCCGCACCGGCTCGGGTTCCGGCGCGGGTGCGGGCGCACTGCTGCCCCATGGGTGTCCGGCCGGCACCACGGGCGCCGGCTGCCGTGCGGCCGCCGGGACGCTCCCCGGGCCAGCCGCGTAGCCCTCCCTGGTGGGAGCGGAGTGGACGGACGCCTTCCCCAAACCGTCCGTCCCAGCCGCTGACACCGGGGCGGCCGTCCCCCATGCGAGATCACCGCGCCGCCCGCCGAGGAGCTCCGCCCGGTTGCGGACGAACTCCACGACCAGCAGTACCGCTGCCACGGCGCCCAGTCCGAGAGCGATGTACACGAGAGTCAGCTCTGCGAGCGCCACTGCCACGCCGATGACGACCAGGGCCGCGACGACGGCGACGAGGCAAACGATGATCACTGGAGGGTTGGCCTTTTCAGGAACTCACGGGGTCGTGTGGTGACGCCTCGCCGACCGTCAGCGGCGGTCGTGCGGCGCGTCACCGGGGTGGTAGCCACCGTGCTGCGCGGGCTCGGGCTGGGCGAACGGGTTGCCGGCGGGTGCACCGCCCGGACCCGCGTGCTGCAGCGCCGGGGTGCCCCCGGTCGGCGGAGCCATCGTCTGGAACCCACCGGTGGTGGTGGGCGGGGCGTTGTGGTCGTTGGCCCCCTCGGCGAGCTCGCGCAGCTGCCGCTCGAAGTAGTCCTTGAGCCGGCTGCGGTACTCGCGCTCGAAGTCCTTGAGCTCGCTGACCTTGTGCTCCAGCTCCTCGCGCTGCTGCACGAGCGAGCCCATGACCTGGCGGTGCCGCTCCTGGGCGTCGCGGTCGAGGTTCTCGGAGCGGGCGCGCGCCTCGTTGACGATCTGCTCGGCCTGGCGGCGGGCCTTGCCGAGGATGTCGTCAGCTTCGTGGCGGGCGCGTCCGAGGGTCTCGTCGGCTTCGCGGCGCGCGTCGGAGATCGCCTGGTCGGCGGTCTGCTGGGCGAGCGCGAGCACCCGGGCGGCCGTGTCCATGTTGTCCTCGGCGCCCGGCAGTCCCATGCTGGCCATCTGCGGCATGGGCTCCGGCTGCTTGACCGGCTCCGGCCGCGGGGGCTCGGGCTGCGGCGGCGGCTCCGGGGCGAGCTGGGGCTCCTGCGGCTGGAAGTCCTGCATGCCCGCGTTGGGCACCTTCCCCCGCAGGCACTCCGCGAGCTTGCCGCGCAGCTCCTCGTTCTCCTGGATCAGCCGGTCGAGCTCGGACTCGACCTCGTCGAGGAAGGCGTCGACCTCTTCTTCGTCGTACCCCGGCCGTAGCCGGGTCGTACTGAACTGTTTATTCCGTACATCCGCGGGTGTCAGCGGCATGTTCGTCTCCTTGGCGCGCTTGGACTCTGTCCGTAGGGACGCTACCTGATCGTGACCTTACGGCAATCCAGATCATGACCAAGACCACATATCGGAACCGGAGCTTACCTTTCCGACATCTGCGGCCCGCTACATGGCCGGGATCCAGGCCACGAACTGGATGAGGATCACCACCAGGAGGAAGAGGACGGTGAAGCTCAGATCCAGCGCAACGCTCCCCAGGCGTACGGGCTTGATGAAGCGACGCAGGAACCTCAACGGCGGGTCGGTGATCGTGTAGGTCGTCTCGGCGAGCACCAGCACGAACCCGGTGGGTCGCCAGGACCGCGCGAACGACTGCACGATCTCGAACACAAGCCGCGCGATGAGTACCAGCATGAAGAGGTACAGCACGGCGATGAGTATGTTCTGGACGATACTCACGGTCGTTCCCCGGCCCAATCCCTGGACATCTGTGATGATCTAGCTCTGATTGAAGAACCCTCGCTCAGCGATCCGTGCCTTGTCTTCAGCGGTCACCTCAACATTAGCCGGGGACAGCAGGAACACCTTGTTGGTCACGCGCTCGATACTGCCATGCAGACCGAAGATCAGCCCCGCCGCGAAGTCGACCAGACGCTTGGCGTCGCTGTCGACCATCTCGGTGAGGTTCATGATCACCGGTATGCCTTCCCGGAAATGCTCTCCGATAGTACGCGCTTCGTTATACGTGCGTGGATGCAGCGTGGTAATTCGCGCGAGATCGGCGGTGGCCGGCGCGGCGTGTGTGACGTTGCGTCGCTCTCCGTGGGACACGGCGTAGTCATCCGCCTCCGTCACAGCCCGGGTGCGGGGATCGCCGCCCCGAGGCTCGAGGTCGCGGTCACGTCGGTCCTCGACGCCCTCATCGAAATCCTCGAAGTCATCATATTCATCCGCATAGCGGTGATCGTAACGGTCGTCCTCCACGAGGCCGAGGTAGACCGCCATCTTGCGCATCGCGCCGGCCATCTCTTGTCCTCCGTCGTCCCTGTGGTGCTGTACCGCAGATGACTTATCGCTGGCTCTCGGCCGGGCCCGCCACGCTGGGCGAACTCGACAGATGGGCGCCAAGGTCCATGTGGGGACATTACCCCACGTTCGCCGCACGATCGCCGAGCAACGCCGCACCGATTCTCAGGTGTGTCGCGCCCCGCTCGATCGCGGCCTCCAGATCACCGCTCATGCCCGCGGACACGGCCGTCGCTTGAGGGTAGCGAGCCCGGACCTGCGCGGCGACCGCGGCGAGCCGGTCGAACGCCTCCGCCGGGTCTCCCCCGCGCGGCGCGACGGCCATCACACCGCCGACCGCGAGGCCCTCCTCCGCGTGGATCGCGTCGGCGACCGCGAGGACGTCGCGCGGATCGGCACCGCCGCGCGGCCCGAGCACGCCGGCCGCCGACTCCGGGTCCAGGTTGACCTGGACGAGGCATCTCAGCTCGCGCCCGGCCGCGCGTGCCCGCAGTCCGAGCTCCCGCGCCAGGCGGACGCGGTCGACCGAGTGCACGACGTCGGCGTAGCGGACGACCGAACGGGCTTTGTTGGTCTGCAGCTGACCGACGAAGTGCCAGATGAGGGGAAGGTCGGCGCACTCGGCGGCCTTGGCGGCGGCCTCCTGGTCCCGGTTCTCACCGACGTCCATAATGCCCAGTTTTGTCAGTATTCGCACATCTGACGCCGGGTAGGTCTTGGTCACCGCGACCAGGGTCACCTCGTCCTCCGCGCGTCCCGCGGCCGCGCACGCCGCCGCGACACGCCGCCGGACGGCGGCCAGGTTCGCCGCGACGCGCTCGGCCCGCGCCCGCTCCGCCTCCGCGGCCATACTCAGGCCCTCCAGACGAAGCCCGCGAGCCGCCCGGTCGGGGCGCCGCGCCGGTGCGAGAAGAGCTCGGGGCTCTCCAGCGTGCAGCGCCCGTCGGCGGCGATCCGCCGGACCCCGGCCCGCCGGAGCTGGGCGGTCACGCCCGCGCGCAGGTCCACCCCGGTCGTCCCGGCACGGGTCCGGCTCGCCGCCTCGGGCGTGCCCGCCGCGACCTCGTCCTGCATCTGGGGCGGCACCTCGTAGCAGGCGCCGCAGATGGCCGGGCCGAGCAGCACCGAGACCCGCTCCACCGAGGCGCCCTGGCTGACCATCTCGGCGATCAGCGCCGCGGCGACCCCCCGGACGGTGCCGAGGCGGCCGGAGTGCGCCGCGCCGATGACGCCCGCCTCCAGGTCGGCCGCCAGGATCGGCAGGCAGTCCGCCGCCAGGGTCGCGAGCACGAGGTCGGGACGGGTGGTCACCACCGCGTCGACCCGGCCCGCGTCGCCCGGAGCGTCCGCCACCGCGACGTCGGCGCTGTGCACCTGGGTCATCCACACCACCCGCTCGGGGTCGAACCCGAAACGGTTCGCCGCGATGCGGCGGTTCTCGGCGACGGCGGCCGGGTCGTCCGCGACCCCCGCCCCCAGGTTGAGCGTGTCGAACGGGGCGGCGCTGACACCGCCGCCGTAGCGCTCGGTGAATCCGGCGCGGACGCCCGGTCCGATCTCGGTCACGGCAGTCATCGCGGGGGTCGGTCCTCCAGCGGGCGGGGGGAGTACGTGCGGGAAAAGAATATCGGCGGTCGCCCCCGGGGACGCACCGCCGATGCGACGGGGCCGGCGGTCCGCCCAGGACCGCCGGCCCGAGAACCGGTCACTTCAGGAAGTCGGGGACGTCCAGGTCGTCGCCCTCGTCGAAGATCACGCGGCGCCGCGGAGTGGGCACCTCACCGGAGCGGGAGAACGGGCTCTCCGTGCCGCCGCGGCGCACCGTCCCGGACGCGCCCTCGCCCACGGGCCGGATGCCCCGCGGCTGGAACGGCTCCTCCTCGGCCGGCGCGGCCGGCGGCTGCGGCTCCGCGGGGCGCGGCTGCGCGGGCTCCTCCGCCCGCGGCGGCTCCGGGGCGGACTCCGGCTCGGGCTCCGGGCTCGCGGCCTGCTCGGCCGGCGGGTCCTCGCGCACCGGCTCGGGCGCGGGGCGCTCCACCTGCGGCTCGGCGGGCGGTGCCGGGCGCTCGGGCGGCGGAGCGGCCCGCGGCGGCGCGGGCGGCTCGACCCGGTCGGTGACGGCGGCCCGCGGCGGGGTGACGATCTCGGGAGCGGGCTCGTCGAAGCCGGCCGCGATGACCGTCACCCGCACCTCGTCGCCGAGCGCGTCGTCGATCACCGCGCCGAAGATGATGTTGGCCTCGGGCGCCGCGGAGTTGGCCACCAGCTGGGCGGCCTCGTTGATCTCGAACAGCCCGAGGTCGGACCCGCCCTGGATGGAGAGCAGCACGCCGTGGGCGCCGTCGATGCTGGCCTCCAGCAGCGGCGAGGAGATCGCCATCTCGGCGGCGGCGACCGCGCGGTCGTCCCCCCGGGCCGAGCCGATCCCCATGAGCGCCGATCCGGCACCGGACATGACCGACTTGACGTCGGCGAAGTCGAGGTTGATGAGACCCGGCGTGGTGATGAGGTCCGTGATGCCCTGGACACCGGAGAGCAGGACCTGGTCGGCGGCCTTGAAGGCGTCGAGGACGCTGACCTGGCGGTCGGAGATCGAGAGCAGCCGGTCGTTCGGGATGACGATCAGGGTGTCGACCTCCTCACGCAGCATCGCGATCCCCGCCTCGGCCTGGGTGGCCCGCCGCTTGCCCTCGAAGCCGAACGGGCGGGTCACCACGCCGATCGTCAGCGCGCCGAGCGAACGGGCGATGTTGGCGACCACCGGAGCGCCGCCGGTACCGGTGCCGCCGCCCTCGCCCGCGGTCACGAAGACCATGTCGGCGCCCTTGAGGACTTCCTCGATCTCCTCGCGGTGGTCCTCGGCGGCCTTGCGCCCGACGTCGGGGTTGGCGCCGGCGCCCAGCCCCCGGGTCAGCTCCCGGCCGACGTCGAGCTTGACGTCGGCATCGCTCATCAGCAGCGCCTGGGCGTCGGTGTTGATGGCGATGAACTCGACGCCCTTGAGTCCCTCCTCGATCATCCGATTGACGGCGTTGACACCGCCGCCGCCGATACCGACGACTTTGATGACCGCGAGGTAGTTCTGCGGTGCTGCCACGACGAGGGGCCTTTCCGCTCGCTTTGCGCCAGCCGACCGCGGCATCCCCGCGGGAACGTCCACGTTCCCGCCGCCGGTGGCACGGCCGCCTGACTGTCCGGATCTACTGTCTGCTGTGTGGCACCGGAGCCGGCGCGCGGCCGGTCCCCGGGTCACGAGGTCCCGGACGGGGCGAACGCACCTGGGCGCCTCTGCCCACGCTCTCCCGCAATGGTCCGAGTCCCTACTTATGTCAACTAAAGGTATTGCGTTACGACAGTAGGCTGACGCCCCGCTGACGAGCAACTAACCACGAGTTCAGCCTATCGGCGTGTCGCATGAGGAGGCGATACGCGCGCTCGGCGCGTCGCGTCCCGAATGTCCTGCCCGCCGGCGAGCGCCGAGCGCGCCGGCCCGCGGCCACCGCTACTCGACCACCGCGACGTCGGGGGCGCTGACGTCGTAGCGGCGCTCCTCGGTGGGCGGGTGCTCCCGCATGAGGATGTCGAGCAGCCGCGCCTTCTCCGCGGTGCGCTCGCCGTCGCCCCACACCACCTCGGCGCCGTCGTCGAGCAGCAGGATGACGGCGGCCCGGTCGGTGGCGTCGATCCGCCCGATCCGCTCCAGGACGTCGGCGGGGAGTTCCGCGACGATGGCCGCGGCCTCGGCGATGCCCGGGTTCCCGGTGATCTCGCCCCGGACGTCGACCAGCGGGTAGTCCGCCGGCCGCTCCGCGACGTCCTCGACCGTCACCCCGTCCCCGTCGACCAGCCGGTAGCCCTCGCCGACGGCCACGCTGAGCGCCGGGGCCCGCTCGGTCACCCGCACCCGCAGGGTGGCCGGCCAGCTACGCGACACCTCCACCGACTCCACGAGCCGGAGGTCGGCGACCCGCTCCCGCACGGCCTCGGTGTCCACCCGGGCCAGCGCGGTCCCGGTGGGCACGTCGGCCGCGGTGAGCACCTCGTCGCGGCCGACGCGCTGCGTCCCGGTGACCTCGACGTCACGCACGACCAGCAGCCGCGAACCGAGCAGCAGCCACGCGGCGACGGCGAGGACCGCCACGACCAGCAGCGCGACGAAGGCGGCCTTCCAGGGGTCCGAGCGCCGGGGGCGGCCGGAGCCGCCGCGCGCCCCCTCCGCCGCGGGCGCGGTGGCGGGCGCCCCGGTCTCCGTGTCGGCCTCCCGCACCGCATCCCTCCATCGTCCGGCGGCGGACCAGCTCAGCCCGCGGCCCGCTCCAGGCGCTCGACGATGGCCGGCCCGAGCTCGGTGACGTCACCCGCGCCCATCGTCAGCACGATGTCGCCGGGCCGGGCCAGCGACGCCACCAGGTCCACCGCCGCGGCCCGGTCGGGCTCGTGGCGGACCCGGTCGTGTCCGACGCCGCGCGTGATCAGCTCGGCGGTCACCCCCGGCTCGGGGTCCTCGCGCGCCGCGTAGATCGACAGGACGACGACCTCGTCGGCGAGCGTGAGGGCCTCGGCGAACTCGGTGGCGAAGATCCGGGTGCGACTGTACAGGTGCGGTTGGAACAGCGCCACGACCCGGCCGCGCGTCCCCTCGGAGTCGGCCGCACCCGGGTCGCTGTCCAGCGCAGCGCGCGCCGCGCGCAGGTCGGCCGCGATCTCGGTGGGGTGGTGCGCGTAGCTGTCGTACACCCGCACGCCCGCGGCCTCGCCCTTGAGCTCGAACCGCCGGGCGGCGCCGGTGTAGGCGGCCAGCGCCTCGACCGCGACCTCGGGGTCGTGCCCGAGCTCGTCGGCCACCGCGACGGCGGCCGCGGCGTTCAGCACGTTGTGCCGGCCGGGCACCGCGATGGCGCACCGCAGCGGCTCGCCGCCGGGCGCGGTGAGCGTGAACTCGGTGGCGAAGCCCCGGGCGGCGATGCCGGAGACCCGGAAGTCCGCCTCGGGCGACTCGCCGTAGGTGCGCACCCGCAGGCCGCGCTCCCGCGCCGCCTCGGCCACCTTGCGCGCGCCGGGGTCGTCGATCCCGACGACCATCGCCTCGGCGACCCGCTCGGTGAACGCCGCGAAGTTCGCGTGGATCTCGGCCAGCCCGCCGTAGTTGTCCAGGTGGTCGGCCTCGACGTTGGTGACGACGGCGACCCTCGGCGCGAGCATCAGGAACGAGCCGTCGCTCTCGTCGGCCTCGACCACGATGACGTCGCCGGCGCCGGCGTCGGCACCCCGGCCGGTGGTGACCAGCGTGCCGCCGATCACGTATCCGGGCTCGGTGCCCAGCTCCCGCAGCACCACGGTGAGCATCGAGGTGGTGGTGGTCTTGCCG
Source organism: Marinitenerispora sediminis (assembly GCF_003336425.1). GTDB lineage: Bacteria > Actinomycetota > Actinomycetes > Streptosporangiales > Streptosporangiaceae > Marinitenerispora > Marinitenerispora sediminis. Next base: position 16,851 of record NZ_QEIO01000029.1, on the reverse strand, counting down.
TGCGTGCCGGCCACCGCGACACCGCGCCGGTCCAGCAGCAGCGCGCCGAGGGCCGCGGCGCGCGGCAGCACGCGCAGGCCGCGTTCGCGGGCGGCGGCGAGCTCGGGATTGTCGGCGCGGATCGCCGAGGAGACGACGACGGTGTCGGCGGCACCGACGTTGCCGGCGGCGTGTCCGACGTGCACCCGCGCGCCCAGCTCCTCCAGTTCGCGCAGCAGCGCGCTGTCGCGGGCGTCGCTGCCGGAGACCTCGACACCGCGCTGGATGAGCACGCGCGCGATGCCCGACATCCCCGCGCCGCCGATGCCGACGAAGTGCACCCGTCCGAGTTCGGCGACGGGAACGGGGTCGGTCGGGGTCACCAGGCCGCTCATGACGCCGCCCCCTCGCGGCCGGTGGGGGCGGAGCCTCGGCGGGCCGCGCCCGGCGCTCCGGCCCCGGTCATCGGAGGTCCCCCGGTCCGGCCGGGTGGGTGTCGTCGTCGCCGTCGTCGATCGGCATCTCGGGGGTCGGCCGGTCGCCGCGCGCGATGGCCATGACCTCGCGAGCCAGCTCGACGTCGGCGTCGCGGCGGCCGAGCCTGGCGGCGGCCTCGGACATCGCGACGACGCGGTCGGTGTCGGTGAGCAGCGGGATGAGCTGGGTGCGGATCCAGTCCGGCGTGAGCTCGGAGTTGGCGACGAGCAGCCCGCCGCCGGCCTCCACGACCGGCTCGGCGTTCAGCCGCTGCTCGCCGTTGCCGATGGGCAGCGGGACGAACGCCCCGGGCAGCCCCACGGCGGTCAGCTCCGCGCAGGTCATGGCACCCGAGCGGCACATCGCGACGTCGGCGGCGGCGTAGGCGAGGTCCATCCGGTCGATGTAGGGCACGACGACGTAGGGGACGCCGTCGCGGGTGCGGTCCTCGGGTTCGCTCGCGTTCTTCGGGCCCACCACGTGCAGGACCTGCACTCCCGCGCGGCGGAAGTCGTCGGCGGCGCCGAACGCGGCCTCGTTGACGGTCTGCGCGCCCTGCGAGCCGCCGAAGATCAGCAGCGTGGGCATCTCGGGGTGCAGGCCGAAGTGGGCGCGCGCCTTGTCGCCGACGGCGAGGCGGTCCAGGCCGGAGATCTGCTCGCGCAGCGGGATGCCGATGTAGCGGCCGTTGCGCATCTCGGTGTTCGGGTGGCCCGTGAAGACGTGCGGGGTCAGCCGCGCGCCGAGCCGGTTGGCCAGGCCGGGCAGCGGGTTGGCCTCGTGCACGACGATGGGGACCCGGCGCCGGCGCGCAGCGAGGTAGCCCGGCGTGGCGACGTATCCGCCGAAGCCGACCAGTACGTCGGCCTGGATGCGCTCCAGGTGCCCCGAGGCCGTGCTGATGGCGTTGGCCAGCTTGCCAGGAACGGAGAGCAGCTGCGGCGTGATCTTGCGGGGCAGCGGGACCGCCGGGATCAGACCCAGCTCGTAGCCGCGCAGCGGAACGAGCCGGGTTTCGAGTCCCCGCTCGGTGCCCAGACACAGGATCTGGGTGTCGGGGTCGACGCGCCGCAGCGCGTCGGCCAGGGCCAGTGCGGGCTCGACATGCCCGGCCGTGCCGCCTCCGGCGAGGACTACCCTCATCGTCGTCGATTCCTCCTCGCTTGTTGCGATCCGATGGTGGCCTGGTTCCGAGCGGCCTTCGTGGTGGGGGCGCCCACATTGTCCAGGCCAAGCCAGCTTAGAGCCCTTTGCACCCGGCTCGGACCGCGTGCGGCAAGGGCCTTACGGGCGTCGGGCTCGGCCTTGGCGAGGGCGAGCAGGATGCCCAGCGCGAGCATGGTCGGGATGAGCGACGAGCCGCCGGCCGAGACGAGCGGCAGCGGGATGCCCGTGATCGGCAGCACCCCGATGACCGTGCCGATGTTGACCAGCGCCTGGACGACGATCCACGCGGTCAGCGAGGCCGCGGCCAGCCGCACGAACGGCTCCCGGGCCCGGGACGCCACGCGCAGCCCAGCGTAGCCGAGGAGCCCGAAGAGTCCGACGACGAGGAGTGTTCCGATCAGCCCGAGTTCCTCGCCGATGATGGCGAAGATGAAGTCGCTCTCGGGGTGCGGGAGGAACCCCCACTTCTCGCGGCTGCCGCCGATCCCCACGCCGAACACCCCGCCGGTGCCCAGGGCGTAGAGGCCGTGCAGCAGCTGGAACCCCGACCCGGTCGGGTCGGCCTCGGGGTCGAGGAAGGACATGAGCCGGGCCATCCGGAACGGCTCGACCGCGATCATGATGCCGACGAGGGCGACGACGAGCACGAACATCCCGAGGAACAGCCGTCCCGGTGCCCCCACCACCCACAGCAGCGCCAGGAAGATGGCCATCAGCACGAAGGTGGTACCGAGGTCGCTCCCCAGCAGCACCAGGATCACCAGCACACCGCAGCCCGGCAGCACCGGGATCAGCAGCTGCCGCCACTCCAGCAACTGCCGCATCTCGTCCTTGCGGGCCAGCACGTTGGCGCCCCACAGCGCGAAGGCGAGCTTGGCCGGCTCCGACGCCTGGATGGTCAGCCCGCCGATCTCCAGCCACCGGGTGGCGCCGTAGTACTCCTGGCCCTGGAAGACCGTGAGCACCAGCAGCGCGACCGAGCCGAGCACCGCGGGGTAGCCCAGCAGGCGGAACACCGACAGCGGGAGGTGCGAGGCGACCACCATGAGCGGCAGGCCGATCGCCGCCGCGAGCATCTGCTTCTGGAAGAGGGAGTACGCCGACCCGGTCTCGGTGTAGGAGTCGACCATGGAGGAGGAGAGCACCATGACCAGGCCCAGCGCGATGAGCAGCGCGCTGCTGCCGAAGATGAGGTAGTAGGACGTCAGCGGACGGTCCAACCGCTGCGGGAACTCCCGCAGGAGCGTCTGGACCGATCCGCCGGCCCGCGGACGCGTGTCGGCCCTGTCGGCCGACGGAACCGTCACCGCCATACGCCACCTCCGCCTGGTCACCCTGGGCCCGTCCGCCGGGGGCCCGGTCCCGCGCCGTCCGCCCGGCACCGCCCACGCCGCACGGTCCCGGGTCGGGAGAGGGGCGCCCGGCGGGCCTCGGCGCCGACCCGGCGGCGCGGGCGGTCGCCGGTCCCGGTGGCGCGCCCGGCCTCCTGCACGGTCTGCGTCGCGAGAGCGGCGCCGGCGGCCGGCCGGCGCCGTGCACGGCGCTCCTCGGGCAGACCCCAGCGTCGACCAAGTCTGGTGGCAGGGGACGACACGACGGTGGACATTACGCGCGTGTTGGGTTTTTTTCTGAGCGTGACACCGGTAACGGCCGGGGATCGGGCTCCCGCGGCGGCGCGCCGGGCGGTGCGTCCGCCCGGCGCCGGGCGGTCGGCCCGCGGGCCGACCGCCTCAGCCGCGGAGTGCGCGCACGGCCGCGGCGAAGGCGTCGCCCCGGGCGTTGTAGTCGGTGAACATGTCCATCGACGCGGCCGCAGGGGCGAGCAGCACCGTGTCGCCGGGCCGCGCCAGTTCCGCGGCGGCGGCCACGGTCTCGGCCATGGCGCCGCTGTCGGAGCGCGCCACCTCCACGACCGGCAGCGCGGGCGCGTGCCGGTCCAGGGCGGCGCGCAGGCGGTCGCGGTCGGCGCCGAGCAGCACCGCCCCGCGCAGCCGGGGCGCCGCCGCGGCCACGAGGTCCTCGACGTCGGCGCCCTTGAGCAGGCCGCCGGCCACCCACACGATCGACGGGTAGGCCGACAGCGACGCCGCGGCGGCGTGCGGGTTGGTGGCCTTGGAGTCGTCGACGTAGTGGACGCCGGCGACGGTGGCCACCGGGGAGATGCGGTGCGGTTCGGGCGCGAACGCGGCCAGGCCGGCGCGCACCGACGCGGGGGCGACTCCGACGGAACGGGCCAGCGCCGCGGCGGCCAGCGCGTTGGCCACGTTGTGCGGCGCGGCCGGCCGGACGTCGGCGAGGGTGGCGAGCTCCTCGGCCGTACTCGCGGGGTCGGCCACGAAGGCGCGGTCCACCAGCAGGTCCTCGACCACGCCGAGCTCGCCCGGCCGCGGGGTGTCCAGCGTGAAGGCGACCCGCCGGGCCGCGGCGGCGCCAGCCGCGGCGTCCGCCTCGTCGGCCCGGTCCGCCAGCCGCCCCGACAGCGGGTCGGCCGCGTTCACCACCCGGACGGTGCCGGGCGCGTAGACCCGGCCCTTGGCCGCGGCGTAGGCGTCCAGGCCACCGTGCCAGTCGAGGTGGTCCGGAGCCACGTTCAGCACCGTCGCGGCGTGCGGCCGCAGCGAGTTCGACCAGTGCAGCTGGAAGCTGGACAGCTCCACCGCGAGGACGTCGGCGGCCGCCTCCCCCGGGCCGGGCGACACCGCCTCGACCACGGGGGTGCCCACGTTGCCGACCGCGCGGGCGGACCGGCCGTCGGCGCGCAGCATGGCCTCCAGCATCCGCACCGTGGTGGTCTTGCCGTTGGTCCCGGTGACGGCGAGCCAGGTCTGCCCGGCCGGCCGGAGCCGCCACGCGAGTTCCACGTCGCCGATGACCTCGACACCGGCGCGGGCGGCCTGGACCAGCGGGACGGCGTCCGGCCGCCAGCCGGGGGAGGTCACGACGAGGTCGGTGCCCTCGGGGAGCGCCTCGGCGCCGAGCAGCACCCGCGCGCCGAGGTGCCGCAGCCGCTCGGCCCGCTCCCGGGTGGCCTCGTCGGTCCGGCCGTCGATGACCGTGACGCGGGCCCCCCGGTCGAGCAGCGCCCGGGCGACGGGCGGCCCGGACACACCGAGCCCGGTGACGCAGACTGCCCGCCCGGCGAGCGCGGCGGCGAAAGCCCGCTCCGCGGCCGTTCGGAGCTCTTCCCGCTCCGCAGCCGCTCGGAGCTCTTCCCGCTCCGCAGCCGCTCGGAGCTCTTCCCGCTCCGCAGCCGCTCGGAGCTCTTCCCGCTCCGCAGCCGCTCGGGCTGGACCCCGCTCCGCAGCCGCTCCGGCTGGCATCTCCGCCATGGGGTTACCTCGGCATCCATTCCAGGTAGAACAGGCCGATACCGACACCGACGAACAGCCCCTGGATGATCCAGAACCTGATCACGATCGTACTCTCGGCCCAGCCCTTCAGCTCGAAGTGGTGCTGCAGCGGCGCCATGCGGAAGATGCGCTTCCCGGTGAGCCGGAAGGAGCCGATCTGCAGCATGACCGAGAGCGTGATGAGCACGAACAGGCCGCCGATGATGAGCAGCAGCAGCTGGGTGCGGGTGGTGATGGCGAGACCGACGATCAGGCCGCCCAGGGCCAGCGAGCCGGTGTCACCCATGAAGATCTTGGCCGGCGGCGCGTTGTACCAGAGGAACCCGATGCAGCCGCCGAGCCCGGCCGCCGCGACCACCGCGAGGTCGAGCGGGTCGCGGACGGTGTAGCAGTTGGCCTCCAGCGCGTTGACGCAGCTCTGCCGCAGCTGCCAGTTGCCGATGATGACGTAGGCGACCAGCGACAGGATGGTGGCGCCGGTGGCCAGGCCGTCCAGGCCGTCGGTGAGGTTCACCGCGTTGGAGAAGCCGACGATCAGGAAGAGCGCCCAGATCGCGAACACCGGTAGCGCCAGCGCCGGACCGAAGTCCCGGAGGAAGGACAGGTGCGGGGAGCCGGGGGTGTAGGTGTAGTTGTTCGGGAAGAACGTGACGCCCACGGCGAACCCGATACCGACGATCGCCTGCCCGAGCATCTTCGCGCCGCTGCGCAGGCCGAGGCTGCGCCGCTTGTAGATCTTGATGAAGTCGTCGAGGAAGCCGACCGCGCCGAGCCCCACGAACAGGAACATCACCAGCAGACCGGACACGGTGGGCCGGGTCATCGACGCCAGGTGGGCACCGAAGTAGCCGATCACCGCGCCGAGGATGATGACGATGCCGCCCATCGTGGGCGTGCCCTGCTTGCTCTTGTGGCCCTCGGGACCGTCGTCCCGGATCTCCTGGCCGAACTTGAACCGGTACAGCATCCGGATCACCATCGGCATGATGAGCAGCGACACCAGGAGGGAGAGCGCCGCGGCGACGAGAATGCCGGTCACTTGGCGGCCTCCTCGGCGGTCAGCTGCTCGGCTACCTGTTCCAGCCCGGCCACTCGTGATCCCTTCACCAAGACAACGTCTTCCGGCCGCAGCAGCCCGCGCAGGGCCGCGACCGCCTGCGCGGTGTCGGCCACCTGCCGGACCTCGCCGTGCCACCCGGCCACACTCCGCACGCCATCCACGATGGGCGCGGCCTCCTCACCCACGGCGATGAGGCAGTCGACCCCCGACTCGGCGACCAGCCGCCCGAGGCGCTCGTGCTCCACCTGGTGCGCCGGGCCCAGCTCGGCCATGATTCCCAGGACCGCCACCGAGCGCCGGGCCCGGGCCAGCGCGGCGAGCGTGCGCAGCGCCGCACCCATGGACTCCGGGTTGGCGTTGTAGGCGTCGTTCACGACGGTCACGCCGCCGGGGCCCTCGGCGACCTCCATACGCCAGCGGCTCACCGCTCCCGCCTCGCCCAGCGCGGCGGCGATGTCGTCGAGGTCCATGCCGAGCTCGGCCGCGACGGCGGCCACCGCCAGCGCGTTGTGGACCTGGTGCTCACCGACGAGCGCGAGGCGCACCGGCGCCGATCGCGCGCCGATCTGCAGCGTGAACGCGGCGCGGCCGTCCTCGCCGAGCCGGACGTCGCGGCCGCGCACGTCGGCGCGCTCGCCGAGCCCGTAGCCGACGACCCGCGCGGCGGTACGCGCCGCCATGCCGATGACGGCGTCGTCGTCGACGTTCAGGACCGCCACACCGCCGGCGTCGGCGCCGGGCAGCGCCTCGACGAGCTCTCCCTTGGCCTGGGCGATGGCCGCGCGGCTGCCGAACTCGCCGACGTGCGCGCTGCCCACGTTGAGCACGACGCCGATCCGGGGCGGGGCGATCCGGCACAGGTGCGCGATGTGCCCCAGTCCGCGGGCGGCGACCTCCAGGACGACGTAGCGGGTGTGCTCGTCGGCGCGCAGCACGGTCAGCGGGTGGCCGATCTCGTTGTTGAACGAGCCGGCGGGCGCGACCGTCGGGCCGAGGCGGCGCAGCACTTGGGCGAGCAGGTCCTTCGTGGTCGTCTTGCCCGACGATCCGGTGACGCCCACGATGTCGGCCTGCGGCAGTTCGCCGACGACGGCCCGCGCCAGGCGCCCGAGCGCGGCCACGACCTCGGCGTCGCCGCCGTCGACCAGCAGCTGCGGCGCCGCCAGCGGCCGGGATCCCAGCACGGCGGCGGCGCCGGCCGCGACGGCGGCGTCGGCGAAGTCATGTCCATCGACCCGCTCGCCACCCAACGCCACGAAGAGCGCTCCCGGGACAGCCTGTCGCGAGTCGATCACGACCGGACCGGTGACGACGTCCGCGGGGCGCGCCGATCCGTGTATGCGGGATTGGGTGATCTCAGCGATCCGATCGAGCGTCAGCGCGATCAAATCCACTCCTCATGTCGGGCCCGGTCCACCGCGCCTTCGGGGCGCCTCGACGACGAGACAGCGTGCTGTGTATGGGGATTCGCTGCACAAGAGCCGCAAGGCGGCGGGTGACGCCACGGTGCCGGGCTGCAATTGCCGGACCTACCTTAGAACATGTTTGGTTATCGGGGTTGCGTCCCAGCCGAAACACCCGACGGGGCCTCCCGCCCCCGAGCGGCACCGCCCGGTCGGCCCCGCCACGGCCTCCTCCGCCCGGTACGGACGAACCCGCAGGTGGGTGCGGCGGCGGACGCCGGGACCGGACGGGGCCGTGGCTGTCCGCCGCGGGCCGCGGCGCCCGGTTCCGCCGCCGTGTTCACAGCACGATCACGATCCGAACGGGGCGGCGCAGCACGGCACGGGCGCGGGTCTCCCGCTCCGCAGCCGCTCGGACAGTCTTCCCGCTCCGCAGCCGCTCGGACGGATTTCCCGCTCCGCAGCCGCTCGGACGGATTTCCCGCTCCGCAGCCGCTCGGACGGATTTCCCGCTCCGCAGCCGCTCGGGCTGGACCCCGCTCCGCAGCCACTCGGAGGGATTTCCCGCTCCGCAGCCGCTCGGACAGTCTTCCCGCTCCGCAGCCGCTCGGGCTGGACCCCGCTCCGCAGCCGCTCGGACAGTCTTCCCGCTCCGCAGCCGCTCGGGCTGGACCCCGCTCCGCAGCCGCTCCGGCTGGACCCCGGGGCTCAGCCGCCGACGCGCCATCGCAGCGCATCACGCAGCACCTCGCGGTCGTCGAACGGCAGCACGCGGTCGCCCACGTACTGGCCGCGCTCGTGCCCCTTGCCGGCCACGACCACCACGTCGCCCGGCTTGGCGCGCTCCACGGCCATCTCGATGGCGGCTGCGCGGTCCGGCTCCACGGTCACCCGGGCCCGCTCCCCCGCCGGCACCTTCGCCACCCCGTCCAGCATGCTGGTGATGATCGTGATGGAATCCTCACTGCGCGGGTTGTCGTCGGTGAGGATGACCGCGTCGGCGAGCCGTGCGGCGACCTCACCCATCAGCGGGCGCTTGGCGCGGTCGCGGTCGCCCCCGCAGCCCAGGACGATGGTCAGCCGCCCCTCGGTCACCGTCCGCAGGGATCCGAGGACCGCCTCCACCGCGCCGGGTTTGTGAGAGTAGTCGACGAGGGCGGTGAAGTTCTGGCCCTCGTCGACCCGCTCCATCCGGCCGGGGACGCCCGCGGCGGCGGCCACGCCGCGCAGCGCGGCCTCCAGCGGGACGCCGCCCTCGACGAGTCCGACGATCGCCGCCAGCGCGTTGGAGACGTTGAAGGGGCCGGGCAGCCGCACGGCGGCGTCGACCTCCAGCCCGCCGGGGCCGACCACCCGGAACACGCTGCCCTCGGGGCCCAGTTCGACGTCCACGGCGCGCCAGTCGGCCTCGGGGTCGCCCTCGGCGGAGAACGTGGTCACCGGGATCTCGCCGCGCGCCGCGACCATGTCGACGAGCGCGCGGCCGAACCGGTCGTCGCGGTTGACCACCGCCACCCGGGCGAGTTCCGGGGTGAACAGCCGGGCCTTGGTGTCGAAGTAGTCGCGCAGGTCCGCGTGGAAGTCCAGGTGGTCCTGCGAGAGGTTGGTGAAGACGGCGACGTCGAATCTCGCGCCGCCGACCCGGCCCAGGGCCAGGGCGTGGCTCGACACCTCCATGGCCGCGGCGTCGACGCCCCGCTCGCGCATGACGGCGAACAGGCCGTGCAGCTCGGTGGCCTCCGGCGTGGTGAGCGCGGAGTCGACGCGCTCGTCGCCGATCCGGATCTCGACGGTGCCGATCAGCCCTGTGCGCAGCCCGGCGGCCCGCAGGCCGGACTCCACCAGGTAGCTGACGCTGGTCTTGCCGCTGGTTCCGGTGGTGCCGATCAGCAGCAGGTCCTCGCCCGGATGGCCGTAGACCCAGGCGGCCACCTCGCCGAGGCGGGCGCGCGGGGCGGGCACCGCGAGCACCGGAAGCCCGGTCGCGGCGGCGCGGTCGGCGCCGGCGGGGTCGGTGAGGATCGCCACCGCTCCGGCGGCCGCGGCCTGGGCGGCGAACTCGGCGCCGTGCGCTCTGGCTCCGGGCAGCGCCGCGTAGAGGTCCCCGGGCCGCACCGCACGGGAGTCGTGGGTGATCCCGGTGATCGTCGTCTCCGTGACGGGGCGGGACTCCCCTTCCACCGTGTCCGGGGCGTCCCCGGACGTGGGGGCCGCGCCCAGGAGCTGGGCGAGGCCGGACAGCGGACGGAGCTGGTTCTGGTCAGGTCGCATTACCGGTGGCACGTCGTGAGGCTATCGGCTGGCGGGCGGCGGGGGTTAATTCTTCGTCGGCGGGGCGGCCGGTTCACTCCTCCAGGCGGATGTTGGGCGGCTCCGTGCCGGTCGGCGGGATCTGCAGCGTCTTCAGTGAGAAGGACATCACGTCGGTGAAGACCGGTGCGGCGGCCTCGCCCCCGTAGTAGTCGCGCTGCGGGCCGTGCAGCACCACCTGCACGATCAGCTCCGGGTCGTCGGCCGGCGCCATCCCCACGAAGGTGCTGGTGTAGCCGCCGCCGGCGTAGCGCCCGGTCTCGGGGTTGACCCGGTTGGCGGTTCCGGTCTTGCCCGCGACGCGGTAGCCGGGGATCTGGGCCTGCTCCGCCGTGCCCTCCTCGCCGGTGACCGCCTCCAGCATCAGCCGCAGCTCCTCCGCGGTGTCGGCGCTGACGACCTGCTCCTGGCGGGGCTCGGGGGACGCGGTGAACTCCCCGCCCTCGTCGACGGTCCCGGCGACGACCTGCGGTTCCACCCGGACGCCGTCGTTGGCGATCGTGGCGTAGACGCTGGCCATCTGCACCGCGTTGACCGAGATGCCCTGCCCGAACGAGACCGAGGGGAGCTGGGTGCCCCACCAGTCGTCGGGGTCGGTCAGGATGCCGGCGTTCTCACCGGGCAGGTCCAGTCCCGTGGGCTTGCCGAAGCCGAACTTCCCGAGGTAGGTGTACAGCCCGTCCGCGCCGAGCTGCTCGGCCACCTGGATGGTGCCGACGTTGCTGGACTGCGCCATGATCCCGTTCAGGGTCAGCCGCTGGGTCTCGTGGAAGTGCGAGTCGCGGAAGGTCTGGTCGTAGCGCTGGATGGCATAGGGCACCGTGTAGACGGTCTCGGGGGTGGTCAGCCCCTCCTCCAGCGCGCCGGCCGCCGTGATGACCTTGTTGGTGCTCCCGGGTTCGAACGCGACCGCCACCGCGCCGTTGCCGCGCTGCTCGGGGGTCGAGTCCTGGATGTCGTTGGGGTCGTAGGTGGGGTAGCTGGCCATGGCGACGATCTCGCCGGTGGGGCGCATGACGATCACGCTGCCCCCTTCGGCGTCGAGGTCGGTGACGCGTTCGGCGAGTGCCTGCTGCGCGCGCCACTGGACGTCCTGGTCCAGGGTGAGCCGCACGTCCCGGCCGGGGACCGGCTCCTGGGCGAGTCCGGTCGCCATGGGGATCTGGGTCCCCTCGGCGCCGACCTCGACCTGCTGGGTGCCGGGCTCTCCCGCGAGCGTGCTCTCCAGCATGCTCTCCAGGCCCTCCAGGCCGTGCCCGTCACTGCCGACGAACCCGATGAGGTTGGCGGCGCCGGTCTCCTCGGGGTACACGCGCTTGTAGTCGGTCTGCGCGGCCACGCCCTGGAAGCCCAGCTCGTCCAACTCCCGCCACTCCGCCGGCGAGACGTTGCGCATGATGACCTGGTAGCGGCTGGGCTCGGCGTCGACCTTGGCCGCCACCTCGTCGGGGTCGAGGTCGAAGCGCTCCGACAGCTCGTCGACGATCTCGTCGCGCTGGTCGTCGCGGACGTCCACCGGGTCGACGAAGACGGTGCGCACCGCCACGGACATGGCGAAGGGGTTGCCGTTGACGTCGGTGATGTCGCCGCGGGTGGTGGGGATGTCGATGGTGTTGAGCCGCAGGTCGGAGGCGGCCGAGGCGTAGTCGGCGGCCTGGATGCCCTGGATCTGCACCAGCCGGCCGGCGAAGATCAGCAGGACGACCACCATCAGCAGCACCGCGATCTTGATGCGCCGCCCCGGGTTGCCGCGCCGGAACCGCCGGCGCAGCGGGGGGACCGGGGTTCGGCCGCCGCCGCGGCCGCGGGGCCGCCGCGGCGGCGGGACGGCTCCCTCGGGGGCGCGCCGGCGGGACGGCGCCGGTTCGCGCGCGGCGCGGCGCCGCGGCGGCTCGCCGCCGGCCCGGGCACGGCCCGGCTTGCCCGCGGACCTGGACGCCGCGGCCCGCCGGGTGGACGCGGCGGGCCTGCGGGGGTCGCGGGGACGCGGTTCACGCGACGGACTCACCGACGCCTCCTCACCGGTCTCGGAATACGGTCGTGCCCCCGGCTGGCGTGCGGGACGCGGCGCACGGCCCCGGTCGCACGGCGGTGCGCCCCCACCGGGATCGCCTCGCTCACCGGGCGCGCTCCGCGGAGTCGGCCGCCCCCGCCTCCGCCTGCTCGCCGGTACCGGGCAGCTCCTCGGAGCCGCCGCTGTCATCGCCCCGGACCTCGCCGGTCTCCAGCTCGATGAACAGCGGGGCCTCCCCTGGTTCCATGCCCAGCCGCTCGGCGGCCTCCGCCACGGCCTCCGGCGACTCCGCGTGCAGCGTCCGCTCGCGCAGCGCCTCCTCCTGGTTGGCCAGCTCGCGGTTCTCCTGCTGCAGCTGGCTGATGGCGAAGGCGTCCTCGGTGAGCACCGTGCGCAGCACCAGCAGGCTCGCGAGGGCACCGCCGAGCAGGCCGAGGATCAGCAGCACGAACGGCATGCGCGGCGCGGCCCCCGGGTCCGGCCGGGGCGCCGGCGGGACGGTCCGCGCGGCCGAGCGCGGCCGGGCCGGCGTGCGGCGCGGGGTGGCGCGGGGTGCGCGCGGCGGTGCGGCCCGGGTGGCGCCGCTCTGCCCGGCTGCCGGGCGGGTACGCGGGCCGCCGCCCGTCCCGCCGCGCCCGCGGTCCTCGGTCGCGGTGCTCATATGGCCTCCCGCCTCCCTGTCACTCAGCTCGCGTCCCGGCCCCTCCGCCGGCGGACGCGTTCCACCGTCGTCTCCGACCTCCGGGTCACCGCTCCCGGATGCGTTCGGCGGCCCGCAGCCGGGCCGACGCCGCGCGCGGGTTGCGGGCGTTCTCCTCGTCCGAGGGGAGTTCGGCGCCCCGGGTGAGCAGGCGCAGTTCCGGCTGCCGGTCGGGCAGCGGGACCGGGAGGTCGGGCGGGGTCGTGTCGGTGGAGAGGGCGGCGAGGGCGCGCTTGGTGATGCGGTCCTCCAGGGAGTGGTACGACAGCACCGCGATCCGGCCGCCGAGAGCGAGCCGCCCGATGGCGGCGGGGAGCGTGCGCTCCAGGATGGCCAGCTCGGCGTTGACCTCGATGCGCAGCGCCTGGAAGGTCCGCTTGGCGGGGTTGCCGCCGGTGCGGCGCGTGGCGGCGGGGATGGCCTCGCGGACGAGTTCGGCCAGGCGGCGGGTGGAGGCGATGGGCGCGGCGGCGCGTTCGCGGACGATGGCGTGCGCGATGCGGGCGGCGAAGCGCTCCTCGCCGTAGTCGCGGAGGACGCGGGTGAGTTCGGCGGCGGAGTAGCCGTTGACGACGTCGGCCGCGGTGCGGTCCTGGGTGCGGTCCATCCGCATGTCCAGCGGCGCGTCGTAGGAGTAGGCGAAGCCGCGTTCGGCCTCGTCGAGCTGGGGTGAGGAGACGCCGAGGTCCAGCAGCACGCCGTGCGCGCGGTCGATGCCGAACCCGTCGAGGACGCGCGGGATCTCGTCGTACACGGCGTGCGCGAGGTGCACCCGGTCGCCGAAGGGGGCGAGGCGGCGTTCGCTGCGGGCCAGCGCGGTGCGGTCGCGGTCCACGCCGACCAGCCGCAGGCCGGGGTGCGCGGCGAGGAGGGCGGCGGAGTGGCCGGCGAGCCCCAGGGTGCCGTCGACGAGGACCGCTCCGGGGGCGGCGAGCGCGGGCGCGAGCAGCTCCGCGATCCGGTCCAGCATGACCGGAACGTGCGCCGCCTCGGTTTCGCCCATGAGCACAGTGTCCCCCGACTCCTCGTTGCCAGTCTCGGCCGCCTCGTGCGGTCCGTGCCGCGTGCGGCCCCTTCGACGTCCGCCCCCGCGGACGTCCTCCCCCTGGGGACTTGCCCCGGTCAGCCTCCAGACGCGGACCCGAGGGACCACCTGGCGCCGGGGAAGATGCGTCAGCTGGCCGTGGTCGCGCCTGGAGGCCGGAACCAGACAGGGCTTGGTCGTGACCTCCGGATCACCGCGCCGGGTGTCGAGGCCGACGGGCGATGCCGTGCGGTCACAGCACCCCCGGCAACACCTCCTCCGACAGATCCGCGAATGCCTGTTCCTGTTCGGCCTCGTAGGCGGCCCAGGCCGATGCGTCCCAGATCTCCAGGCGCGTGTTGGCCCCGATGACCACGCATTCGCGGCTCAGGCCGGCGTAGGTCCGCAAGCCCGCCGGAATGGTGACGCGCCCTTGCTTGTCGGGCACCTCGTCCGACGCGCTGGCGAAGAAGACGCGGCTGTAGTCGCGCACTGCCTTGGCGGTGACGGGAGCGGAGCGGAGAGCCTCGGTGACGCGCTCGAACTCCGGCACGGGAAACACGTAGAGGCAGCGCTCCTGGCCCTTCGTGATCACCAGTCCCCCCGACAGTTCGTCGCGGTACTTCGCCGGAAGGAACAACCGCCCCTTCTCGTCGAGGCGGGGAGTGTGTGTGCCGAGGAACACCGGCCGCACCTCCCGTACCTCCGTGGAGTAGTCCCCTTCTCCACGATGCTCCACTGTACTCCACTATCCCCCACGGTCAACAGATTCAACCCCCGGCGCACCGCGGGGGCGGCGCCAAAGCCGCAGGTCGCCGCGGGCGGGCGCGCGGGAGCGCCCGCGGGGCCCCGCCGGCGGCCCACCGCGGCCACGCGCGGCGGGCCGGACCGCGCGCCGCGAAGCGCGGCGGCCGGGGGCCGGTGCCCGGCGCGCCCGGGCACGCGGCGGGCGCGGGCCGCGGCGACCGGGCGCGAAGCCCGGCGGCACCGGGCGTTGCGCGCCCGGTCCGGCGGGCGATCCAGGTTTGCAAACCTCCGCTTTGCGCCTAGCCTCGTTGCGACACACCAGCCGCTGCGGGAGGGGACACGTGTCACTCGATACGCGGGCCACGGACGTCGAGGGGGCACCGGAGGACGCCGGGGCGGTCCTCGCCACCGCGGAGCGGATCCGGTCGGCCATGGAGACGGTGATCGAGGGCAAGTCCGAGATCGTGCGCATCGCGCTCACCGTGCTGCTCGCCGAGGGACACCTCCTCATCGAGGACATCCCGGGGGTCGGCAAGACCATGCTCGCCAAGGCGCTGGGCCGGGCCGTCGACTGCTCGGTGCAGCGCGTCCAGTTCACGCCGGACCTGCTGCCCAGCGACATCACCGGGGTGAGCGCCTACCACCGCGACCGCCACGAGTTCGAGTTCAAGCCCGGCCCGGTGTTCGCCAACATCGTCGTCGGCGACGAGATCAACCGGGCGTCCCCCAAGACGCAGTCCGCGCTGCTGGAGTGCATGGAGGAGGGGCAGGTCAGCGTCGACGGTGCCACCCGCCCCCTGGAGCGGCCGTTCATGGTCGTGGCGACCCAGAACCCGGTCGACATGGAGGGGACCTACCCCCTGCCCGAGGCGCAGCTCGACCGGTTCATGGCGCGCATCGCGGTCGGCTACCCCGCCGCGCAGGCCGAACTCGACATGATCGACACGCACAGCGCGCGTTCCCCGCTGGACGGGCTGCGCCCCGTGGCCACGGCCGCGGACGTGCGCGCCATGGTCGAGCGGGTCCGCGCCATCCACGTCTCGCCCGCCGTGCGGCGCTACGTGGTGGACCTCGTCTCGGCCACCCGCACCTCCCCGGCCCTGCGGCTCGGCGCCTCCCCGCGCGCCACTCTGCACCTGGTCCGCGCGGCCCGCGCCTTCGCGGCCCTCGACAACCGCTCCTACGTGATCCCCGACGACGTCCAGGCCCTCGCCGTGCCGGTCCTCGCGCACCGGCTGCTGCCGAGCGCCGAGGCGCAGCTGGAGCGCCGGCTGCCGGAGGAGGTCGTGCGCGACCTCGTCGCCCGGCTCCCCGTCCCCGACCGGCGGTAGCGCACCGGACCTCCATGAAACAACGGGCGAGGACCGCCCCGCCGCGCGGGCGGGAGGTGGCGAGGTGACGTTCCTGCGCGCCTTCACGGCGCGTGGCCGGGTGTTCCTGTGCGTGGGCGCGGTGATCGTCGCGGGCGCGCTGGCGGTGGGCGAGCGCGACCTGGTGCGGGTCGGCGTGCTGGTCACCGTGCTGCCGCTGCTGTCCGCGCTCTCGGTCCTGGGCGCACCCCGGCTGGTGACGCACGACCGCGAGCTCACCCCCGCCCGTGTGCCGGTGGGCGGCGACGCCCGCGTGGTGATCCGGGTCGCGAACACCGGCTCGGTCCTGCCGGCGAGCGGCGTGCTCGTGGACGACGCCCTCCCGCACACCCTCGGCGGCCCGCCGCGGTTCGCCCTCGGGCGGCTGCGCCGGGGGGAGACCCGCGAACTGCGCTACCGGGTGCGCTCGCAGGTCCGGGGGCGCTTCCCGGTCGGCCCGCTCACCCTGACGTTCCGCGATCCGCTGGGGTGCGCACAGGTGGAGCGGCGCCTGGGGTCGGGGGTCTCGCTGCTGGTCACGCCGACCGTGGTCGCACTCGACGGCCTGCCGCGCGGCGGCTCCGCCGACGAGGGGTCCAGCCGGACCCCTTCCATGGCCCGGAGCGGGGAGGACGACACGCTGCCCCGCGAGTTCCGGCACGGCGACGACCTGCGCCGGGTGCACTGGCGCTCGACCGCGCGGCACGGCGAGCTGATGGTCCGCCGCGAGGAGCGGCGCTGGCGCGAGCACAGCTCGGTGCTGCTCGACGTCCGGGCCTGCGCGCACGGCGGCGGCGGGCCGGACTCCTCGCTGGAGACCGCGGTGTCGGCCGCCGCCTCCGTGGCCGTGCACCTGCTTGGCACCGGCCAGGAGCTGCGGCTGCTCGCCGGCGAGACCGAAGTCGGCGCGGTCGGCCGCGCCGAGGGCGTGCTGGACGCGCTCGCGGTGGTGCGGCCGGTGCCCTCGCCCACCCTGCACGGCGCCGTCGAGCGGCTGTGCCGGGCGTCCGCGTCCGGCCGCGGAGTGGTCGTCGCCGTGCTCGGCGCCCTCCAGGCGGCCGAGGCCGACGCGCTCGCCGAGGTCGGCCGGGCGGACGCGCGGACCCGGGTCGCCGTTCTGTGCCGGCCCACCGTTTGGCCCGCTCCCGCCTCGGCGCGGCAGGCCCGGGACCGGCTCGCCGGCGCGGGGTGGCTGGTCGTCGAGATCGACTCCGTGGAGGACCTGGCCGCGGCGTGGCGGGAGCGGGCCAAACGGTGGGCCGGCACAGAAC
>NZ_QEIO01000280.1 GCF_003336425.1 Marinitenerispora sediminis | reverse complement strand
CCGGCGGTCGGGATGGAGGTTGTCTGGGGGTGCGTCACCACAGGACTCCGTGATGTCGGTGGGCGGTGTGCCGGGATGGCGTGCGGGTGCGGCGTCGCGGTTCGCGGGGACGCTTCCATGGTGGCTCCTTTATCCGATTAAATCCACTGGTTTGATAGGAAAAGCGGCGCGACGTTCGCCACGGTGGGAGGGGCGGTACCCCAGGGTACGTCGCCGCCGGGCGGGATCGCGCGGGCGAGGCTCGGGGGCCGCGGGGATCGGGCGGGACATGGGTGCCGCCGCCGGCGAGGATGCCGGCGGCGGCGGTACCGGCGGCGTTGCGAAAGTCCGCGCCGCGACGCCGCCGGACGTCGTAGTGGAACGGGTGCGGCGCCGCCGGCGCGGCGGGTCGGGGCCTCAGTCGGCGCCGCCGCGCGCGGCCGGCGCTGTGTCACCTCCGATGCGTGGTCTCATGCCGATTACTGCGGGGCTGTCACGGCCTTACCAGCCGCCCCAGTCGCCCCAGTCTCCCCAGTGGTGGTGGAAGCCGAAGCCGTGGTGGTGGTGGAAGCCGTGGTGGTGGAAGCCGTGGTGGAATCCGCCGTGGAAGTCGGCCTGCACCGACGCGACCGGGCCGGCCGGGAGCGCCGACGCCGGCGCGGCACCGGCGGCCATGGCCGCACCGGGTGCCCCCAGGGCCAGGAACGGGGCCAGGATGCCGGCCACCGCGATCCGGCGCAGGGTGGTTCTCATGTGGATCGCTCTCCTCCCGGGAATACCGGGCCGGCGGTCCGCCGACCCGCCCCCTTCCGGTACGGGCCGCGCCGCTGGCAACCGGCGGCGCGGCCCCCGGGAGATCTCTTCCACCTCATCGTCTCGCCAACTGTCCAAAATTCACATACTTCCCGGGCACAGGGTGAACAAAAAACGACCACGGCCGGGTGCGGAACGCGGCTGCCGTCGAACGGATCGGAGCCGCCAGGGGGTGGCCGCACCAGGTCGGGCCGCCATCGCCGTGCCCATGGACCGCCGCGCCGCGGCCGCCCCGACCGCGGCAGGTCGCCCGCCCGGAGCGGGCCGCGCGGGACGTGTCCGGCCACCGAAGCCATCGCCGCCGACGGCCGCCGCAACACCCGGCCCCCGGCTGTGCGGACCGGGGGCGGCCATGCGCGGGAGGGGGCGCCGATTGGCTGCCGTGTTCCTATTTACTAATTTCAGATCGCTTTAGTAGGTTTAGTGGGTATGCCCCACAGCGGCCCCGCCCCCGACACGACCGCCCGGCGGTCGGGCGCCCGCAGCCACCATCCGCCCTGCGGCGGTCGACGGACGGGAGCGACACAGTGACCGGATCCCCACGGGCCCTCCACCTCGCGGCGGCCATCGACGGGGCGGGCGCGCATCCCGCCGCGTGGCGGATCAGCGGGACGGCGGCCCGCCGGCTGCTCACGGCCGACCACCACGTCCGCCTGGCCCTGGAAGCCGAGCGCGGCCGGCTGGACTTCGTCACGCTGGACGACGGACTCGCTCCGCTGGACGGCGCCGCCGGCGCGCCCCGCGGCCGCCTCGACGCCGTCCTGACCCTGGCGCGCGTCGCCCCCCTCACCAGCGGGATCGGGCTGGTGCCGACCGTCACCACCACGCACACCGAGCCGTTCCACGTGTCCAAGGCCGTGGCGACGCTCGACTTCGTCAGCGCCGGCCGGGCCGGGTGGCGCTTCACGGTGTCCGACACCGCCGCCGAGGCGCGCAGCATCGGGCGCCGGGCCGTCGCCGCGCCGGAGGAGCTGTGGGCCGAAGCCGCCGCGGTGGCCGACGTCGTCGCCCGGCTGTGGGACAGCTGGGAGGACGACGCGGAGATCCGCGACACCGCGACGGGCCGGTTCATCGACCGCGAGAAGCTGCACTACGTCGACTTCGCGGGACCCGGATGGAGCGTCAAGGGGCCCTCCATCACGCCGCGCCCCCCGCAGGGCCACCCCCTCGTGGTGGCGCGCGCGGACTCCGAGCCGGCGCTGCGCGCGGCGGCCCGCCACGCCGACGTGGTGATCGCGGCGGCGGCCGGACCCGGCGCCGCGCGTGCCGCCCGCACCCGGATCCGGGCCGCGGTCGAGGAGGCAGGCCGCGCCGCCGACGACGTGGCCGTGCTGGTCGACGTCGCGATCCTGCTGGACGCCGACCCCGATGCCGCCCGCGAACGGCATACGCGGCTGGACACGGCCGCCGGACCCGGCGCGCCCCGGCTGGACTTCGTCGGAACCCCGGCCGACCTCGCCGGCCGGTTCGCGGAGTGGGCCGCGGCCGACGCCGCTGACGGCTTCCTCGTCCGCCCGGCGGTGCTGCCCGGTGACCTCACCGCGTTCGTCGACCAGGTGGTGCCCCGGCTGCGCGACCGAGGGCTGTTCCGGTCGGAGTACACCGCCGACACGCTGCGCGGCCACTTCGTCCTTCCCCGCCCGGCCAACCGCTACGCGAGCGCCTGATGCC
>NZ_QEIO01000279.1 GCF_003336425.1 Marinitenerispora sediminis | reverse complement strand
CAGCTGCGCCGGGTGAAGGAGTCCGTCCCGGCCTTCACCGACTCCTTCACCGAGCTCGGGCTCGTGGTGGTCGGCGGCGGCGAGTCGCCCAAGGAGATCGCCGAGACCGTCGGCCTGCCGGTGTGGGCGCGCATCCCCACCGACGAGCGTGCCGCCGCGTTCCTGCGCGGCGAGCGGCACCTGGCCCGGCCGAACCGCCGACCCCTCTTCCGGGCCGTCGGCGCGCTCGCCCAGCGGCTGGTCGAGCGGCCGGCGCCGGTGCCGCCCGAGACCGCGGAGGTCGTCGCGTGAGCACCGGCGACCCGCACCTGAGCACCGACCCCGGCCGGGTCCTCGACCCCGACCTGCTCCGCCAGGTCGAGGAGTGGACCGCCTGGGTCGCCGCCGAGACCACCCGGCGCCTCGCGGAGAGCGTGGGCGACAGCGAGTCCGAGTCCGGGCCCGCCCACCGCCGGCGCGCCGAGCGCACCGTCGCCCAGATCCTCGATCAGGCCGCCAGCGACGCCCTCGCCGCCGGGCGCCCCGTCCTCGAACAGGCCACCGAGGCGCTGATCACCCGGCGGGTCCTCGCCCAGGTCTCCGGCCTCGGCCCGCTCCAGCAGCTCCTGGACGACCCGGAGATCGAGAACATCAACTGCAACGGCACCCGGGTGTGGGTCCGCTACGCCGACGGCCGGCGCGAGCAGCGGCCCCCGATCTTCAGCAGCCCGGGGGAGCTGGTCGCGCTGGTGCGCCGCATCGCCGCGGAGTCGACCACCGGTGAGCGGCGCTTCGACCCCGGAGCCCCCATCCTCGACATGCCGCTGCCCGGCGGTGAGCGCATGAACGCCATCATGGAGGTGGCGCGGGAGCCTGCGGTCTCCATCCGCCGGCACCGGCACAGCCGCACCACGCTGGAGCGGCTGCGCGAACTCGGCACCCTCGACGACACCCTGGTGGAGCTGCTGCGTGCGGCCGTGCGCTCCCGCCGCAACATGGTGATCACCGGCGGCACCGGCGCCGGGAAGACCACCCTGCTGCGGGCCATCGCCGCCGACATCCCGCCCACGGAGCGCATCGTCACCATCGAGGACGTCTTCGAGCTGGGTTTCGACCAGGACCGCGAGGCGCATCCCGACTGCGTCGCCCTCCAGGCCCGCCCGGCCAACATCGAGGGCGTCGGTGAGATCACCATCGCCGACCTGGTGCGCACCGCCCTGCGGATGTCGCCCGACCGGGTGATCGTGGGGGAGACGCGCGGGCACGAGACGGTGCCGCTGCTCAACGCCATGAGCCAGGGCAACGACGGCAGCCTGACCACGCTGCACGCCAGCGACTCGGCGGGGGCGTTCACGAAGTTCGCCGCCTACGCCGCCCAGTCCGCCGAGCGCCTCCCGCTGGAGGCCACCGCCGCCCTCGTGGCCTCGGCCGTGCACCTCGTCGTGCACGTCTCGGCCAGCCCCGCCGGCGGGCGCCGGGTGACCAGCGTGCGCGAGGTCGTGGGCGCGGAGGACCGGCGGGTCGTCTCCAACGAGATCTACCGGCGGAGCCCCGACGGGCGCGTCCTGGCCGCCGCGCCCCCGGGCCCGGAGACCATCGACGCGCTGGTGGAGGCCGGGTTCGACATCGCGCTGCTGCGCGGAGAGACCGACCTGAGCGGGTGGTCGGTGTGATCCCGCTCATCGCCACCATCGCCGGGGGCGCCGCCGTCGGAGCCGGCGTCTGGCTGTTCCTCGCCGCGCTCGCCGCCCCCCGCCCCGACCGGCCGGCCCGGCGCCGCCGCGCGGTCGCCTTCGGCCGCGACCACCTGCTCCGGCTCGCCCTCGCCGTGGTGGGCGGCCTCGTGGTGTGGCCGCTCACCGGCTGGCCCGTCGCCGGCCTGCTCGTCGCCGCCGGCTGCTGGTGGCTGCCCGCCGTGCTCGGCCCCGACCGCCGCCACCGCGCGCAGGTGGAGCGCATCGAGGCGGTCGCCGCGTGGACGGAGATGCTGCGCGACCTGATGGCCGGCGCCTCCGGCCTGCACCAGGCCATCGCCGCCACGCTGCCCATCGCGCCGGCCCCCATCCAGGCCGACGTCGCCCGGCTGGCGGAACGGCTCCGGGCCGGCGGCCCGCCCCGGGAGGCGCTGGTCGCGTTCGCCGACGACGTGGACAACCCCACCGCCGACCTCGTCGCCGCCGCGCTCAGCATGGCCGTCACCCGGCACGCCGCCGACCTCGGCACCCTGCTGGGCAGCCTGGCCGAGGCCGCCCGGGACCAGGCGGCGATGCTGGTCCGCGCGGCGGCCAACCGGGCGCGGGTGCGCACCTCGACCCGCATCATCATCGCCGTGACCGTCGGCATGGCGCTGGTGCTCATGCTGCTGAGCCCCGACTACCTCGCGCCGTTCGACGGATTCCTCGGCCAGCTCGTCCTCGCCGCGATCGGCGCCCTGTGGGCCGGCGCCCTGTTCTGGCTGTCCCACCTGTCCCGCCCGAAGCTCGGCCCCCGCGTCCTCGCCCCGGAGGCC
>NZ_QEIO01000278.1 GCF_003336425.1 Marinitenerispora sediminis | reverse complement strand
GGCCTTCTCGATCCGGGCGGCCTCGCGCTCGGCCTCGGTGGCGTCCGAGCGCAGCCCGGCCGCCTCCTCGCGCGCGCTCCGCTGCCGGTCCGGTGAGCCACCGCGCGCGTCGCGCAGGGTCTCGGCGGCCTGCCGGCGGGCGCTCTCGGCCTCGCCGCGGAGCCGGGCGGCCTCGCGGCGGGCCTCCCGCTGCTCCTCCCGGGCGGCCTGGACGGCCTCCTGGGTCTCCTCTGCCCGCTCCTGGGCCCGCTGGGCGTCCCGCGCGGAGCGCTGCGCCCGCTCGTGGGAGGCGCCGGCGCGGTCGGTGGCCGCGTCCACCTGGCGCTGCCGTTCCGCCCGGGCCTCGCTCGCGGCGGTCCGGGCCTCGTCGTACTTCTTCTGGGACGCCTCGTAGGCGTCCGCGGAGTCCTTCGCCCAGCCTTCCAGCTGCGTGACCCGCCGCTCCGCGTTCCCGACGCCGTCCCGCGCGGTGTCGAGCTCGGCGGCACGCCGGTCGGCTTCGCCGCCGAGGCTCTGGACATCCTCGGGCACCGGGGGGAGGGGGCGCGGCGCCGCCTCCCCGTCCTCGGCCCGGCGCTCGCCCTCGGAGTCAGGGGCGTCGTCATCGTCGGTCTCACTCCGCGCGTCGGAGTCCTCGGCCCCGCGGTCGTCGCGCCCCTCGGGCCGCCGTTCGGGCGCGTCGTGCGTCTCGGTGTCCGACTCCGCCGCCTCGGCGTCCGACTCCGCCTGGGGGCCGGACACGTGCTCGCCGGACGCCGTGCGGGTCCGCGAGGGATCGGGGGTGTGCCGCTCGTCGCCGTCGGACTCGGCCTCCGAGTCGCTCTCGGGCCCGGAGTGCGGCCGCCCGGTCGTCTCGGTGGGCGGCGGGGCCGACTGGACGCCGTCGAACGCGTCCTCTCCGGACACCGTGCGCAACGCGTCCCGCGAGGGGTCGGAGCTGCCCTCGGTGGAGCGGGTCGGCTGAGTGGAGCCGCCGCTCTGCTGGCCGGTGCCGCCTGCCCCCGAGGGGGCCGGACTGCTCCCCTGCGGCGGAGCCGCGCTGCTCTGACCGGTTCCGTTCGTTCCGCCGGTCTGGATGTCGGGGACCGCGAAGACCTGGACGACGTTCTGGCCGGTCTGCCCGAGACCAGGCAGGAAGTCCGATCCGTTGTTCCCCTGGCCGGGGTTGAGGATCTGGTTGATCAGCGACATGACGTCCCCGCTGTCGCCCGGCGCGGGGGGCTGCTGGCCGGTGGGCGAGTGCTGCGGAGTCGGCACGGGGGGCCGCTGGGTGGCCGGACGCTGCTCCGGATCGGGGACGTCGCGCTGGTCGTTCTCGCGGTCCGGATCGGGGCGCTGCTCCGGGGTGGGGACGTCGCGTTCGTCGTTCTCGCGGTCCGGCGTGCTGCTGCGGTCAGGGGTCGGCGTGTCGGAGGAGACCGTGGCCGGGCGGTCGTCCGTTCCGCGGCCGCCCCGCGGGATCTCGATGCTGTCCCGATCCGGCGACTCGTCGTTCTGTCCGCGGCCGGAGTCGCCGCTGGAGTTGCTGCCGGAGCCGCTGCCGCCGGAGCCCTGGTTCCCCCCGTCGCCGCCGTTCGGCGCGGGCCCGTCCGGTGGGGCGGGGGTGTGGTTCTGGCCGCTGGTGGTGGGGGTGTCCTCCAGGGTCGGCGGGTCCGGCAGGGTGATGGGCCCCATGTTCTTGAGGGAGTTGATCGCGGCGACGCCTCCCATGGTGGCCAGCGTCTGCAGGCCGCCGCTGGCCGCGCCGGCCACGGCGGACATGCCGTTCGCCTTCCACTCCTGCTCCGGGGAGAACAGCAGGTTGGTCAGGCCCTCGCCGACGTAGCCCTCGATGGCACCCGACCCCATGGCGAAACCGAGCTGCTGGAACCGGTCCCGCCAGCGGCTGCCGAACTCGTTGAGCGTCTTGGTGAGGGTGTCGGTGACACCACCGGAGAGGAAGTCGCGGGTGCTCTGCGGCAGCGGGGTGGGCTGGTTGGCGAGCAGGTCGTCGAGGCTGTTCCGGAGTTCGGGCTTGCCCCAGTTCTTGGCGAAGGTGTCGGCGTAGTCGCTGCCGAGCTGGCGGGCGGCGTCGCGGCCCAGCGTGGTGCTGAACTGGCGCTCGAACAGGTCGCCCATGTCGTCGCGGAACTGGCGGGCGGTCTTGGGGTCCAGCCAGCCGACGTCGTTGCGCCACGGGGCCAGGATCTGGTTGCCGTTGTTGCCGAAGATCGCGGCCATGTCCCGGTTGAAGTCCGGGGTGATCGCGCCGTCGGGGTTGTCGATGGGCGTCTCGCGCTCACGGACTCCGAGCAGCGGGATGTCGTCGCCGACGTCGTCGCCGGCCCCCGTCGGGACGTCGTCGGAGGCGTCGTCGCGGATGGGGCGTGCGGTGCTGTCGGGCCCGGTGTTCCCGGCGGGGGACGGGGTCGGAGTCGGCGAACCCTCCGGTGTCGGGGTGTCGTCCGGCGCCTGCTCGGGTGTGTCGCGGGTCGGCGAGTGCTCCGGGAGGTCGTCCGGTTCGTCGCGTCCGAGGGAGGAGGTGGTGGGGCCGTCCCCGGACGGGCCCGGGTCCGGGACGTCGTCGGGATCGGGCCGGGGGTCCGGTGCGCTCTCGGGGGTGTCC
>NZ_QEIO01000277.1 GCF_003336425.1 Marinitenerispora sediminis | reverse complement strand
CTCCCCGGCCCCCGCTCGGGCAGGCCCCGCCAGGGGACCCCCGTCCTGGTGCGGGCGCGGAACAGGATGGCATTGACGGTTCCGCGGTGGTCGGCCCACCGCTGGCCTTTGCGGAGGTGGGCGGGCATGAGCGGGGCGGGCAGGCCCCCCTCCGCGTCGGTGAGGTCATGGCGCCGGACCACGTCGACACGCGGCACCAGAGCACCGGCCCACCCCGCAGACCTTCCAAGAAACAGAACTTAGGCGGGGACGGGCGGCGCGGTCGGTCGCGGTCCCTCGTGGGCCGCCGGTGCGGCACCGAGGGGGTCGGCGGTACCGGACGGGCCGGGGCCGCAGGCGGGCGGGCCGCGGCGTCAGCCGTGCGGGGTCCACCAGCCGGTGAGGCGGGCGACGCCGCGCTCCACGCCCGCCCATGGGGCCGTGAACGCCAGCACCCTGTGCTCATCGGTGCGGCCCAGGACCAGAAGCCGCAGTCGGAGTAACGGCCTCACCCCGCCGGCTCCGGTGAAGGAACGAGAAGCTTCGACCAGGGCGCCGCACCACCACGCCCCGGCACGACCAGCCGATCCGCCCCCCCACACGGCCGCCAGCCACCCGGCTCTGATCGGCGCACCGCCCGCGCCCACGGCGCAGGGCCCCGGGACCAGGTGGGCGCGGACCCGCCCCTGGCGCCTCCCGTGGCCGCAGCGGGCGAACCGTCCATCTGGGCGGAACCTGCGCAGCTCGGGGCGGTACCTGGAGGCGGTGGGACCCGCGTTCTCCGCCAGCCGAGACGGACGCGCGGTCGGCGGTGCCGGGCGTTATCCGGCCTGGCGGCGGGCGCGGTAGGCGTGCACCTTGCGGCGGTTGCCGCAGCGCTCCATGGAGCACCAGCGGCGGTTCCCCGGGCGGGAGGTGTCGAGGAAGACGAGATGGCAGTCCGGTGCCGCGCACTCGCGGATGCGGGCGGCGGCGCCGCTGGTGAGCAGGTCGATGGCCTCCCGGGCGGCGGCGCCGAGGACCTGTACGCCGGTGACGGGCGTGTGCCAGGCGCGGGCTCCGGTCGCGACGTCGACACGCGGGCGGGGGGAGGCGGCGGCGCCCTCGTTGAGCAGGGCCAGCTGCGCGGGCGTGGGCGGCCGCCCGTGGGCGAGTCCGCTGGCCACCGCCCACATGCTGTCGCGGAACCGCTTGATGTCGTGCAGTTCCATCGCCTTGATCCGCAGGTCGTCGCGGGTGAGGGGCGCGGTGGCGGCGAGGCGGGAGTCGACCAGCCAGTGGGCGAGGTCGTCGGGGGTGTGCAGGATCTCGTGGTGGCGGTGCGGCCCCGGGCCGCCGGTGACCAGCAGTTCCAGCCAGAACCCGCCCGGGTCGAACCGGTAGTGCTCACCGGCCGGTCCGGTCAGCATTCGCACCCCGCCTGTCACGTAACCAGTTTAGCCGGTGTCGCTAACCGGTATGGGCGGTTAGCGCATGCGACGGGATGACGCAGCCCAGATCGGACAGAACGGGGGCGCCGGGGCGGTCGGCGGAGCGCTGGGCGGTCGAACCGGGCGGCCGAACCGGGCCGGGGCGTCGGCGATGCCACCACCGTACCGGCCGCCGTCCCCGACACGGGCCCGTCCGGAGGCGGCGCGTCCCGCCCAGGAGTCCGGGGCCCCGACCTCGCCGACCGGTAGGGCGGTGCGGCCGTTGGCGGTGCGGCTGTTGGGGGGTGCGCGGCCGGTAGGTTCGGTGCCCATGAAGGGTTCCCGGGTCGGGCCCGCGCGGCGGCGCGGTGCGCGCGACTGGGCGGTGGACACCGCCCTGTTCCTGTTCGCCATCGCCTTCGGTCTGGCGGAGTTCAGCGAGACGGTGCTGTCGGGGTGGCTGCTCGGCGCCGATGTGGCGGCCGGTGTCGTGGGGTGTGCGGGGGTGTGGCTGCGCCGCCGGTGGCCGCTCGGGTTCGCCGTGGTGGCGACGGCGCTGTCGGCGTACTCCGCGACGGTGTCGGGGGCGGCGGTGGTGGCGTTGTTCACGGTGGCCGTGCACCGGCCGGCTCGGGTGACCGCCGCGATCGGGGCCCTCGCACTGCTGCTGGTGCCGGCGTACGCGGGGCTGCACGCCGATCCGCGGATACCGGTGCTGCTGCTCATGCTGCTCGCCGGCGTGATCTACGTCGCCGCGATCGGGTGGGGGCTGTCCATCCGGCACCGCCGCCAGCTGATGGAGTCGCTGCGGGAGCGGGCCGAGCGCGCCGTCGAGGAGGCGCGGCTGCGTGCGGAGCAGGCGCAGTCGCAGGCCCGCGAGCAGCTCGCCCGGGAGATGCACGACGTGCTGGGCCACCGGCTGTCGCTGCTGAGCGTGCACGCGGGGGCGCTGGAGTTCCGGCCCGATGCCCCGGCGGAGGAGGTGGCGCGCGCGGCCGGGGTGGTCCGGGAGAGCGCCCACCAGGCGCTGCAGGACCTGCGGGAGGTGATCGGGGTGCTGCGGGCGCCGGTGGGGGAGTTGCCGAGTCCGCGGCTGTCCGACGTTCCGGAGTTGGTGGCGGAGTCGCGCCGGGCGGGGATGCGGGTGGCGGCGGAGGTCCGGATCGGTGACGAGGCGGTCCCCGACGCGGCCGCGCGTACGGTCTACCGGATCGTGCAGGAGGGGTTGACGAACGCCCGCAAGCACGCCCCGGGGACGGAGGTGGAGGTGGCCGTGGAA
>NZ_QEIO01000276.1 GCF_003336425.1 Marinitenerispora sediminis | reverse complement strand
CGACCCCCCGGGCTGCACCAAGCGGCTACGCGCGGCGCCCCCTGGCCCAGCAGGCGACCCGGCCGGTCGCCTCCGACACCGCCTTCTGGCACGACACCGTGGATCACCGACTCCCCCCGGTGGAACACGGACGCTCCCGCCCCACCCTTCAACACTGCGGCCCGGCTGGACGGGCCGCCTACGGCTACCGCCGCTCCCACTCCCGGTTCTCCTGGGCACTGCGCCTGTTCCCGGTGCGCACCCCCGCCGGGATGCCCATCACCTCGACCCTGGTCAGCCCCAAGGTCGATGAGCGCGACGCCAGGGCCGCGATGCTGGAGGCCGAGCCGGACCCGGCCGCCGACCGGCCCGGGCCGCTGCTGACCGCCGAGGGCTTCGCCTCCCGGGCATTCGAGGCCGAGCTCCGCACACGGGGAACCACGCTGCCGCGGCCCTCCTTCCAACCCGAGCGGGCCCGACCCGGCGAGCACCTGCTCAAAGGGGTGCGGCAGTTGATCACATCATTCAACGACACCGTCAAAGACCAGCTCGACCCGGAGCGCTACGGCGGGCGGACCTTCGGAGGGCGTCACGGTCCGGGTCGGCCAGCGGATCCCGGCCATGGCCGCGGCGATCCGGCACCACCACACCGGCGCACCGGTCATGAGGTCCCCGATCGCCTACGACCGCCCACCACAAAGGAACCACTCGCCTAGGGACGGGCCATCCGGCTCAGCCCCGGACTCCGGTCACGCCGTGCGTTCGATCGCGGCGTCCGCCCAGAACATGGCCTCCTCGACCCGGGTGATCGCCTGTTCCTTCTCCCTGCCGTCCGGCAGCAGGTCGGCCAGCTGCTCCGCCAGCCGGTGGCAGGCCGTCCGGACCTCCTCGTGCTGGCCGGCGCGGTCCAGGTCGGACCGGCGGGGCGCGAAGCGGCGCCCGATCTCGTCGCGGTGCATATGGTCCTCCCGCTGTCGGTGTCCGGGCCCTTCGCCCTTCCGTCCTGCCCGTTCCCGCCCGCGGCACTCCCGGTGGCCCGGAGCGGACGGGCGGACGTGGACCCGGCGTCAAGGATCCGGGCACGCGCGGCCAACGCCACACCCGCGGGGGCGGGGCCGGCGTCGGCCGCGGCCGACGGCCACGTACCGTGCCCGGGAAGACCAGGTGGCCCCTCGGGCGCCTTCCCGTCCGGTCGGCGGACGAAGGACCCCCAGCGGCTCCGCCGGGAGCGGAACGTCGCCGCCCTCGGGTACACCGCCGTCGCACTCGCGGAGCCCCCGCCGCTCCTCCTCCGTCCGCCCTCCTTCGACCTCCCGCACGACACGGGTTGGCTCCCGGCTCCACGAGCCCCCGACGTCGACGACCTCCGGCCCAGGTGCCGCTCGCGACCGGCCGCGCCGCCCGAGAGCAACGCGGCCCCCGGACACGGCGGCGGTCCCGGACGGCGCCCGGCAGCAGGGCGCCGAGCAGGACCGGCGGTCCGACGACGGCCCTCCCACCGCACGGACGGGCGCGGCCGGTGCGCGGCCGGTGCGCGGCCGGCGGGCGTCCCCGGTACCCGGCCCGCCTCCGTGCCGCTCTCCATCCGTTCCGCACCGCCGCGCGGTGCGCCGTCGCGCCTCCAGCGTGCCGGCCGGTCCCGGCCGGCCAGCGCGGAGGCGGACGGTCGCCGGCGCCGGTCAGGGGCCGGAGGGCCGGCCGCGGTGCAGCCGGATGCCGACACCGCTGGCGGTGAGCAGCGTGACACCGGCCACGAGCAGGGTCGCCGCGGCGCCGAGGGCGCCGTCGGTCCACTCCCAGACGAGTTCCGGAACCGCGATGGCGCAGCCCAGCACCCCCGCCACGAGCAGGACCGTCGCCCGCTCCCGCTGGTAGAGCAGGAGGAAGACCGCGGCGGCGCCCAGCGTCACCGCGATCCAGCCGGTGTGTCCGGCGTGCAGGAACGTCATCTGGGCGCCGTAGAGCACGATCCCGGCCCCGAGGCCGTGCCCGAGCGCACGGTGGGTGAGCACACCCGTGAGCGACAGCCCGATCCACAGCAGGCCGAGCGCCACCAGGCACAGGTCGTAGGGGGCCGCCGACCACCCGGTGAGGTCGAGCAGGGCGGACACCGTCCACACGCTCATCCCCGCGGCGGCCACCAGCAGCACGGCCGCGGGCAGCGCCGCGTAGCCCACGGCGGCCAGGCCGAGGCCGACCGCCCCCGCGACCGCGGAGAAGTCCGCCGCGTCGGCGACCTCGACGGCCAGCGCGGCGGTCACCGTCCCCAGGCCGACCAGGACTCCGGCCAGGCGGCGGCGCACCGGCGGGACCCGGTGGCGGCGTCCCGCCATGGCCCGCGGGCCGCCCGCGGTGAGCACGCCGCCGCCGGCCAGGGCCAGGGTGAGCGCTGCGAGCACCGCCACCCACACCGACCTCGTCAGGTCCGCCCAGAGGGCGGCGACCAGGCTGACCACACCGATGAGCGCGAGCGCGCCGCCGACGTAGCCGATGACCTCCGCCCAGCGGACGCGCGGGCGCTCCGCCTCGGCCGCCGCGAGTTCGGCCCGCACGGCCGCCGCCTGCTCCGGCGAGATGACGGCGCGCTCGACCAGCCGGCGCAGCGCCCCCTCCCGGGACTCGGCCGCGGCGCTCACGCCGCGCCGCCGGGCTCGGCGGCCACGGCGGGGCGCGGCGCGGCGGCGGACCGGGCGGGGCCG
>NZ_QEIO01000275.1 GCF_003336425.1 Marinitenerispora sediminis | reverse complement strand
CCCCCGCGCGGCCCCGCCCCGTCGCGCTGCTGCTGCCGGGCCAGGGCGCCCAGCACGTGCGGATGGCCGCCGGACTCTACCCGCACGAACCCGTGTTCTCCGCCGCCATGGACGAGGTGTTCACCGCCATGGGGGAGGACGGCACCCGGCTGCGCGCCGACTGGGTGGCCGAACGGCCCACCGTGCCCATCGACCACGTCACCCGCTCCCAGCCGCTGCTGTTCGCGGTGGACTACGCGCTGGGCCGGCTGGTGGCGAGCTGGGGGATCCGGCCGGCCGCCCTGCTCGGGCACAGCATCGGCGAGATGGCCGCCGCCGCCCTCGCCGGAGTGTTCGACCTCTCCGACGCGGCCGGCATCGTCCTGGACCGGGTACGCCGGCTGCTGCAGGCCCCGCCGGGCGGGATGCTCGCGGTCGCCGCCGCCCCCGGCGAGCTCGGCCCCCACCTGCACGGCGACGTGGTCGTCGGCGCGGTCAACGCGCCCCGCCAGACCGTACTGGCCGGCCCCCGGGAGCCACTGGCCGCCGTCGCGGCGGCCCTGGCCGAACGGGGGTTCACCTGCCGCCCGGTGCCCTCGCTCGTCGCCTTCCACAGCCCCGCCGTCGCCGCGGCCACCGCCGGAGCCGAGCAGCTGCTCGCCTCGGTGCGGGTCCGGCCGCCCGACATCCCCGTCTACTCCGGCTACACCGCCGCGCCGCTGCGCGCGGCCCAGATCGCCGACCCCGGCTTCTGGGCGCGCCAGCCGGTCGCCCCGGTGCTGTTCTGGCCGGCCCTGGACGCGCTGCTGGGCGACGGGGCGTTCCTGCTCGTGGAGGCCGGGCCCGGCCAGGGCCTCACCCAGGTGGCGCGGCGGCACCCGGCGGTGCGCGCCGGCCGCAGCGCCGTGCTGCCGCTGCTGCCCGCCCGCCTCGGCCCGCCGCGGGCCGACCGCCAGGCGGTCGCCGCCGCGCGGGCCGCGCTGCTCGCGGAGGCCCGCCTGCCGGAGCGACGCTGAGGCCGGTGGGTGTTCGTGGCGCGGCCGGCCGCGCCACGAACACCCACCGGCGCGGGGGAGGGGCGCTAGCCCGCGGCCCTCGCCGTCACGAACCGCACCGGGGTCTCGATCACCAGCGGCCCGCCGTCCTCGCGCAGCGCGTCCAGTCCGGCGATCAGCCGCTCCCGCAGCCGGCGCGCCTCGGCCGCGCCCAGGTGCTGCCACAGCAGCCGCATCCCCTGGGTGTGCGACCAGTCCACCCACGTCTCGCCGGACGCCGCCACCAGGCGGACCGGCTCGTCCGCCACCTCGACGTCGCAGAACCCGGCCCGCCGCAGGGTGCGCTCCAGGTCGGCGACCTCCTGCAGCCACCCGTTGAACCGCCGGCGCAGCTCCTCGGGCCGCCACTGCGGCGGCAGGTCGCGCAGCAGCGAGCGCGGGATGAGGTCGGCGAACACCGGCGGCAGGAACGGGAAGGTGTCGTCGGTGAACACCGGGCTGGTGAACGCGATGCGCCCGCGCCGCACCAGCACCCGCGCGTAGCGGGCCAGCGCCGCCGGCGCGTCCGGCAGGAAGATGACGCTGTAACTCCCCAGCACGACGTCGAACGACCGCTCCGGCAGCTCCGGGTACTCCGCGTCCATCACCCGCAGCTCGACGTTGCCGATCCGCCGCCGCTCGGCCTCCTCGGCCGCGGCCTCGATCATCGCCGCGGCGATGTCGATGCCCAGCACCCGGCCGCGCGGGCCGACCATCGCCGCCGCCGGGAACAGGCACGCCCCCCGCCCGCAGCCGATGTCGAGCACCCGGTCCCCGCGGCGCGGAGCAGCCCGCTCCACCAGGCGCCGGCCCATGGGCGTGAAGAACTCGACGCCCATCCGGTCGTAGCTGGCCGCGGCCTGGTTGAACGCCTCCGCCACCCCCGCCTTGTACGAGTCCTGGTCCATGTCTGCTCCCGAGCGGTTCGAACGGTCGCGGCCGGGCGGCGGGACGCATCCCGGGCCCCCGCCGAGGGCGGCGCCCTCCGGCCGCGAAACGGACGCCCCCATCAGACCGGCCCCGGGTCGAACCCGCCTGGAGCGCCACTCGACCGCAACCGGCAAAACACTCGAATATTCACGCAGGCCCTTTTTCGCCCCTTGTTCCACCCGATCACGCAGCCCCACAATGGGACAGGGAACCACCCCGGAAATCGGGCGGCGAATTCCCCGCCCGACCACCGCGCCAAAACACCGAAAACCCGAAAAAAGGGGAGTGGCCATGCGCAACACCGAGGTCGTCCGCCGCATGATCAACGCCTACAACACCGGAAAAACCGACGACGTCGACGAATTCATCCACCCCGAATACCTCAACCCCGGCGCCCAGGAAGTCTCCACCCTGCGCGGCCCCAACGCCTTCGCACTCGCCGTGAAATGGCTCAAAGCCACCTTCTCCGACGACGCCTTCCTCGACGAGGTCAGCATCGAGGAACGCGGCGAATGGGCCCGAGCCCACCTCGTCCTGCACGGCCGCCACATCGGCAACCTCGTCGGCATGGCCGCCACCGGCCGCCGCTTCGCCGGCGAGCAGATCCACCTCATCCGCCTACGCGACGCCAAGATCCGCGACCACCGCGACTGGCCCGACTACATCGGCACCTACCGCCAGCTCGGCGCGCCCTGGCCCGACGACAACGGCTGGCGGCCCTGACCCGGCCCCCGCGACACGCCGGCCGGCCACCCCCGGGCACGGCCGGCGTGTCGCGGGGGCCGGGTCAGGGC
>NZ_QEIO01000274.1 GCF_003336425.1 Marinitenerispora sediminis | reverse complement strand
GCAGCGGCTGGGCGCCGCCCTGGCGCCGCTAGACGGCGGGGTGCGCTGGCCGCGTGCCTCCCATGGCGGCGGCCAGCGGCAGCCCCCCGGCCGCCGCGGCTCCCGGTGACCGGCCGTGCCGCGGACATCCGGCCGCCATGACGGCGCCCGCGCGCGGTGGCGTCGGCGGCCTCGGCCGGGGACCGGAGAGGAGCCGGGACCGGGGCTTCCGGCCGGTGCGGGGCGGGCACCGCGGGCAGGCGGGCGCGGCGGACGCTGCGCCTGGCGGCCTGCTCAGGCGGCGGGACTGCGCCGCTCCGCCCGGCGGCGCCCGGCCGCCGCGCGGTCGGTACCGCTCTCGGGCTCGTCGTCGTAGAAGGCGTCCAGGTAGTCGCCCTCCTCTCCCGCGGCGTGCGCCCCGCGCGGCCGGTAGCTCTGCCAGCGCGACGGGAGGAACATCGGCACGACGAGGGCCAGGGCGACGGGGAGGAAGAGCCCGAGCGAGAGCAGGCTGAGGGCGCCCTCCACGCCGGGCAGCGCGGGCACCCGCTCGGCGAGTTCCGGACGCAGCAGGTGCGCGGCGGTCAGCCCGACGAGCGCCATGCCGGCGACCGCCGGCACGAGGGGCGTGAGCCGGGGGGCCGCGAGCAGGACCGCGAGCAGCAGGGCGAGGGCGCACAGGGCGGCGATCCCGACCAGGCCGCTGCCGGCCAGGAGGGTGCCACCTCCCTGGGCGACGGCGCTCACGAGGCGGAACGCCCACCCCACTCCGAGAAGGCAGAGCGGGGTGAGGACGACGAGACCGACCACGAAGCCGACGACATGTCGCACGGGGATGCTCCTCTCAGATCGAGCAAGCACCATACCGACAAACTCCTCAAAATGGGCATCATGTGCACCTCGGGCGCGGCATGGCCGTCGGGTCGGCGCCGTGCGCCCCGGCCACCTGGAGCGTTCGCGACGCGCCGTGACAACGGTCACAGCCCGATGCCCTCCTAGAGTGGGACGCGTGAGCAACGCAGAGGGGTCCGCTGACCCGACGAACGATCCCGAGGTCATCGAACTGGCGACGCGGCTGTTCGGCTTCGCGCGCCGCGGCGAGACCGCCGCGCTGGACGCCTACCTCGCCGCCGGGGTGCCGGCCGACCTGACCAACGACCGGGGCGACACCCTGGTGATGCTGGCCGCCTACCACGGCCACGCCGGCACGGTGCGGCGGTTGTGCGAGCGCGGTGCCGACGTCGACCGCCTCAACGACCGCGGGCAGTCGCCGCTGGCCGGGGCGGTCTTCAAGGGGGAGGACGAGGTGGTCCGGGTGCTCGCGGAGCACGGCGCCGACCCGCACGCGGGGCAGCCGTCGGCGGTCGAGGCCGCCCGGATGTTCGCCAAGCCCCACTACCTGGAGCTGTTCGGCGCGGGGGAGTGACGCGGCGGAGTGCGGGGTACGGCGGTCGCCGGCCGCGGGTCGGACCGGCGACCGTGCCCGGTCGCGTCTAGACGCCGGCGTTCCTCGCGGCCGCGAGGAACGCGTTCCACTCGGTGACGGAAAAGGTCAGGTGGCCCCGCTCGGGGTGCCGCGAGTCCCGGACCAGGGTGTCGCGGGACAGGGTGGCGACCTCCACGCAGTCCGCGGAGTGCCCGCTGTGGCTGCTCTTGTGGAACAGGGGATCGCTCACCGCTCGCCGTCCCCTAAGGACGCGATCACGCTCCTGATGAACTCGGCCGACTGCGCGGTGCTGATGGCGGAGCCCTGAACATCGCCGAAGACCATGCTGTACCGTTCGATTTCTGTGCGATCCTCCACGAAGATCCCATCAGTCACGGTTTCCACGTAAATGATGGGAAGGTCCAGAGGTTCGGGAAATTCCAGAATGGTGAACGGTGCTCCGAGTGCGGAGTGCGAACCGCTGGAGAACGGCAGGACCTGCACGTTGATGTTGGGCATCTGCGCGATGTGCAGCACGTGCTCCAGCTGCTCGCGCATGACCTTCGGGCCGCCGATGACCCGGCGCAGCGCACCCTCGTCGAGGACCGCGAGCAGCTGCACTGGCCGGAACTTGTACAGGATCTCGCGGCGGGCCATCCGGGCCTCGACCTTGCGGTTGATCTCCTCCGGAGTCGTGTAGCGGCGGCCCGCGAGCAGCGCGGCCGTGTAGTCGGGCGTCTGGAAGAGGCCCGGGATCATCTGCGCCTCGAAGGTGCGGATCGTCGACGCCTCCGCCTCGAAGTCCGGCAGCGCCTTGGAGCCGAAGATGTCCTTGTACTTCGACCACCAGCCCCGCTCCCGCGCGTCCCGAGCGAGGGCCTGCAGGGCCTCTCGGGTCTCCGGGTCCCCGATCTTGTAGAGGTCCATGAGTTTGTCGAGGTCAGCAGCGCTGATGCGCTTGGTCTCGGTGGTCTCCATCTTGCTGACCTTGGGCGCGCTCCAGCCGAGTTCCTTGGCGACCTGGGTCACCGTCAGCTTGGCGCTCTCCCGTGAACGACGAAGTTCGGCCGCCAGCCGGCGGAGCCGAAGTGAAGGGCTGTGGGGGTCTCGCATGCAGGAAGTCTAGCGAGATGAAAACGACGAAATTCGTAAGGTTGACGCGGAATACGAATATTACGAATGGCATCGGAAGGGTGTCGAGATCAATCCGACACCCGCCGCGCCGGTCCGCCGCGGCCCGCGCGTCCGAGCACCCGCGCCGGGCGTCCACGGCCGGCCGCGCCGGCCACCCAGTATGCCGGGTGGGCCGCCGCCGCGACCGCTCCGCCCGGGCCGCCGCGCGAAGCACCGCCGTGCCGGTCCCATGTACGGCCGCGGCGGCGCCGGCGGCGGGACGGGGGGTCCGCCATCGGCGCCGCCGCGGCCTCCTGGCCGGCCCGCTCCCGGGGCGGGCCGGGCG
>NZ_QEIO01000273.1 GCF_003336425.1 Marinitenerispora sediminis | reverse complement strand
AGCAGCCCGCCCGCTCTGGCCGGGTCCGACCTCGGAGCCCGCGCCCTGAGAGTGCGACCCGCCCACCACGGCCCGTGCGGCCGTGGTGGGCGTCGCTTCGCCGGGCGGCCTACCCGGCCGAGGCGAGCGGAGCGGCGCCGGCCGCGGCCGGCGCGCTCAGCCGCTCGTTGAGCAGCGTCGCCACGGCGTTGACGATCCGCAGCGCGGGCACCCGCGCTCCGGTGAGGTCGGCGAGCTCGACCACCGCGGTCAGGATGGCGTCCAGCTCCATCGGCCGGCCGCGTTCGAGGTCGTGCAGGGTGGACGTCCGGTGGTCGCCGGCGCGTTCGGCGCCGGCCAAGCGGCGCTCCACCGAGATCTCGGTGTGCACGCCCAGCCGGGCGGCGACGTCCAGGGCCTCGCGCATCATGGTGGCGGCGAGCTCCCGGGAGGTGGCGTCCCGGCAGATCTCCGCCATGGTCGACCTCGTCAGCGCGCTCAGCGGGTTGAAGGCGATGTTGCCCATGAGCTTCACCCAGATGTCGTGGCGCAGGTCGCGTTCGATCGGGCACTTGAGCCCGCCCGCGACCATGGCGGCGCTGAAGTCGCGGCAGCGCGCGGAGACGCTGCCGTCGGGCTCGCCGATGGAGAAGCGGGTCCCCTCCAGGTGCCGGATCACGCCGGGTGCGGCGATCTCGGTCGCGGCGTAGACCACGCAGCCGACCGCGCGCTCCACCGGGATGGTGCGGCTGACCGCGCCGTCCGGGTCCACGCTGTTCACGCGGTGGCCGGCGTAGGGGCCGCTGACGCCGTGGAAGTACCACCAGGGGATGCCGTTCTGGGCCGCGACCACCGCCGTCTCCGGGCCGAGCAGCGGGCGCAGCAGCGGCCCGCAACCGGCGTAGTGCTGGGCCTTCAGGCCGAGGAACACGGCGTCGACCGGGCCGACCTCGCGCGGGTCGCCGGTGGCGTGCGGGTGGGCGTGGAAGTCGCCGCGCGGGCTGGTCACCCGCACGCCGTGCGCGCGGAGGGCGGCCAGCTGGGCGCCCCGCGCGATGAGGTGGACGTCGGCGCCGCCGCGTGCCAGCGCGGCTCCCACGTAGGCGCCGATCGCTCCGGCACCCAGGATCGCTATTCGCATGGATGTTCCCTTCCGCCGTAGGGAATGTGTATACAGTATGCTAAAAAGAAGTTGGACGCTCGGTGGACGGTCGACCGGCAGAAGGAACCGCCGATGCCGGGTGAACGGCAACATTTCAGGTTCTTCTCACCAGCCGCCCCACCGGCGCGGCACCGCCGCCCGAGTGGTGAAGGGAGACCGATGGAGCCCCCCGTACCCGTGGCCACCGCACCCGCGGTGCCCGTCCGGCACCGCGCCACGACGTGGTCGCGGGCTCGCGATGCCGCCCGCGAGCTCGCGACCGCCCACCTCCGCACGGGGACGCGGGAGGCTCCCGTCGCCCACGTCCCGCTCGCCGACGCGCTGGGCGCCGCGCTCGCCGTGCCCGTGACCGCCCGCGCGGCCGTCCCCGCCTGCGACTCCGCGGCCATGGACGGCTACGCCGTGGCCGGACCGGGGCCGTGGCGGCTGGTCGGCCGCGCGCTCGCCGGGCGGCCGGGCCCGGTGCGGCGGCTGCGCCCGGGCGAGGCGGTCGAGATCGCCACCGGAGCGCCGGTTCCGGCGCGGACCGAGGCGGTGCTGCCGTACGAGCGGGCGGTGTGCGACGGGGACCGGATCGAGGGGCCGGTGCGGCCGGGCCGGCACGTGCGCCACCGCGGCGAGAGCGTGCCGGCCGGCGCCGTGCTCGCCCCGGCCGGCACCGTCGTCACCCCCGCGCTGCTGGGACTGGCCGCCGGCACCGGCCACGACTCCCTCCCGGTGCGGCGCCCCCGGGTCGCCGCGCTGGTGACCGGTGACGAGGTGGTCCCCACCGGCCTGCCCGGTCCGGGTGCGGTGCGCGACGCCATCGGCCCGATGCTGCCCGGCCTGGTCCGCTGGGCCGGGGGCGTCCTCGCCGGCAGCGCCCACGTGGCCGACGGGCGCGCCCGGCTGACCGCCGAGCTGCGTGCGGCGGCCGCCGACCCGGCGACGGAGCTGGTCGTGGTCTGCGGTGCCTCCTCGGCCGGCCCGGCCGACCACCTGCGCGGTGCGCTCGACGCGCTGGCGGCCGACGTCGGCGTCGACGGGGTCGCCTGCCGCCCCGGGCACCCGCAGCTGCTCGCCGCGCTCCCCGGAGGGCCGCTCGTGGTCGGCCTGCCCGGCAACCCCAACGCGGCCCTGGTCGCGGCACTGACCCTGCTCGTCCCGGCGCTGTCCGCGCTGGCGGGGCGGCGGGACCCGGCGCACGCCGGGCGGCGCGCCCACCTCGCCGGGCCGGCCGACCGCCATGCCCGTGACACCCGTCTCGTGGCCGTCCGGGTCCGGGACGGGCGGGCCGCCCCCGTCGGCGGGGACGGCCCCGCCGCGCTGCGCGGGGCCGCCGTGGCCGACGCCCTCGCGGTGCTGCCCCCGCGGGACGGCACTCCGGACTCCGCCGGGCCCGTGGAGCTGGTGGAACTGCCGTACTGACGGAGCCGGGTCGAGACCCCGATGTTCTTTGTAGACTGTGGACCATAAACAGCGACGACGCCTCCGGCTGGTCGCGGGGATGGAGTGCCTCATGTCGTCTCGGATGTCGTCCCAGCCGTCGACTGCCGTGCTGGCCGGCCAGGTGCAGCGCCCGGTGCCCCTGCGCGAGGCCGTCTACGAGGCGCTGCTCGACCTCATCACCGCACCAGCCGACGGAGAGCGAGGCGGACCAGCTGCTGGCGGTGCGCGCGCTGCTGGAGACCGAGTCCGCCCGGTTGGCCGCCCGCAACGCCGACGAGGCCGAGATCGCCCGGCTCCGCAACCTGTGGCGCGCCGGTCTGGCCGCCGTCGACGACGGGGACGTGGACGCCGTCGTCACGGCCAACGCCGACTTCCACCGGAGCGTGACCGAGGTCTCGGGCAACCGGGTGCTCGCCGAACTCGCGGCGCAGGTGGACCGCCGGGTCCGCTGGTACTACGCCCCCATCGCCCGCGCCCGCGGCCGGACCTCCTGGGACGAGCACGCGCGGATGATCGACGCGATCGAGGCCCGCGACGAGCAGGAGGCGGCCCGCCTGATGCGGGAGCACACCGAGCGCACCCGCCGCACCTACCACGAGCGGATCGACGGAATCGCCGCCGGCCGGCGCTGAGCCCTCGGCCGACCGGATCGCCGCGGCCGGCGGACGGCCCGCGGGCGCCGGAGTCCGTGCCGCCCGCCGGCCGCGGGACCGGCCTCCACCCGGCGCCGCGCCCGGCTGAGCGGACCGGCCGCGCGGGACCGCCCCGCGCCCGCTTCCCCGGCGGCGTGGCTGCCCGGGGATCGCGCGGGCGCCCGGGAACACGCGCGCGGCGGACGCCCCCAGGACGCCCGCCGCCAACCGCCTCCCTGCCCGGCCCCACCTCAGCCGGTCCGCACCACCATCTTCCCGACATTGCCACCGCGCAGCATCGAGATGAACGCCTCCGGGGCGTTCTCCAGGCCGT
>NZ_QEIO01000272.1 GCF_003336425.1 Marinitenerispora sediminis | reverse complement strand
GCCGGTGCCGTCCGCGGGGGCGCCGGGGACCGGGGGCCGGCGCATCGGGGAAACCGGGGGTCCGTCCTACGGGGCGCCGCCGTCCGTGCCCGCCGGTCCCTTGGGTTGGCGGCCGTCCGGGATCGGGGGAGCGGCGCCGTACGGCTCCCGCGCGTATGCCGTCAATTGTGGTGGCTCAGGGCGAACGACCGGATCGGTCCAAGTGACCGGTTGCGGCGACTTTGGTCGCGCGTCCGCCAGGCCGGCCCCGGGGCTGGGCCGGAGCGCCGCGCGGCGGACCGGCCGATCGGGGGCGCCGGACCGCTCGCCTGGCCCGGCCGGCTGTGCGAGCCTGGCCGCATGGCCCGACTGCTGATCGTGCACCACACCGCGTCCCCGGCCACCCAGGAGATGCTGGAGGCCGTGCTCGCCGGCGCGCGGACCGACGACATCGAGGGGGTGGAGGTCGCGACGCGCCCGGCCCTCGCCGCGACGGCGCCCGACGTGCTCGCGGCCGACGCCGTCGTCCTGGGAACGCCGGCGAACATCGGCTACATGTCCGGGGCGCTCAAGTACTTCTTCGACAACATCTACTACCCGTGCCTGGCCGACACCGGCGGGCTGCCCTACGCACTCTACGTGCACGGCAACAACGACACCGCCGGCGCGGTGCGCGCGGTCGAGGCGATCGCCGCCGGGATGTCGTGGAGCCGGCACCGGCCGCCGGTCAGCGTGATCGGGGCGCTCGGGCGCGCGGACCGCGAGGCGTGCTGGGAGCTCGGGGCGGTCACCGCGCTGGCCGCCGCCGAGCGCGCGGGCGGGACGTGACCGGGCGGCGCGGGCCGTGCCGGACCGCGTATCGCCGCTGGTGGCGGAATGTCATCGAGAAACGCGACATACCGTAGTCATTACGTCACTTCTGGTTTCTCCTGGGGCAGACTGAGGGTCTGAACTGGGGGAGATTCCGTGGTCATGCTGCAGAGGCGGAGCTTGTGGGCGGGACTCGCCGTCTACGGTGCCGCTCTCGCCCTTACGGCGCTGACGTATCCCGTCCTGGAGGCGTCGGGCGGGCCGGGCGGGCCGCCCCTGCTGTGGGGGACGTGGGTGCCGATCGCCGTCGGGCTGCTGCTCACCTGGTTCGCCGCCCGCCGCGCGCCCCAGCAGGAGTTGGAGAAGCGGCTGGACG
This sequence comes from Marinitenerispora sediminis, assembly GCF_003336425.1. Lineage (GTDB taxonomy): Bacteria > Actinomycetota > Actinomycetes > Streptosporangiales > Streptosporangiaceae > Marinitenerispora > Marinitenerispora sediminis. The sequence continues at coordinate 1,814 of NZ_QEIO01000272.1, read as the reverse complement.
ACGTGCTCGACGGCCACCCCCTCGGCCGCGAACTGGTGTGGCTGATGGGGGCGCTGGTGGCCTTCCTCGCCGGCGTCGGAGCCATGGCGTTCGTCTTCGGCCAGATCCACGCCGACTACTTCGTGCTCGCGGTTCCGGTCGCCCGGCTGCTCTTCCTCTTCGTGGTCCCCGTACTGCTGGTCGACCGGGCCGGGTTCAGCATGGAGGGCTCGTCCACGGGGATGCCCCGGCTGGCCATGGGGGTGACCGAACCCTGGCGGTGGGTGGGGATGCTGCCGGTCGCCGGGTGCCTGCTCGCGCTCGTGCTCGGGACGGGGGAGCGGCTGACCCCGGTGCCCGACGGCGTCGCGCTCGGGGTGTTCGTGGCGCTGGTCGTCATCAGCGTCCCCGAGGAGATCTTCTTCCGCGGCATGGTGCAGACCCGCCTGGAGCGGCTGACCGACCGGTGGTCCGGCATCGTGCTCACGTCGCTGCTGTTCGCCGCCACCTACGCCCTGATCGGGGGCTACGCCGAACTGCCGCGGGCGATGCCGACCGGCGGGCAGCACGACCTCGGGCTGAGTATCGCCACCTACGGGGTCTCGGGGCTGCTCTACGGGTATGTGTGGGCGTGCTACCGCAACATGTGGCTGAACATCCTGCTCCGCGGCGGCGTCATCACGCTGGTGGTCGCGCCGTCGCTGCAGATCGTCGGATGAGGGAGGCCGGTCGCGCGGGGCCGTGCCGGCCCGCGGCGCGGCGGGGGCGGCGGTCGGGTCGCACCGGATCGGGGAGGCGCGCATGCTCGCGACGGTGGTGCGGCGCTGGGTGCTGGGCGCGGGAGCGGCCGTCTTCGTGGTGGTCGGCGTCCTGCTGCACGCGACCGGGAACACCGCGATCCGCCCCAGCGAGGACTACGCCCAGGGCCAGCTGTGGTCGCTGTGGATCCCCGTCGCGGCCGGCATGCTCCTCGTCCGGCTGCTGCCGTGGCGGGCACCGGAGGAGGAACTCGACCAGCGGGTGCGGGCGGCGCTGTCCGGCCACCCGCTGCGGCGCGAGGTGCTGTTCCTGCTGGGCTGCGTGGTCGGGTTCGCCTTCGGCGACCGCGCCCTGGACGCCGCCTTCGGGCTGGTCGACCCCTCCCTGAGCGCGCTCTCCTACCACACCGCGAAGGTGCTGTTCCTGCTGATCGCCCCCGTCGCCATCATCGGCTCGGCGGGGGTCATGCGCTACAGCCACGGTCCCGACATCCCGGCGGTGGCGATGCGGGTGGGCGAGCGCTGGCGGTGGGCGGGGCTCGCGGCGATCGCGGGCTACCTCGCCCTCTCGGTGCTCGCGCCGTGGACCACGCCGCTGCCCACGCCGCGGACCCTCCCGGACGAGTACACCCTGGTGGTGCGGCTGCTCCTCACCCTCACCACGTCGGCGCTGCTGGAGGAGGTCTTCTACCGCAGCCTGCTGCAGACCCGCCTGGAGCTGCTGCTGGGGCGGTGGCCCGGCATCGTCGCCGCGGCGCTGGTGTACGGGGTCGGCGCCGCTATCGGCACCCACGTCTACCACGGCGCCGTCCTGGGCCTCTGCATGGGGATCGCGGTCCAGGGTGCCGCGGGCCTGCTGTTCGGCTACCTGTGGTCCCGCTACCGCAACCTGTGGCTGAACTTCCTGCTGCACACCGGGACCAGCGCGCTCCCGGTGCTGCCGCTGGTCTCGGAGGCCGTGCTGCTGTGGACGTGACGCCCCCTCCCACCGGGGAGACTCGTGTGGTGACGTAGGCGCGCCCCGGCACCGTCCGGCGGCGCGTCTACGTCACCACACGAGTCTCCCCGGTGGGAGGG
>NZ_QEIO01000271.1 GCF_003336425.1 Marinitenerispora sediminis | reverse complement strand
GAGTGGCCGTCCTCCCCCTTGGAAAGCGTCCCGCCGGGGAGGAGGGGCGGCGGGGGCGCTGGTCAGGGTTCGATCGTCACCTTGATGGCGGTGCCCTCGGTGACCGTGTCGATGGCGGTGAGCACCTCGTCCAGCGGCATGCGGTGGGTGATGAGGTCGCTCACCGGCACCTGGCCGGAGGCGATGAGCTCCAGGGCGCGGCGGTTGTGCTCGGGGCTGGAGCCGTTGGCGCCGACGATGGTCAGCTCGCGGTAGTGCACCAGGTTGGAGTCGCAGGAGATGATCGGCTTGTCCTTCGGCAGGCCGCCGAAGAAGCTGATCCGGCCGCGGCGGGCGACCATCTGGAGGGCGGCCTCCTGCGCGGCGCCGGAGGCGGCCGCGGTGATGACGACGTCGGCGCCGCGGCCGTCGGTGAGCTTGCGGATCTCGTCCACCGCGTCGACCTCGCCCGAGGCGATGGCGGCGTCGGGGTGCACCCGGTCGGCGGCCATGTCGAGGCGCTGGCGGTTGAGCTCCACCAGGAAGACCCGCGCCGCGCCGCGCGCCCGGGCCATGCGGACGTGCAGGCAGCCGATGGGGCCGGCTCCGACGACCACCACGTCGTCGCCCTCCGCGACCCGGGCGAGCTCCTGGCCGTTGAGCACGCAGGCCAGCGGCTCGGCCACCGACGCCTCGGCGAAGCTGACGCCGTCGGGGATGCGGTTCACGCCGTCCACGGCGAGGACCTTCGCGGGCACCACGAGGTACTCGGCGAAGCCGCCCTCGTAGTGGTAGCCCATGGACTCCTGGTTCGGACAGATGGTCTGCCAGCCGCGGCGGCAGTCCGGGCACTCACCGCACGGGATGGCCGCGATGACCTGCACGCGGTCTCCGGCCGACCACCCGCTCACGCCCTCGCCGGCCTCGACGACCTCGCCGGCGATCTCGTGGCCGATGACCCGGGGCGGCACGATGTGGTGGTGGCCGTGCCGGCGGATCTTGGCGTCGGTTCCGCAGGTGGAGCAGTTGCGCACGCGGAGCTTGAGCTCACCGGGGCCGGCCTTCGGCTCGGGAGCCTCCTCCAGGCGGATGTCTCCGGGGGCGTAGAAGCGGGCGACCTTCATCAGATGTCCTCTGTCTGGTTCTCGGGGATGGGGCGGAGCAGTTCGACGACCGTGGCCACGTCCACGGCCGTGCGCAGTCGCTCCGCCCGCTCGGGCAGGCCGAGCGTGAGGGCGAGCGCGGACAGCACGCCCATGTGCTGCTCACCGTCCGCGGCGATGCCGATGGCGAGGCGGACGTCGGAGCCGTCCCAGTCCACGCCGTCGGGGAACTGCACGACCGCGAGCGCGGTGCGCCGCACGAGCGCACGGGCCTCGTTGGTGCCGTGCGGGATGGCGACGCCCTCGCCGATGTAGGTGGACACCGACTTCTCGCGCTCGTGCATGGCGGGCAGGTACCCGGGCTCGACCGCGCCGAGCTCCAGGAGCAGCTGCCCGCACTGGTCGATGGCGTCGGCCTTGTCCCGGGCCGTCCGGCCGAGCCGGACGGCCTCGGGCGTCACCAGCAGCGCCTCAGCCGGCAATGGGCTCACCGGCCTTGATCGCGGCCTCCAGCTTGGCGAACACCGGGTCGCCGATGAACATCTGGAACGGCAGGACGACGGTGTCCGGCGCGCTCTTGCGGGCGCGGTCGGCCAGACCCTGGTGGCAGAGCACCACGTCGGCGTCGGCCGGGATCTTGTTCACGGCGGTGTGCTCGACCTTGACGGAGTACGGGGCGAGCGTCTTCGACAGCTGGGCCTTGAGCAGGGCGCTGCTGCCCATGCCGGCGTCGCAGGCGATGACGACCTTGCCGACATCGGAACCGTTGATGGTCGTCATGAGGAGACCTCCGTTTCGTCGTTGGCGGCCTTGCGCTCGGCACGGCCGAATCCCAGCAGCGCGGCGGCCACCAGGAAGGACACGATGGTGGCGACGGCGACGCCGGCCAGCACGGACAGGTGCCCGCCGCTGGGGGTCATCGCGATGAGGGCGATGATGCTGCCGGGCGACGGCGGCGCCACGAGCCCAGCCCCGGTGACCATGAACACCGCGACACCGCTGGCCCCGCCGGCGATGGCGGCGACGAGCAGCTTCGGCTGGGCGAGGATGTAGGGGAAGTAGATCTCGTGGATGCCGCCGAAGAAGTGGATGATGGCGGCACCGGGCGCCGAGGCCCGCGAGATCCGGGGACCGAAGAACATGACGGCGAGCAGGATGCCGAGTCCGGGGCCCGGGTTGGACTCGATGAGGAACTCGATGGCCCGGCCGTTGTCCGCGGCGTTGGCGACACCGAGCGGACCGAGCACGCCGTGGTTGATCGCGTTGTTCAGGAACAGCACCTTGGCGGGCTCGACCACGAGGGAGACCACGGGCAGCAGGTGCAGGTCGATCAGGAAGGCGACGCCGCGCTCGAGCGCGCCGGTGATCACGGCGACCACCGGGCCGATGCCGAGCATGCCGACGACCGCCATGATCGCGCCGAGGATGCCGGCGCTGAAGTTGTTCACCAGCATCTCGAACCCGGACTTGATCCGGGGCTGCACGGCGTTGTCGAACAGCTTCAGCAGGTAGGCGGAGAGCGGGCCGATGATCATCGCCCCGAGGAACATCGGGATGTCGGCGCCCGCGACGATGCCCAGGGTCGCGGTCGCGCCGACCACCGCGCCGCGCCGCTCGTGCACCAGGTGTCCGCCGGTGTAGCCGATGAGGACCGGCAGCAGGACGAGCTGCATCGGCTCGACCATCTGCGCCAGGGTCTCGTTGGGGAACCAGCCCGCGGGGATGAACAGCGCGGTGATCAGACCCCAGGCGATGAAGGCCCCGATGTTGGGCATCACCATGCCGGCGAGGTGGCCGCCGAAGCGCTGGACGCCAGCGCGGACGCGGTCGAGTCGTGGTGGTTGGGTGTCGTTCGTCTCGGTTGTCATGAGCGGCCTTCGGGGGAGGCGCGGTCCGCCGTCTGGGGCAGGGGCGGCGGGCCGCGTGAGGG
>NZ_QEIO01000028.1 GCF_003336425.1 Marinitenerispora sediminis | reverse complement strand
CGTTTCTCCCGTCCCCGTGTTCTCCGTCGAGAGGCCCCTCACATGGCCGCCACCTCCCACCCCGGCCCGCACCGCGCGGCCGCACCGCCCGGCCGCCGGCGGGCCGGCCGCTGGCTCGCCGGTGCCGCGCTGGCGGTGCCGACAGCCGTGCTGCTGTGCCGGCTGGCGGGCGTGGACGGCGTGACCCCGGTTCCGCAGCTGCTGGCCTTCCTCCCCCACCTGCTCGTTGCGGCCGCGGCCGGACTGGCGCTGTGCGTGCTGGTCCGCTGGCGCGCCGGGCTGGTCTGGTCGCTCGCGGTGGCGCTCGGCATCGGCGCGCTGCTGCCCTCCTACGGCCGCGCGGAGGCCGCCCCCGCCGGGCCGCCGGCGGCCCGGCTCAGCGTGCTCACGGCCAACCTCAGACTCGGCGCGGCGACCGACGCCCTGGTCGAGGTGCTGCGGAGCGAGCACCCGGACCTGGTCTTCGTCCAGGAGTGCGACCTCGCCTGCGGGGAGCGCCTGGAGACGGCCGAGCTGACCCGGCTCTACCCGCACCGGGTCCTGGCGGCGGCGACCGGCGCCGAGGGCTCGGCGATCCTGAGCCGCCACCCGGTCCGCCCGGCCGGCGAGGTGCCCGGCCTGCTGGCCATGCCCGGAGCCGAGGCCGTGGTCGAGGGCGTCCCGGTCGCGCTGCTCCTGGCCCACCCGCTGCCCCCGATCCCCGGCATGGTGGCCGACTGGCGGAGGGAGCTCACCGCGCTGCGCACCGCCGCCGCCGACCTGGACGGCGCGGCCATCGTGGCCGGCGACTTCAACGCCACCCGCGACCACGCCGCCTTCCGCGCCGTCCTGGACACCGGTTTACGCGACAGCGCACCCGCCGTCGGCCTCGGCCGCGAACCGTCGTGGACCGCCGCACCGCTGGCGGGCGCGCAGATCGACCACATCCTCGTCGGCGGCCCCCTGCACCCCACCGCCGGGCGGTTCCTCGACCTGGCCGGCAGCGACCACCGCGCACTGCTGGTCGAGGCGGACCTGTACGCCGGCGGCTGAGCGGTCCCACCGTGTCACCGCGGCGCCGGAGACCCCGCGGACACCGGCTTGACTCTCACATAGATGTCAGGGTCTACGTTCACCGCCATGAACGCACTACCACAGCCGTCCCCGGCGGCACGGCTCGGCCGCGTCGTGCGCGGCTCCGGCCCCGGGCTGCTGCTCGCGCACGGGGCCACCGGCGGCATCGACGCCAACTACGGGCCGATCCTCGACGGGCTGGCCGCGTCCCGCACTGTCGTCGGGCCGGACTACCCCGGCTCGGGGCGCACCCCGCTCGGCCAGGGGGAGCTCGGGCTCGACGCACTGGCCGACGCGCTCGTCCGCACCGCGGTGGAAGAGGGGGTGCCGCGCTTCGCGATCGCCGGGTACTCGCTGGGCGGCCCGGTGGCGATCCGCGCCGCCGTCCGGCATCCCGAGCGGGTCACCGGCCTCGTACTGACCGCGTCCTTCGCCCACCCCAGCGCCCGGATGCGGCTCGCGCTGGCCCAGTGGCACCGGCTGCTGCTGGCCCCCGACCGCGCCGAGGCCGCGCGCTGGTCGCTGCTGACCGGGTTCGGCGCTCCGCTGCTGGACCGGATGGGCTCCGCCGAACTGGACGCAGCGGCCGAGAGCGGCGCCGCGTCCGTCCCGCCGGGCGCCGTGGCGCAGGTGGAGCTGGTCCAGCGGGTCGACGTCCGCGCCGACCTCGCGCGGATCACCGTGCCGACGCTGGTGATCTCCACGACACTGGACCACCTCGTCACGCCCCACCACCACCGCCAGCTCGCCGACGGCATCGCCGGGGCGGAGTTCGCCGAGCTGCACACCGGCCATGTGCCGTTCCTGGAGGCGCCGCAGGAGTGGCTGGCCCTGATCCGCGGCTTTCTGGACCGGCACCGCCCGGACCGCCGCGGCGGGGCCTGACCGCCCCCGCCGCCGGAGCGGGACCACCCGGCCCGTCCCCCGCACCGGGGAACGGGTGGTCCCGCGGGGGGATCAGCGGACGACGACGACGCTGCCGTTGTCCAGGTGGCCGCTCTCCCAGAGCCAGTCCATCGCCTTGATGCTGACGCGGGCGCAGCCGTGGGAGGCGGGGTGGGCCGGCACGGAGGTGTAGCCGTGCACGGCGATACCGCCGTTGAAGTACTTCGGGCGGTACAACTTGCCCAGCGGGCCGGTGTCCCAGCCGTCCACGCCGCGGAAGACGGTGAACTCGCCCTTGGGCGTGGTCGCGACGTGCTGCTCGCCGCGGGACTCGTACGTCTCGCCCGAACCGGTGGACGTGGTGAAGGTCTTGACGACCTCGCCGTCGGAGACCACGAGCAGCAGCTGGCGTTCGAGGTCGATCTCGATGGCGTTGGCGTAGGAGCTCTGGGCGCTCGGGCGCACCCCGTTGTTGAGCGCCTCGCGGGTGTCGGGGCCGACGATGCCGTCCCGGTCGATGCCGGCCGCCTTCTGCAGGGCGATCACGGCGTGGTAGGTGAGCCCGCCGAACTCGCCGTCGGCGGAGTCCAGCCAGTAGCCGAGTTCGAGGAGCCGCTCCTGGAGGTCCCGGACCTCGCGTCCGTGGTCCCCGAGGCGCAGTTCGGAGGAGGAGAACCAGGCGACGCCGGGCGCCGCGGAGGGGGTGCTGGCATGGGCCGTCGCCGCGCCGGGGAGCCCGCCGTCCCCCACGGCGGCGCCGTACCCGACGGCGAGGATGGCGGAGAGGGTGATGACGCCCGCTCGTGCCGCGTACCTCTCGGTACGCCGATGTGAACGTATAGCCATTTTCCGACCTTACCCAGGCTTCACGTGCTCTAGGGATTAAACCGGAAAATATAATGTTTCGCCAGCTCAGCGACAAGATCGAGTAGATCCCGGGCCAAGCCGCGGATCCGCCGCCGGGCTCGCCGGGGGCACCAGGGAGGAAGGGCCGGGAGCGCCCGCGGCGGCCTGCGGACGGTGGTCCACGGCTGCCGCGGGCCGCCGTCCGGAGGCCGCCGCGGGCAACGGTCCACCTGCGGGGACCCGCACCGTTTCGCCAACTCCGTCCCAGGGCGGGAGTATGTCCCCGTCATGTCTCCCTCGTGATCGGAGTTCCCCCGCATGGCGCGGACGACGCCCCTCTCAGTGATCGCGCTGCTCGCCTCGGGCAGCCTGCTGCTCACCGGCTGCAGCATCGTCGAGGACTTCACGTCCTGGGCGGGACGGTTCGGCTCGGAGGACGGGCCCCCGACCGTCCGGGAGGAGTTCCCCTACACCCGGGAGGGGCGCATCTTCCAGGACACCGGCCAGGACTCCGAGATGCGCTTCTCCATCACCGGCCTGGAGCGCACCCCCGACTACACCGTGATGTACTACGAGGTCAGCTACCTCGACGAGTTCGCCGGCAGCAACCGCAACCTGAGCATGCCGCACACCCTGGTCGACCCGATCACCGGCCGGGTGTTCCGCCAGTACATCGACGACGACGGCCTCAAGTACGGCTCGGTCAGCCCCGATTCCAACGGGCTCTACCCGGTGCACGACGGGGTCACCAACGAGTACCGACGCTACTTCCCGCGCCTCCCCGACGAGATCCGGCAGGTCACCTTCGTCGGCAGCGGCCTGGGCGCCATGACCGGCATCCCGGTACAGGACGTGGACGAGGAGCGCCCCGACCCGGAGGACCCCAACGGCGCCGACCACCTCTCGCCGGACGACCCGCCGCCCGGCGGCGAGAACCTCACCTTCGCCAACCGCCGCCCCGACGACGACGCCGTCGCCGACCAGGGCTGGGTGGAGAGCTACGTCGACTCCGAGATCGCCTCCACCACGCGCGACGGCGACCGCGAGATCATCGCGCTGCACTCCGACGTGATGTTCGAGTTCGACCGGTCCGACCTTACCGAGGAGGCGGAGGAGGTGGTCCGCCAGGCCGCGGCCTCCCTCGCCCGCAACGTCGACCCCGACGACCCCGAGATCACCGTCATCGGCCACACCGACGGCCGCGGGACCGACGCCTACAACGAGCGCCTCTCGCTGCGCCGCGCCGAGACGGTGCGCAACCTCCTCGTGGAGGAGATCGGCACCGACTTCGACTACGCGGTGGAGGGGCGCGGCAGCACCGAGCCGATCGCCCGGGAGGGCGGCGCCGACGACGAGGAGGCGCGCGCCCGCAACCGCCGGGTGGAGTTCGCCTACACCGTGGACCAGAACGCCGACCCGGACGAGGAGGAGGCCGACGACGACGGCCTCGGTGTCGCGGTGCGCAACGTCAACTGGCCGGCCCCCTTCACCGACGACCCCGGCGACGTCGCCGCCAGCGTGGAGCGCGACGGCGTCCGGCTCGACGTCTACCCGCTGCGCCGCGACGGCGCCTACGTGATCGGCACGGTCTCCCTGACCAACACCACCGACGAACCGCTCAGCCCCGACATGGGCGGCACCGCGGCGCTCCAGCCCGGCCAGCCCGAGCGGTTCAGCATGGGCACGCTCGGCGGGTTCCAGCTGCTCGACCCCGAGGCCGGGCTGGTGCGCTACGTGGCGCAGATGAACTTCGGCGAGGGCAGGACCGGCGGCTTCGCCGAGGAGGTCCACGAACTGCAGCCGGGCAACACCTACGAGCTCGTCGCGGTGTTCCCCGCCCCGCCCGAGAGCGTCGAGGAGCTGACGCTGCGCGCCGGGCCGTTCGGCGAGCTGCCGGAGATCCCGGTCGGCGAGTGACGTCGGAGCCTGCGCCCCGGTCCGGCCCGGACCGGGGCGCAGGCGCTCTCACGCCCGAGCGCGCTCCGCGGCGGCGATCACCACGCGCTCCATCTCCTCGCGGGTGGCCTCGGAGTACATGGCGGTGACCGACACGTGGAACTCACCGGGCAGCGACAGGTAGAGGTTGCGGCTGGACCCCTCGACGGTGGACACGTACTCCAGCTCACCGCCGAGGGCGTCCGCCTCGGCGCTGCGGTAGCTGTCCACGTCCACGTCCACGTCCACCTCCCAGTTCATCTCCTCCTGCGCACCGGGCAGCCGCACCACCTGGGCGCGTCCGGTCGGGTCCACGTTCAGCGTGAAGACCAGCGAGAACGACTCCGCGCGGACGTCGGTGCCGGCGTGCCAGACGCAGGAGAGCTGCTCGGCGTCCGGGTGCCCCTCGACCTCGGCGGCCTGCTCGTCGACGACCGCGCCCGCGGGCACCAGCTCGCCGGCGAGCTCCTCGGCGCCGATCTCCGCGCACGAGGCGGGCAGCACGAAGCTCGCCTGCTCGGTGGTGGGCTCCGGCGACGGGCTGGGGGCGGCCTCCTCGTCCGCGCCCGGCAGCTCCGGGAGGTCGCCGACGGGCAGGACTCCGCAACTCGCGAGCACTACGCCGGTCACCGCGAGCGTGCCGGCGCCGGTGACGAACCAGAAGAGGCGGGAGGACGGGTCGATGCGCATGGGGGGACCTTCGGGGTCGGCCGACAGGATGCGCGTCGCAATCTACCCCGGACTCCCGCCGGGGACGACCGCGGCGGCGGCCGTCCCCGGCGGGCGGCGGCGCGGGCGCACCGCGCGGGCGGCTAGCGGCCCGCGCCGGCCGAGCCGGAGCACACGTTGAGCCGGCTGTTGACGAGGGTGTTGCTGCGCAGGGTGATGCGGACCCCGCAGGGGCTCTCGTTGATGGCGGAGTCGGTCGCCCGCAGGTTCTGCAGGGTGATGTCGGAGGTGGTGGCGAACTCGGTGCGGGCCGCGATCCGGATGTCGCTGCTCGCCTCCACGGCCGGTGCCATCAGCATCCACTTCATCCGCGATCTGTACGACGTAGATTATTTAGCTACTTGTCCGCCATATCGGACATCCGACTCTCCCCACATCGGCCCCGGGTACAGCGGCCCGCGCTCCCACACCAACAGACCAACACGTGTTGATGGATTGACGCCTCCTCCCCCTGGTCGGACGGCTGCGCGGGCGGGGCTGAGCGCCGGACACCGGAGCGCGGTCCTGCGGCGCACCGCAGTCGGCGGCGGGGGTGGAGCCGCATCCGGTCGGGCGGGCGGCCTCATGGCCGCGGCGCAGCGGCGTTCCTAGTGTTCTCGGCGGGCCGCACCGGCGGCCCGGACCAGTTCCCCTGACCGAGAAAGGCCTTCCGACCGTGGCCTCCTCCCCCGATACCGCACCGACCGGGCGACGCCGGAGACACCTCTGGCTGCTCGTGGGCGCCGTGCTCTCGCTCTTCGCGACGCACTCCGGCTCCGACATCGCCCTGGCCGCCTGGCTGTACCCGGTGTTCCTCATCCACTTCGCCCGCACCGGACGCCCCGGCGGCGCGATGGTGTGGCTCTGGGCGGTCTCCACAGCCGGTGTCCTCTTCTGGCTCTGGCGGGCCGAGCTGTCCTCCCCGCCGCTGCTGCTGATCGCCGTGGTGCTGGGCGCCGTGCAGGTGGTGCCGTTCCTGGTGGACCGGCTGGCCGCGCCCAGGCTCGCCGCGCGCTCGGTCCTGCTGTCCACCCTGGTGTTCCCGGCGGCGAAGGTCGCCGCCGAGTTCGCCCAGACCTCGCTGAGCCCGGTCGGCGGCATCTACGGCGTCCTCGGATCGACCCAGCACGACGCGCTCCCGCTCGTCCAGGTCTCCGCGGTCACCGGCGTCTACGGGGTCAGCTTCCTCGTCGCGTGGGCCGCGGCCGTGGCGGCGCACGCACTCGGCGCGGGGCGGGACTGGCGCACCGGCCTCCGGGCCGCGGTGGCGTGCACCGCGGTGCTGGGCTGCGTCGTCCTGGCCGGCGGCGCCCGCCTGGCGCTCGCCCCGACGCCGACCGAGAGCGTGCGGGCGGCCGGTGTCACCCTGAGTGAGGCGAGCTACGACGCGAACATGAGCCCCGCCTTCGCCAAGTACGACTCCCTGGAGGCGATCGTCAGCGCCGACCCCGACCAGGTGCGCCGCGACTTCGCCCCCATCAACGACGAGTTGATCGACCGGACCGTCCGCGAGGCGCGGGCGGGCGCCGACCTCGTCGTGTGGAACGAGTCCGCGGCGTTCACCCTGGAGGCGCACCGCGACGAGCTGCTCGACCGCGTCCGGGAGGTCGCCCGGGAGTACGGGATCCAAGTCGAGGTCGGGATGTCGGTCTACACCGAGCGGCCGCCCTACCTGCGCAACCAGGCCGTCCTCGTGACCTCCGACGGCTCGACGGCCTGGACCTACGACAAGGCGCACCCCATCCCCGTCCTGGAGCCCTACGACGCCGGGTCGGGCGAGACTCCGCTCCACGACACGGCGTTCGGCCGGCTGGCCACCGCCATCTGCTACGACCTGAACTTCCCCGCGACCATGCGCCAGGCCGCGGCCGGGGGCGCCGACATCGTGCTGCTGCCGGCCAACGAGTGGGCGGCCATCAAGAAGCTGCACGCCGAGAAGGCGATGTTCCGGGCGGTCGAAGGCGGCTTCACCCTCGTCCGCCCGGTCGGCAGGGGCATCTCGACGACGGTCGACCCCTACGGCCGCACGCTCGCCGCGGCGGACTACTTCACCTCGGGCGGCGGCTCCATGGTGGTCGACGTCCCGGTCGAGGGCGTCCGCACCGTCTACAGCAGGGTGGGAGACCTGTTCGCGTGGGCCTGTGTCGCCGCCACCCTCGCGGGCGCGCTGCTGGCCTGGCGCCGCGTCCCCGGAGCCCGCCCGTAGCGGCCGCGCTCCGGGGCCCGCTCCCGGCCGCGGCGGATCCGCGGGCGGGACCGGGCTCGCCGCGCTAGGACTCCCAGGGCCATCCGGCGCGCCGCCCCGCCTCGATGAGCGGGACCATGGCGAACGCGGCGTCGCCCAGGCCGCCGAAGACATGCCGGTTCCCCTCGCCGCTGGGACCGTGGCCGTGGCGGTAGCCGGCCAGGTTCCAGGTGTAGACCGGGACCTCTGCGGGGACCTGGTGCGCCGGGTCCTGGCCGTGGTGCGCCTGCTCGTCGGTCACGATCACCACGCGGTCGTGCCGCCGGTAGTGCCGCCGCACGGCGTCCGCCGTCGAGGTGCCGCCGCGCGGCCCCCAGAACCGCTCCACGACGCGCAGCACGGCGTCGCCGCGGCCGGCGGCGACCGGTTCGCTCACGGCGTCGTACTGCACCAGGTCGGCGTGCTCCGCCCGCAGCGCGAGCGCCGCGCCGAACACCTGGGCGGCGGCCGAGCACGTCAGGTAGGACCGCCGGGAGAGCCGCGCGCTCATGGAGTAGGACTGGTCCACGAGGATGAGCGTGCGCCCCGGCAGCGCGGGCACGCTGCCCAGGCAGTGGCCGAGCGCACGCTCCAGCGCGCCGGCCCAGCGCAGGGACGCCGTGGCGCGGTGGGCGGCCAGGAACCGCATGGGGAGCTGGCGGGACCGCGCCACCTCCGCCGGATCGGCGAGCCGGAGCGCGACGCGCTCGGCGACGGCGTCCGAGACGCCGGCCTCGTCGAAGTTGCGTAGGTTGCGCAGCAGCGCCATGTAGCCCATGGACGGGATGGCCGCCTCCCAGGCGGCCGCGTCCATCGGCCCCTGGAGCCATCCGGCCAGGGCCTCCCAGGTCATGCCCGCCTGGGCGAGCCGCTCCGGGGCCTCGGCGAGGACCCGGCGGCGCCGCTCGGCCGGGACGGCCGCCAGTTCGGCGCGCGCCCGCACCATGCCCAGGCTGGCCGGGATCTCGGCGTCGCGGCCGTGCCGGCGGTCCAGGGCGTGCGCGAACAGGTCGCCCTGCCAGGCCGCGCGGTCCGCGGCCGGGGCCGGGTGCACGAGCTCGATGACGTCGGCGAACCGCCACCCCCTGGTCCCGGTGTCGTACTTCAGCAGCGCGCGCTCGGTGTAGAGCCGCCGGAGGGCGTCGGCGACGCCGCGCTTGACCGGCTTAGGGATCGCCCGGCCGTACCGGGACGTCCAGTAGGCCAGTGCCTCACCCGGTTCGTCGGCGCGCTGGAGGGCCGCGGCCACCATCTGCCGGGAGTGCCCGTGCGCGCCGGCGGCCACGCGGGCCCTCGCTCCCTCCAGGGCGGCGACGAGCGCGGCCGAGCGCATGTTCGCCGTGCCGCGCAGCCACCCGATCATGCCGAGCAGCCACTCCGGGTCGGCGACGGCGATCTGGTGGACGAGGGCGCGGAACCGCTCGTCGCGGGCGTCGGCGGCCTCGTAGAACGTCTGCTCGCCGACCATGTTCGACACGGCCAGGAGGAACAGCTCGCTCTTGTCGTCGCGCGCGTAGCCGGGGCCGCCCTCGTGGGTCTGGCCGGACGGCACGCGCTCCGAGACGACCGGCCCGCGGCCGGCCGACCGGGCCGCGGCGGTGTTGAACTTGGACAGGGGGACGGCTCCTTTCCGCGCGGGAAGGAGCCGGATCCGTCGGGGGCGCCCGAGGTCAGGGGGCGACCGCGGGTCTACCGGCTTCGGCCGCTCGCCCACACCGGTGGACCGGTGGCGGGATTCGAACCCGCGAGGAACTCGTTTGGTTCCATGAAGTAACCGCGGTCTGCGCACCGGGCGCCCCGACGAAGGCTCCTCCCGAGATCGAATCGGCTGCGGTACACAGCGCTCTGTCCGCTTGAGCTACCGGTCGCACCGCGACCAGGCGGGACTCGAACCCGCATCCTCTCGTTCCGGAAACGAAGTATCCGCTGCCTGCGCACCGGGAGGTGCGTATGAAGTTGCGACGTTCCCCCGAGTTCGAAGTGACCCGCGGAAGACGCCCCGCCGAATGGGGCACGCAGGAGACCCGGGGGTTCCTGCCGGAGTCGAACCGAAGTATCCGCGCGTCTGCGCACCGAGGGAACGAGTAGCACCGTACACGGCGGAATCGGAAATGTCGCGCGGATATCCGCACCGGTGGCGTGCGGGACACGTCCGGCTTGGAGCGGCGGCGCCTCGCCATCGTCCCGGCGGCACGCGAGCCCGCAGTGGCGAGCCGCCAGCCGCACGCACCGCCCATCGCGCGGTCCGCTCGGCGGCCGGGCCGGGGCCGGGGTGGACCGGCCACGGCACCGGGACCCGCGGCCCCGGAAATGGTGGCCGACAAGTCCGCATTCGGCCTCTGGGACGGATATGGCCAGCGGGTCCGACTCACCCGTTTCCCGCCGACTCCCGTTTCCCGAGCACCGCGCCATGGGGACTGTATTTCCGGCCCACGGCCGGTTACGGCACCAGGAGAACGGTACCCGGGAAGCGTCTCGGGAAATCGGACCCAGGCGCTCTCTTCGGCCGCAGCGCGGGACTGGGGAAACCGCTGCTCTTTCCCCTCAGCCGCCCACTCGACACCGATCTGACCGGACCGGGCATGCTCGCGACGCGGATATCGCCCAGCACGCTCGGCTGCCCACTGGTCGCTCGCCGCCGCGAGCGGGGTCGGCATCCCGTCATACTCTCGGGCCCGCTGCCCGGCGGTTCGGCGCGGGCGCCGCTCCAGCGGACGGACCCGAAACGGCTGGTCAGCGGCGGACGGCGCCTGACGCATGACGACGAGCTGATGATGCTCACCCACACGCCGGGAACGACGGGAACCGCGGAGCTTTTCAGGCCAGCCCTTCCGACCTCAAGGGCCAGAGGGCACGGCTGGAGTGCCGCCATTCGCCGCCGATCACGTTTCGGCGCGACGCCGCCGTTGCGGTTCTCATGGCCACGTCCACGCCCGCTCCGGCGCAGGGGTGCATTCGGCGCTCCTCTCCCCCTCCAACGGTGCTCGGGATGCGTGACAGCGCCCCCGAGGTCGTCCGCGAGGTGACCCCCGGTTCGTCCGCCGACCGAGCGCCTCCCGCCATCGTTGGCCGCTCTGGCGGGACGGACGCGGGAAGTCGGAGACCGGCGGACGTCCGCGCCGGTGGAACGGCGGTGGTTGGCGGGGCGGCTGGCCGGCAGGGCGGGTCTGGGGGCCGGCGATCCCATGCCCGCTCCCGTCCGGGGCCGCCAGCGGCCAGGCGCGCGAATTGGCTCTTGGGCCGAAACGGCCACGGGGGTGTTGAACCGTTTGCCGATGCCGCCGTAAGTCGGGAGCGGTTTTACCGGGGCGGCCGTTCGCACCTGCCTCGCCGGGTAGCCGACGCCGCAATGGGCGTGAGCGTCATGCCAGGTAAGGAGGTCGACTCATGAATTCGTTCTGGACCCGTGCGCTGGTCACCGGCGCGTTCACCGCCGTTCTCGGTACGCCGGTCGGCGGCGCGTTCGCCGCTTCGGCCCTGGCTGCGGACGACCTGAGTCCGCAGACCCGCGCCGACCTCGATCAGTCGATGCGGGGGGAGGCCTTAGCGAACGCCTCCTATCGCCTCTACGCCGAGCAGGCCCGCCAGGAAGGCCTACCGGCGGTCGCCGACCTGTTCGAGCGGACGGCCGACGTCGAACTGGGCGAGCACTTCAAGGAGGAGGCCGATCTCGCGGGCCTCGTCGGAACGACACGGGACAACCTGTCCGCGGCCATCGCCGGCGAGCACTACGAGGCGGAGACCATGTATCCGACCTTCGCCGAACGCGCCGAAGCCGCGGGCGACACCGAGGCCGCCACCCGCTTCGCGCACAACGCCAAGGACGAGGCCGACCACGCCCGCGCCTTCGAGGAGGCTCGGAACCAACTGCCGTAGGGACCGTGCCCGGGTACGGGCCCGCTGCCGCACCCGCCGAATCGCCCGCGCGCCGCGGGCGGCACACGCACCGCCCGCGGGCCTCGGCACCGTCCCGGCGGCGCGCGCCGGGCATTGCCGCCGCCGACGAGCTCCACCGCGAGCGGCGAGCAATCCGGGAGGCGCGACGGACGGCAGGCCCGAGCTGACACACTCGGGGCCCCGCCAGCGACCCGCTGGCGGGGCCCCGACCCGTCCGCCAGCCCGGCCACGACCACGGGCGCCGCTGACCAGGCGCGCGAACGCGTGTTGGCACGTCGTCGGCCAGGCGGGCGATCGCCCCATAGCGCCTCCGCCGCGTGGCGTCCCTTCTGTCCGAGGAGCGTCCGTGCTGCCGTCCTCGCCATGTATCTGGGTGCTGCTGTCCATGCCGGCACTCGTGGTGTGGCCGGGGCCGCGAGTGCGGAGGCGCCCGCCACCGCAGCCTCGGCGGACGGGGGAACCGTGAATCTCCTGACCGTCGTGGGCTCCACGGAAGGAGCAGGGCCCGGAACGCCCCTGACATCCGGGCTCCGGGCAGAGCCCCGCTCTGGCGCTGGGTTCGGCGCGACGGAGGCACAGCGCGGCGCATCGGCTTTCCGCGCTGACTCGGAGTTCCGGGTGCCCGCCAGCGGAACCGCGGCCGGGTGCGGGTCTCCGGTAGGAGGCCACGCGGTCGCCAGATCGCGGCCGACGCCGCACCCATCTCCCGAGCGGCCCCAGGGGGACGGTGCGGCCGTCCACCGGGGACCCTCTCTCGACACGGCTGCCAGGGGGTGGCGGCGAGGCCCGCGCGGACGAATGGCGAGCGTGGCCAACCAAATCCAACCAAGGCCACAAGAGGACAGCGGAAAAGTCACACGAATCCCTGTTTCGGGCCGTTCGTGTGTGGTTGACTGCAGCGCGTCACACCTACCGGCGCGGACCGGTCCCCGTCCGGCCGGTCCGCGCCCCCTACGGTCTTGGAGACGCCATGTCAGCTTTCCGCAGGGGCAGGGCCATCGCCTCGTCGCTCCTCGTCGGCCTGCTCCTCACCTTCGGCCTCTCCGTCGCCGCGGCCTCCCCGGCCTCCGCCGCGGGCACCTTCCGGCTCTGCAACGTCGCCTCCGACTACACCGCCACGGCGCACTTCCCGGACCGGGGCGGCTTCTCGACCCACGTGGTCAGCCCCGGCCAGTGCACCAGCGTGAGCACCAACGGCGGCGAGAACTTCTACGTGCAGATCAGGAACTCCGGCGGGCGGAACAAGGCCACCACCCTGTACCACATCCCGAGCGGCCGGAGCATGCAGTTCTCCACCGGCGGCACCTTCGCCGCCCCGCAGTACACCCCGCAGGTCTACTGAGACTCCCCGCCACCGGGAGGCCTGCCCCGGGGCAGCGGGCGGCCGACCGCGTAACCGCCGCCCACCGAGACGGCCCGCCGGAGTGCTCGTCCTGGCGGTCTCCCCGCCGGCGCCACACTCACGGCGGTGTCCCCCCTGGGGGCCGTCCGGCCGCAGCCGCCCCCCCACCCACCGAACCTGGCGGGTGGGGGCGCTGGCGTTCAGACGGGCGTCCGCGCACCCGCCAGGCCGGCGCTGGATGTGCGGTGGTCCCGGATTCGCCGCTGGGAAGGACCAGGGCGACGGCATCCCGGCTGCGCCCTGCCCAACGCTTCTCCGGGGCCCGCGTAGCGTCACGAGGACGTGAAGGAGAACGTGCCGTACGTCCCCGTCTCCATCGCGAAGGTCTCGACTCCGCCGGACCCCTGCGCCTGGCAGGTCACGCCGGTGTCGCCGCCCGGGGTGACGAGCGCGAACTCCTCCATGTCGCACAGCACGGCCTCGGCCTCGGCGTACCACCGCAGCGCGTCCTCCGCGACGTCGCGGGAGATGGGCTTGCTCTCCGCCGCCGCCTCGAAGGAGAAGACGTACTCGCCCCCGTTGATGTCGACGTTCCAGGGGACCTCAAGGCCCTGGTAGGTCACCGTGCAGGTGATGCTCTCCTGTGCGGTGGCACCGGTCTCCGGGCACTCCGCCGTCGCGGAGGGGTCGGCGGCCTGCGCGAAGGTGATCGTCTCGGTCAGCAGTTCGTACTCGATCTGCTCGCCCGGGGACGCGGAGTCGGCCGGCTCCGGCGGCAGCTCGCTCTCGTCGAACCTGGGCGCCGAGGAGGGGACGGGGCCGGTACGGAAGTCACCGGAAACCGCGGGGGCCTCGCCCGGCGTCTCCTCCACGGCGGCCGGCGCCGGAGCCTGGGCGGGCAGCTCACTGTCCGAAGCTCCGCCGCAGCCGGCAAGGGCACCGACGGCGAGCAGACCGACGACCGTGCCGGTGAGTCGCTGCTGGACGGGGGTAGGTCTCATGGATCTCTCTTCTCACTGATGCGGGGACGCCTGACCAGGTCCGCGGGACGGAGCCGGATCGGACCGGGCCGCGTTTCGCCTGCCGCGGCGTGGTCGTCCTCATCACGTCATGCCTGAAGTCACTGGCACGGACCATGATCACGACTCGCCGCACGCGTGTCCATCACGATGCCTCCACACCTTCTTGACGCTGCGTCCACGCGGCTGCCCCCTGCCCCGCGACCTGGCGGGTTACCGGGTGCGCCCCGCCATCGCCCGGAGTCCCGCCCGGCAAGCGCTGTCTGACGTCGCCCGGGCTGGGCGCGGCCATCGGCCATTGACCGCCCCACACTCGGTTCGCGCCCGTGCGGCAGCCCTTCGACCGCACGGGGAACGGCGCCACCACGATCGGCGGCGATCCCAAGGACCCACCGTCGACAACCCGTGGCGCCTGCGCCCCCTGCCTCCAGGGGACGCGGTCCCCGCCGTCATGGCCCAGCGGCGGGGGCGGCCGGGGTGTTTCGCGAGGTCGGCCGGTGGGTCAGGACGGCGGCGCTGCTGCGGAGACCGATTGGACCGGCGAAGTGCTCTACCGGGTGATCGTTCATCGCTACAACCAGCAGCTCCCGCGCATCTACACGGCGAATTACCCGCCCAAGCTACGCCAAGTGCCTCGTCGGCGAAGAGGAGCACGCCAAGCAGCGGATCGAGGAAGCCCTCCGCCGCTCGCACGGCTGAGGAATGTTGCCGCGTATTTGCCGTAACCAGCTGCTGACGGCCACCGCCGCTCACCAACAACCACCGAGGCACGACAACGCCCCCTGCCCTGTTGTCCCAGGCCAGGGGGCGTTTCTCGTGTTCGGGGAGTGTGGGCGCGAGAGGACTCGAACCTCCGACCACCCGCTTGTAAGGCGGGGGCTCTGACCAACTGAGCTACACGCCCGTGGTGATGCCGGGTCGCCACTCTGCTCGGGGTGGCGACGACGACGATAGTACCGGTTTCGCGCTAGCCGTGCGCTCGTGGTGTGGGGAGGCGGGAGAGGCCGCTCAGGGCGCGGGACAGGGCCTGTTCGACCTCGTTGGTCAGGGCGGTGTCCGGTTCCGCCGGTGCCGGGGCGGCGGGTGGGGTCTGCGGGCGGACGTGGCCGCAGCTGTGGCACTCGATCTCGCCGAGGCGGCAGAGCAGGAACGTGGACCGGCAGCGGCCGCAGCGGTCGAGGTCGGCCTTCCAGTCGTGGACGAGTTGGCAGTCCGGGCAGATCTGGACCTGGCGGTCGTGGCGTACGCCGCGTTTCCACGGGTCGGCGCCGCGGGTGGGGTCGTTCTGCCGCGCCCCGCAGATATGGCAGGGCATGGTGTCCTCCGGTCGAATCAGCTCAGCTCGGCGAGCGCCTTGCGGTACTCCTCCAGGTCGCGGACCTCCGAGATGGGGTGCACGACCTTCCAGCGGACGACGCCCTCCCTGTCGATGAGGAACGTCCCGCGCACGGCCAGGCCGCGGGTCTCGTCGAAGACGCCGTACGCCTGCGCCACCCCGCCGTGCGGCCAGAAGTCGGCCAGCAGCGGGAATTCGAGTCCGTCGCGGTCGGCCCACACGCGGTGGGCGAAGACGGAGTCGACGGAGACGGTGAGCAGCTGGGTGTCGTCGTTCACGAACGCGTCGATGTCGTCACGGAGCGCGCCCAGTTCCTCGCCGCACAGTCCCGAGAACGCGAGCGGGTAGAAGACCAGGACGACGTTCTTCTGCCCGGCGAAGTCCGCCAGCCGGACCGGCTGTCCGTGCTGGTCGGAGAGCTCGAAATCCGGCGCCTTGTCGCCAACCTCGATCGGCATGTCGGTCCTCGTTTCCCGTCCCGGAGCGTCCGGGCGTGCCGCCCGCCGGCGGCGGACGGCACGCTCGGTAGTCAACTCTAGGGCAGATGCCTCCGATGGTGCCGCCGGGGCACGTCAGGATCGATCAACGGTGCGTCTTCGGGGCGACCAAGCGGGTGCCCGACCAGTCCTGGCCCGCGCTGACGGCGCTGGTCTGCGACAGGCCCGCGGTCGTGGCCGCCTCGGCGACATCGCTGGGCGACACGTGGCCCTCGCGCCCCGCCTTCGGAGTCAGTACCAGGATGATGCCGCCACCCTCGATGGTGGCCAGCACGTCGACGAGCACGTCGGTCAGGTCGTCCTCTTCGTCGTCCCGCCACCACAGCACCGCGGCGTCCACGACGTCGCCGTAGTCCTCATCGACCAGCTCGTTACCGGTGCACTCGGCGATCGACGCGCGCAGCTGCTCGTCCACGTCGTCGTCGAACCCGAACTCCTGCACCACCTGACCCGGTTTGAATCCGAGTCGTTCGGCCAGGCCACGTTCGCTCTGTGCCTGGCCCGCGGTCGCGCTCACGAAAGTCCTCCTCCACACATCGATGTCGCCCGCTCCTTCCGGGCTCGGCCTACGCGGCCCCGACAACCACCGGGTCGATCCCGCTGTTGCTGGCTAAGTTCACACGCTGGGGTGTCATCCGTCAACGCGTCGCACCCCTCGTGTGCTCCTGCTTCTACCATCCTGCCCCGTTGGCGGAGCTCGTCAAGAACGACAGCCGCACCTGACGCTGTGGATTGTCGATGTTGACGTCCACAATGGCGATAGATTGCCACGTCCCCACCTCCAGCTTCCCGGAAACCACCGGAATCGTGGCGTAGGGCGGGATCAGCGCCGGCATCACGTGCGAGCGCCCGTGACCTGGGGAGCCGTGCCGGTGCCGCCAGCGGTCGTCGGCGGGGAGCAGGTCGCGCAGCGCCGCGAGGAGGTCGTCGTCGGAGCCGGCACCCAGCTCGATGATCGCCACGCCGGCGGTGGCGTGCGGCACGAACACGTGCAGCAGGCCGTCCCCGCCGGCCTCGGCGACGAAGTCCGCACACTGCCGGGTGATATCGGTGATGCTCTCCGAGCGGCCGGTGTGCAGGTCGAGAAGTTGTGTCCGCATGCGGCAACCGTTACCCAGCCGGGCGCCCTGGTCAACATGGGGCGGCGGCCGGGGGGCGCGGCCGCGTCACTCGGTGGCGTCACCGCCCTGCCCGATGGAGTTGCCCTCGCCGACCTGGAGCGACCGCGGGTCCCCCGAGGCGTAGCGGATGGTGTTGCCCGACCCGGCGACGGTGAACGACTCGGCGGTGCCGACGTCGATCTGGTTGTCGCTGCCGGCCACGTTGATGGCACCGCAGGCGCCGTTGAGGACGATCACCGCGTCGCTGGCCAGGACCGTGACGTCGCGGCCGGCGCAGTCCTCGGTGCGTTCCGACTCGCCGCCGGCGATCCGCAGCGTCTCCTCGTCGGAGAGCGAGACCCCGCCCTCGTCGCCGATAGAGACGTCGCCGCCCTCACCGTCGGAGACGGAGACGCCGCTGTCGTCCACCGAGACGCCGCCGTCCTCCCCGGTGACGGACACCCCGTCCTCCGACACCGACACTCCGCAGCCCGTGCCGAACACGCCCACGATCGCCAGGCCGCCCGCGAGGGCCGCGATCCGGTGCCGCATGGGCACCTCCTTCCGTTCGCGCCGGCCCCACGGGCCGGACTCCGCTCTTGACTCGCACCTTAGAGCGACGGAGGGTGCGGCGGAGTTCCCAAGGACACCGCATCGGGGTGACACTCGCCTCTCCGCCCGGACTCCGCCGCGCCGTCCGGCCGGGCGGCCGCGCCGGAGTGCCCGACGCCACTTCGCCCGCCGGCGGCGGATACCGCCATACTCGGCAGCGGGCCGCATCCCGGCGGCCCCGCAGGAGGCACGGAGGAGACGCGACAGTGGGCGCCCGACTACGGCTCGGCCCGGTGCTGCGGCACGCCGGCGAGACAACGGCGACGGTCTGGGTGGAGACCGACGCCCCGTGCCGCGTGACCGTGGCGGCAGGGGAGCGCACGGCGGAGGCCGCCACCTTCACCGTGCACGGCCACCACTACGCGGTCTGCGACGTCGCCGGCCTGGCTCCCGGCACGGCGGCCCCCTACCGGGTGTCGCTGGACGGGGAGCAGGTGTGGCCGGAGCCGGCCGCCGGACGGCCGCCGAGCCTGCTGCGCACCCTCGACCCCGCGGCGCCGCCCCGGATCGTGTTCGGCTCCTGCCGCACGCCGGCCGGCCACGGTCCGCAGGAGGTGCGGCGCTTCGGGGTGGACATGCTGCGGGCGTACGCGCTGCGGCTGGCCGGGCACCGCGCCCGCGCCGACGGCGGTGCTGGCGCCGACGCCGGCACCAGCACCAGCACCGAGGAGCCGACGCTGCTGCTGCTCACCGGCGACCAGGTCTACGCCGACGAGCTCCAGCCGCCCATGGTGGAGTTCCTGCGCGAGCGGCGGGGCGGGCATCCGGCCGCCGCCCCGGAGGCGCCGTCTGCTGGGGCCCCGGAAGCGCCGCCCGCCGGGGGTTCGGCGGCGCGGCCGCCCGGCGAGGTGGTCTCCTTCGCCGAGTACGCCGAGCTGTACCGGCAGGCGTGGAGCGACCCCGACATCCGCTGGCTGCTGTCCACCGTCCCCACGCTGATGCTGTTCGATGACCACGACGTCCGGGACGACTGGAACACCTCCGGAGCGTGGCGGCGTGAGATGGCCGCGCGGCCGTGGTGGCGCCCGCGCGTCACGGCGGGACTCGGCGCCTACTGGGTGTACCAGCACCTGGGCAACCTCTCCCCCGCCGAACGGGCGGCGGACCCGGTGCACCAGGCGGTGACCGCCGCGGCGGGGCCGGACGCGGCGCGCGGCGCCCCAGAGCTCGCCGCTGCGGGGTCCGCGGACTCCGGCGGCCGCGCCCTCGACGCGTTCGCGTGGCGGGCGCACACCGAGCCCGCGAGCTACCGGTGGAGCCACCGCCACGACGTCGGGCGCACCCGCGTACTGATGGTGGACACCCGCTGCGGCCGCGAGGTGGACGACGACGCTCGGCGCTCGATGCTGGGCGCGCGCGGCGCCGCCTGGCTGGACGAGCAGCTGACCGGCGACGTGGACCACCTGGTGCTGGCGAGCACGATCCCGTTCCTGCTGCCGAGCGGCGTGCACCACCTGGAGGCCTGGAACGAGGCCGTGTGCGCCGGGGCGTGGGGGCGCCGGGCGCGGGGCCCGGCCGAGCGGCTGCGCCAGGCGCTGGACCTGGAGCACTGGGCGGCCTTCCAGCGGTCGTTCGGCGAGGTCGCGGCCGCGGTGCTGGAGATGGCGGCCGGCCGCCGCGGGGCGCCCCCGGCGAGCGTGCTGCTGCTCGGCGGCGACGTGCACTTCTCCTACCTCGCCCGGGCCCAGGCGCAGGCGCCGGACCCGGCCGCCGCCGCATCCCCGACCCGGATCGCCCAGCTCGTGTGCTCGCCGATCCGCAACCCGCTGTCGCCGACGCTGCGCCGCATGATGCGGCCGGCCTCGTGGCGGGCCATGGGATGGGCCTGCCGGCTCGCCGCCCGCGCGGCCGGAGTGCGCCGTCCGGCGCTGAAGTGGCGCCTGGACGACGGCCTGTGGTTCGACAACACGCTCGCCACGCTGGTCCTGGACGGCCGGACGGCTGAGGTGCTCTGGGAGCACGCCCCCGACGCCGACCACGCGGTGCGGGAGCTGGCCCGGCACCGGATCACGGACTGAGGTGGTTCAGGGCACCTGGTAGGAACTGTCCCGGACGTCGGTGACGGCCATGTGCCCCGGGGCGTGCCCGATGGCGAACTCCGGGGCCGAGGCCATGACGGCGGCCTGCGGGGTGACGCCGCAGGCCCAGAAGACCGGGACCTCCCCCGGCTCGACCGGCACCGGCTCGCCGAAGTCGGGGCGGCCGAGGTCGGTGATCCCGAGGGCCCCGGGGTCGCCGATGTGCACGGGAGCGCCGTGGACGGCCGGGTAGCGGGAGGTGATCCGGACAGCGTCGGCGACGCGGTCCGCCGGGATCGGCCGCATGGAGACGACGAGGGGCCCGGAGAACCGCCCGGCCGGCCGGCATGGGCGGCTGGTGCGGTACATGGGGACGTTGCGGCCGAGTTCGATGTGGCGGACGGGGACGCCGGCCGCGAGCAGCGGCGTCTCGAAGGTGAAACTGCACCCGATGAGGAAGCCCACGAGGTCGTCCCGCCATGCGTCGCGGACGTCGGTGGGCTCGGCGGTCGGCTCGCCGTTCACGTAGACGCGGTAGGCGGGGAGGTCGGTGCGCAGGTCGCCGCCGAAGATCTCCGTACTGGTCTCACCGGGCTCGGTGACGTCCAGCACCGGGCAGGCCTTCGGGTTGCGCTGCGCGAACAGCAGGAAGTCGAACGCGAGGTCGCGGGGCAGCGCGATGAGGTTGGCCTGGGTGTAGCCCGCCGCGTAGCCGGAGGTGGGCACCCGCAGCCCGGCCCGGAACAGCGCGCGGGCGTCCCGGGGCGAGAGGGCGGCCGGATCGGCGGGCGGGGCGACGCTGGGCGCGGACACGGGGCGGCTCCTTCACATGGCGGGACTCGCTGACCAGGCTATCGAGGCGGGCGGCGGCGGTGGTGACCCGCCTGGGGGGACGGGTCGCCGGCGCCGTGACGCGTACGGTCAGTTCAGCGAGGGGGTCGGTTGGCCGTCCATGGCGACCAGTGTCAGCTCGCGGCTCCGGAAGCGCTTCTCGTGGGCGGCCTGGAACTCGGCGATGGAGGGATATGCGGTCACGTTGATCCGGTCGAAGCGGTAGACGACGACCTGGTCGGACCACGCGAGCAGCCAGCCGAGGATGGCGCCGTCGTGCTCGGCGTAGTCCATCCCGGCGAGCGCGTAGAGCTGGGGGCGGTGGGCCAGACACATGGCGGCCATCGCGTCTTGGAGCGCGAGCTCTGAACGGATGCGTTCGAGGGACATTACCTCTCCCAGAACAAATCGACTTAGTACCGGTACTGTTTTGATGTTTGGACCGGCTCTATGATGCACAACACTCCAACTTTCGTCAACAGTACCGGTACTGTTAAAGTCTCAGTCATGACATCCAAGTACCGCGCAATCGCCGATGACTTGCGGAAGCAGATCGCTTCCGGCCGCTACCCGACGGGAACCACGCTGCCGGGGTACGAAGCGCTCACCGCTGAATACGGAGTGGGGCGAGGAGTCATTCGGTCCGCCCTCGAAGTGCTGGAGGCCGAAGGTCTCGTGTCCGTCGCGAAGCGCAGGGGAATCACGGTGCGGGAGCGCGGCGATCGCCGCCGGCTGCGACGCGGAACCCAGGTGGCCCGCGATCCCGCCAGGGGGTACGTGTTTCCGGCAGCATCCAGACCAGACGAACCGTGGCAGGTGCACGGTCGCCCGCGCCGGGAGACGCTGCCCATTCCCGCTCGCCCTGCCGAACTACTCGGTCTCGACTTGGACACTCCAGTGCTCCGCCGACGACGGGTGACCAGCCCGACCGGTGAGCCTCCGTTCCAGCTCGTGGACACGTGGATCCACCCGCGTGGAGTCGAGGACGCGCACCAGGTTGCCGAAGCGCACACGGGGCCGGGTGGTTACCTAGATCGACTCGAAGAGGCCGGGCACGGACCGCTGTCCTGGACCGAGTACGTGCGAGTGCGCATGCCGCTACGTGAGGAGGCACGCCTCCTTGAGATGCCCGAGGCCATGCCGGTACTCGAACTGGCTCGGGTCGGGACCTCTGCGGCGACCGGCGCCCCGATCGAGGTGACGGTATGTGTCATCCCGTCCGACCGGGTGGAGATGGTGTCTCAACTGCGACGTGCGTCGTCAGCGAAGTGGGAGGAGACGGCGTCCTGACAGCGGCCGGCCCGGACGCCGAACGTCCGGGCTACTCCGCCAGGTGACACGCCACCTCGCGCGGTCCGCTCTCCCCCGCCAGCACGCGCGTCTCCGGTCTCTCCACCCGGCAGCGCTCGGTGGCCAGCGGGCAGCGGGTGTGGAACGCGCACCCCGCCGGCGGGTCGCTCGGGCTCGGCAGGTCGCCCGTGAGGACCACCCGCTCCCGGCGGGCCGCCGGGTCCGGGACCGGGAGTGCCGACAGCAGCGCCCGGGTGTAGGGGTGCTTGGGGTCGGCGAACAGGTCGGCGGTGTCGGCCAGCTCCACCACCCGCCCCAGGTACATCACCGCGACCCGGTCGCTGATGAAGCGCACCACCGACAGGTCGTGCGAGATGAACAGGTACGTCATCCCGAACTCCTGCTGGAGGTCCTTCATCAGGTTGATGACCTGCGCCTGCACGCTGACGTCCAGCGCGGAGACCGGCTCGTCGGCGACCACCAGGTCGGGGTTGAGCAGCAGGGCGCGGGCGATGGAGATGCGCTGGCGCTGGCCGCCGGAGAACTCGTGCGGGTAGCGCGAACGGTGGTGCGCGCTCAGGCCCACCGTCTCCAGGATGTCGCCGATGCGCTCCCGGACCGCGTCCCGGCCGAGGTCGGTGTGGGTGCGCAGCACCTCGGTCAGGGTCCGCTCCACGGTCCAGCGCGGGTCCAGGCTGGCGTAGGGGTCCTGGAAGACGAGCTGCATCCGGCGGCGGAACCGGCGCAGCTCGGCGGGACCGAGGCCGGCGAGGTCGGTGCCGTCCACCCGGACGGTTCCGGCGGTGGGCTCGATGAGCCGCAGGATCGCACGCCCGGTGGTGGACTTGCCGCAGCCGGACTCACCGACGATGCCGAGGGTCTCGCCGCGCCCGGCGGTCAGGTCCACGCCGTCGACCGCACGCACCGGTGCGCCGGTGCGGCCCCAGCCGCCGCGCACCGGGAAGTGCTTGGTGAGGCCCTCGACCGTGAGCAGGGTGTCCATCAGCTCGCCTCCGGGTACAGCAGGCAGCGGGTGTCGTGGTCCTCGCCGGTGGGGACCAGCGGCACCCGGGTGTGGTCGCAGCCGGCGAAGCGGCGGTCGCAGCGCGGCGCGAACCGGCAGCCCGGCGGCAGGTCGTCCGGCGGCGGCACGCTGCCGGGGATGAGGGCGAGCCGGTCGGCGCCGGCGTTCATCGCGGGCAGCGACCGCAGCAGCCCCCGGGTGTAGGGGTGCCGCGGCTCGGCGAAGAGCCGGCCGACGTCGGCCTGCTCCACGATCTGCCCGCTGTACATCACGGCGACCCGGTCGCAGGTCTCGGCGACCACGCCCAAATCGTGGGTGATGAGCAGCACGGCGGTACCGGTCGCCTCCTGCAGGTCCCGGATGAGCTCCAGGATCTGCGCCTGGATGGTGACGTCGAGCGCCGTGGTGGGCTCGTCGGCGATGAGCACCTCGGGCTCGCACGCCATCGCCATCGCGATCATCACGCGCTGCCGCATCCCGCCGGACAGCTCGTGCGGGTACTGCCCGACCAGCCGCGCCGGACGTGAGATACCGACCTGGCCGAGGGCGTCCACGGCCCGGGCGCGCGCCTGCGCGCGCGACATCCCCAGGTGGCGGCGGAGCGGCTCGGCGAGCTGGTCCCCGATGGTGAACGCCGGGTTCAGCGAGGTCATCGGCTCCTGGAAGATCATCGCGATCCGGTTGCCGCGGATGGCCCGCATGCGGCGCTCGGAGAGCTCGGCCAGGTCCTGGCCGCCGAAGCTGATGCACCCGCCGGTCACCCGCGCGGTGTCGCGGGGCAGCAGCCGCATGATCGACAGCGAGGTGACACTCTTGCCGCAGCCCGACTCGCCGACGAGGCCCAGGGTCTCGCCGCGGCGCAGCTCCAGCGACACTCCGTCGACGGGCGTGATCGCGCCGCGCGACGTGCGGAAGCCGACCCGCAGGTCCTCGACCCGCAGGACGGGCTCGGCGGCGCCGCCGGGCGCCCCGGAGCGGGGCGGGCCGGCGGCGCGGTCCGTCGATGTCACGGCCTCACCCCACGTCCGCGCCGAGGGTCTGGAACCGCGTCATCGACCCGTACAGCCGCACCAGCCGGTCGAACTCCGCGGCGTCGTGGAACTGCGCCTGTCCGGCGGTGAACGCCTTGCCGACCTCCACCGCGTAGCGGGCGGCCTCGGCGATGTCGGTCTCGTGGCTGGCGCCGGTGCCGCACCCGGGGACGGCGCTGGCCGCGGTGATCGCCAGCCCGACGACGGGCGCGGCGGTGGCCACGGCCGGCTGCAGGATGGAGTTGATGTGGTACAGCTCGTTGCCGTAGGGCGTGATGTCCTGCGTGGTCACCGGGTAGGTGACCACCGGCCGGCCGGTGACGGTCTCCAGCAGTTCGACGAGGTCGGGGCTGACCCGCAGGATGTAGCCCTCCTTGACGGTGGGCGACAGCGCGAGGCCGCGGTGGTTGATGATCCGGTTGCCCTTGGTGGTGTCGATGGACAGCACGGCGTCCATCTCGGGCGACACCTCGTGGTCGTTCATCTGGTCCATGTCGACCGAGGAGCCCATGAACGGCACCGGGTCGTGCGGCTCGGTGGGGGCGTCGGGGCAGACGTGCGTGCCGATGATGACGTCGCCGGCCAGCCGGTCGCCGCGCCGCGCCATGACGGTGAGCTTCTCGGCGGCGCTGAGCGCCGCGACCGCGCCGTCGCCGTCGGAGACGAAGCCGATGCGTTCGGGCCGCGCCCCGACACCGCCGAGCCGGCCGACGATGCCGAGCGTGGGCGCGGCGCCGCCGGAGAGCTTGCCGTGGGTCCCGGGGACGACGACCCGCACGAAGTCGGTGCTGCCGAGCTCGCCCTGCACGGTGGTGACGTCGATCTTGACGTCGGCCGCGCCGATGGCCGCGAGGCGGTCGGCCACGGCGGCGCCGGTGACCGCCGGATCGTCGAGCAGGTCGATCATGTCGAGTACATGCCGGAGCACTAGTTCGTTCCCTTCTGCCCGGCGGCGGAGCCGGGGTCGACGGTGTCCAGGTAGCGCAGCGCGGTGAGGGCGTAGACCTTGGCGGAGTCGACGACCTGGTGGGCGCGGGTCCGCTCGTTGAAGCCGTGGATGGTCGGCAGGTGGGCGGGGCCGTACTGCAGGACCGGGATGCCGGCCTGGCGGAACCAGCGGGCGTCGCTGGTCGCCCACTGCAGGACGCCGTAGCCCTCGGGGTCGACCACCTCGCGGACGGCGCCGACGAGGGTGTCGACCACCGGGTCGGTGGGCGGGGTCCAGTTGGCCTCGGAACGCGAACCGCGTTCCACGAGTTCGGCCTCCACCCCGACCTCGGCGAGCAGCCGGCGGGCCTCGGCCAGGACGTCGTCGCGCCGCACCCCGAACGGCACCCGGCAGTCCACGGTGAGCACGCAGGTGTCGGCGACGACGTTGATGGCCGTGCCGCCGTGCACGGTGCCGATGTTGACGGTGACGTGGTCGAACGCGGCGCCGAAGTCCTCGGGTTCGCGGGTGCGCACGTACTCCTTGGAGACGGCGATGATCTCGGCCATCTCCTCGGGGATGTCGGGTGTGATGTCGAACAGCGACTGCAGCGCCATGATCGCCTTGGCCGCCTTGACGTTGGCCGACACGCCCGAGAGCGGGGACAGGCTGCCGTGCCCCGGCCGGCCGGTGATGCGCAGCTCGAACTGGCAGCTGCCCTTCTGCCCGATGGTGGGGTTGCCGGGGGCGGACGGCTCGGCGATGACCGCGCCGGTGACGCCGGCCAGCAGGCCGTCCGCCACGATGCGGGGCAGGCCGCGCACACCGCCGGTCTCCTCGTCGGCGACGGACACGAAGGTGACCGGTCCGCCGAGCGGCACCCGCAGCTCGGCGAGCAGCGCGGTCACGAACAGCACGCCGGCGAGGCCGGCCTTCATGTCGCTGGCGCCGCGGCCGCGCAGCCAGCCGTCGACGACGTCGCCGGCGAAGGGGGCGAAGTCCCAGCGGGAGCGGTCCCCGACCGGGACGACGTCGGCGTGCCCGGCCAGGGCGAGGTGCCGCCCGCCGGGGGCCGCCGCGGCGGCCCCCGGGTAGGTGGCGAGGACGTTGGTCCGCCCCTCGCCGCCGTCGTGGCGCACGGCCGCCAGGCCGCGGCCGTCGAGGTAGTCGGCGATGAAGTCGCTGACGGCGGGGTCGTCGCCGGGCGGGTTCTCACTGGGGATCCGGATGAGGGCCCCGGCCAGCTCCAGCAGCTCCGCGGAGCGCTCGTCGATGGCCGCCAGCAGCGCACGTTCCCAGTCCCGCCGCCCGTTCCCGCCGCGGGAGCTCGCACCGGACGCGGTCACGCCTCCTCCTTGCTCATCGGGTAGAACCGGATGATCTCGTCGGGGTAGAAGGTGTAGCCCCGCACCGCGGTGCTGGTCACGACGACCTGCTTGTACTGGTACAGGTACAGCCACGGCGCGTCGGCGGTGATGAGGTCCTGGGCCTCGGCGTAGAGCGCGTCGCGCTTGTCGGCGTCCTGCTCGTCGCGGGCCTGGTCGAGCAGCTCGTCGACCTCGGGGTTGCTGTAGTGGCCGTAGTTGCTGGAGGCGTCGGTGGCGAGCAGGAACCCGAGGTGGTAGCCGGGGTCGTTGACGAAGGACGTCCACTTGCTGATGAACGCCTCCGCGCTGCCTTCCTTGATGGTCTCTAGGAACTGCTGGCGGGCCATGTTCTCGATGTTCATCGTGACGCCGACGTCCTCAAGGGCGGCCTTGATGAGCACGGCGTCGTCGTTCCAGTCCTGGAAGCCGGAGCCGAGGGTGAAGGTGAACTCGAAGCCGTCCTCGTAGCCGGCCTCCCTGAGCAGCTCCCGCGCCTTGTCGGGGTCGTAGGAGTAGGGGTTGCCGCTGTCGGTGTGGCCGGGCATGGTGCTGGGCAGCGCGGAGCGCAGCGGCTCGGCCTGACCGTACATGACGTCGTCGACGAGCTGGTCGTAGGGAATGGCGTAGGAGAGGGCCTCGCGGACCTCGGGGTCGTCGAACGGCTCGACCTCGGTGTTCAGCGCGAAGTAGAGGATCCGGTTGGACGGCTCGGAGCTGACCGCCAGGTCCTCGTTCCGCTGGAGGGTCTCGATGTCCTTGGCGGGGATCTCGATGGCCGCGTCGATGCTGCCCTGGTCCAGCAGCTGCACCCGGTTGGACGCCTCGCTGATGAACTTCATGGTGACCTGCTCCAGCTGGGGCGCGCCCTGCCAGTAGTCGGTGTTCGCCTGGAGGACGGCCTGGGTGGCGGGGTCCCACTCCTCGATGGTGTAGGGGCCGGAGCCGGCGGTGTTGCGGGCCAGCCACTCGGCGCCGCCGTTGGCCTCGGCGGTCTCGCTGTCGATGATCGACCAGGAGTACTGGGAGACGAGCGGCAGCAGCAGGGAGGTGGGCTGGGACAGGGTCAGGGTGACGGTGTGCTCGTCGGTGGCCTCGACGTCCTCGATGTTGGCGAGCTCGTACATGAAGGACGCCGAGGAGGAGTCGCGGACGTGCTCGAAGGAGTAGACGACGTCGTCGGCGGTGAGGGGGTTGCCGCTCTGGAAGGTGACGTCGTCGCGCAGGTGGAAGGTCCAGGTGCGCTCGTCGTCGGAGGTCTCCCAGGACTCGGCGAGCATCGGATCGAACTGCCCGGAGTCGGCGACGGCGGTGCCGTCGCGCTCCTCGACCTTGGGCTGCACGAGCTGATCGTAGGCGGCGTAGACGAAGGTGTCGCTGGTGAGGTCGTTGGCCTCGGCGGGGTCGAGGACGCTGCCGCCCTCGGAGTAGCCGATGACCAGCGAGGACGCTCCGGATCCGGCGGAGTCCTGGTTGGCGTTGGCGGCGCAGCCGCCGGCGAGCACCGCCACGGACAGCGCCGCGGCGGCGCCTCCTATCAGTTGCTTGCGCATGGGTGTGTTCTCCTGCTGTCTCATCTGGAGGTGCGCAGTCGCGGGTCGAGGACGTCGCGCAGACCGTCACCCAGGAGGTTGAATCCGAGGATCGACGTGGCGATCGCGAGGCCGGGGAAGGTGGCCAGCCACCATTCGCCGGTGATGATGTAGCCGCGCGCCTCGGAGATCATCACGCCCCATTCGGGCGTGGGGGGCTGCACTCCGAGTCCGAGGAAGCTCAGCGACGCGGCGGTGAGGATGGCGAAGCCCATCCCGAGGCTGGCGCGGACCAGCAGCGGGGCGAGGGCGTTGGGGAACACGTGCCGCACCAGGATCGCCGGTGTGGTGAGTCCCAGGGCCCGACCCGCCTCGATGAATTCGCGTTCCTTCAACGACAGGGTCAGTCCGTACATGATCCGCGCGAACTCCGGGATGCCGACCACGCCGACGGCGATCATCGCCGAGAGCAGGCCGGGCCCGAGCGAGGCCGCGATGGCCATCGCCAGGATGAGCTGCGGGAATGCGAGGAGGGCGTCCATGAGCCGCATGACCGCGCCGCCGAGCCGGCCGCCGCGGAATGCGGCGATCGCGCCGAGCGGCACGCCCACGGCGAAGGAGATGCCGACGCCGATGAGGCCGGTCCACAGGGTGAGCCGGGCGCCGTAGAGGACGCGGGTGAAGATGTCGCGCCCGTAGCTGTCGGTGCCGAACCAGTGCTCGGCGGAGGGGGCGAGCAGCTTGATCGCGGTATCGGGCCGGTTGGGCTCGAAGGGGGCGACCAGCGGCGCGAGCAGCCCGAGGACGGTCCAGGCGAGGATGATCGCCAGGCCGGCGGTCGGCAGCGGCTTGCGCAGCAGCAGCCGCAGCGTGCCGGCGTCGCGGCGCGGCCGGGCGGCGGGGGCGCCCGGTGCGGCGCCGGGTGCGGCGGAGGCCGGGGTCGTGGTGTCAGGCATGGCGCACCCTGGGGTCCAGAAGGCCGTGCACGAGGTCGACCGCCAGGTTCACCAGGCTGAAGACGACGGCCGAGATGATGGTGAACGCCTGAACCGGCGCGTAGTCGTTGGCGAGGATCGCCTGCGTGACGTAGCTGCCGATCCCGGGCCAGGAGAAGATGGTCTCGGTGATGACCGCGCCGCCCATGAGCGCGCCGAGCTGCAGGCCCAGCACGGTGACGACGGGCGGGGCGGCGTTCTTGAGGGCGTGCTTGCCGACGACGACCGTCTCGGGCATGCCCTTGGCGCGGGCGGTGCGCACGTAGTCCTGCTCGACTACTTCGAGCATGCTGGAGCGGGTCATCCGGGAGATCACGGCGAGGGTGCCGGTCGCCAGGCACAGCGCCGGCCAGATGACGTGCGCGGCGGCGGAGCCGAGGGCGATCACGTCGCCGGACAGCACCGCGTCCAGCAGGTAGAGGCCGGTGATGTCGGTGGGCGGGTTGAGGCCCTGGCCGATCCGGCCGAGCGGGGCGGGCTCCCAGCCGAGCATGCCGTAGAAGACGTTGATCATCAGCAGGCCGAGCCAGAACAGCGGCATCGACGCGCCGACGAGGCCGAGCACCCGGGAGAAGTGGTCGATCGGCCGGTCGCGGCGGACGGCCGAGGCGATGCCGAGGGGCACGGCGACCAGCACGGCGATGGCGAGGCTGACCAGCGCGAGCTCCAGGGTGGCGGGCAGCCGGTCGGCGAAGTCCTCCAGCACCGGGCGCCCGGTGTGCCAGGCGGTGCCGAGGTCGCCGCGCAGCAGTCCGCCGAGGTAGCTGACGAACTGGACGGGGAGCGGCTGGTCGAGGCCCATCTCGGCGCGGACGCGCTCGACGGCCTCAGGCGGCGCCTGGTCGCCGACGACCGCGCGGGCGGGGTCGCCGGGCAGCAGCCGCGTGAGGGCGAAGCTGATCACCACGACCACCAGGAGGGTGGGGACGGTGGCGAGCAGCCGGCGCAGCGCGAACCTCAGCACTCGGGCCCCCGCGGCTCACCTGCGCGGGGCGCGGTCTCCAGGGCGGCGAGGTCGGAGCCGAGGGGCAGCGGCGCGGGGTCGGCGCCCCGGGCGAACAGCACGCCGTCGCGGGTGCCGCCGAGGGTCACCGTGCCGCCGAGGGCGGTGATCCAGGACCCCTCGGGGAGCCCGACCACGGGGACGGCGTTCTCCTCCAGGTACTCGGCGAGCCGCTGCTCCCGGGTCTCCCCCATGTGGCCGGGGGCGATGCCGCCGCCCACGTAGTGCGGGTTGATCTGGAAGCCGACCAGGCCGAGCGCGGTGAAGCTGGGCGGCTGCACGATGGGCATGTCGTTGGTAGTGCGGATGCTCGGCCCGGCGAGCACGGTGCCGGCGCTGGCGCCCATGTAGGGCAGTCCGGCGGCGACCCTGCGGCGCAGCACGTCGAGGAGCCCGGTGCGGTACACGGCGTCGGTGAGGCGGAAGGTGTTGCCGCCGCCGACGAAGACCCCGTCGGCTTCGGCCACGACGGCCGCCGGGTCGCCGGTGTGCACACCGGTGACCTGGTAGCCGAGGGCGCCGAGTCCGGCGGCGGCCTTGGCGGTGTAGCGGTCCCAGTCGTGCAGGGCGTAGGGCACGAACGCGATGCGCCCGCCGGCCGGGAAGTGCGCCCGGATCGGGGCGGCGGCGTGCGCGAGGTAGTCGCGGCCGGCCTGAGTCGAGTTGCTCAGCAACAGCACGCGTCGGCCGTGGTCGGCCATGTGGTCCCTCCCCTGCCTGAGCTGCGACGTTTCGAGAAGAGTCGCACCGGTATTGCGGAGACCGCAACCGTTTCTCTAATATCGCAACAAGTTCACGGAAAAGTTACATAAAGTCCAGAAAATGAGATAGTGGGCAAATCACGTATACCGGACAGCGATGGATGGCCGCAGCGCGACCAGCGGGAGCCCCCCGGTCTGCTCCAGACCGCCGACCGCACCCTCCAGGTCCTGCTGGCCTTCGACCGGGACCGCGCCGACTGGGGCGTGACCGAGGTCTCGCGGGAGTTCGGCTGGGACAAGTCGGTGGCCCAGCGCATCCTCGCCACGCTCGCCTACCGCGGCTTCCTGGTGGCCGACCCCGCCACCCGCCGCTACCGGATCGGCCCGGCGACGATCCAGCTGGCCCGGGTGTGGCAGCAGTCGCGCAGCCTGGAGCTGCTCGTCCAGCCCGTGCTGGAGGAGCTGACCCGGCGCACCGGTGACAGCTCGCTGCTCTGCGTCCCGGACGGGTTCCACGTGCGGTGCGTGGCGGCGGCCGACGGGCCGTCCGGGCCGCTGCGCTACTATCCGCTGGTCGGCGAGCTGTACCCCGCGCACGCCGGCGCCACCAGCAAGGCCTACTTCGCGTTCCTGCCCCCGCAGGAGCGGAACCGGCTGTTCACCGACCGCCCCCTGGCCCGCTTCACCGACCAGACGCCGGTGGACCCGACCCGGCTCGCCGAGGAGTTCTCGGCGATCCGGGACCGCGGATACGCCCTGTCCGAGGGCGAGTACGACGGCGACACCGCGGCGCTCGCCGTCCCGGTCCACGTGCGGCGCGAGCTCTACGGCAGCCTCAGCCTCGGCTGGCGCTCCGGGCGCTCCGACGACGACGCCTCGACCCGGCTCCCGCTGCTGTGGGACGCCGCCTCCGTCATCGACGACATCCTCGGCGGCTCCGGCCGGCGCCGTTAGGGCGCCTCCGGCCGGCACCGCACCGCCCACCCGAGAGAGGGAGACCCATCCCCATGGCCAAGCTGGGAGTCGTGACCATCGGCCAGTCGCCGCGCGACGACGTCGTGCCCGACCTGGCGGCGCTGCTGCCCCCGGGCGCCCGGATCGTCGAGGCCGGCGCGCTGGACCCGCTGTCCGGAGCCGAGATCGCCGCGCTCGCGCCGAGCGGCGATCCCGGCGACGAGGAGCTCGCCTCCCGGCTCCGCGACGGCACCGAGGTCGCGCTCTCGCACCGCCGGCTGCTGCCGCACCTGCACGCCGCGCTGGAGCGGGTGCGCGACGCCGGCGCGGAGCGGGCCCTGCTGCTGTGCACCGGCAGCTTCCCGGAGCTGCGGGCGCCGCTGCCCACGCTGACCGCCGAGCAGCTGCTCACCGGCACCGTCCAGGCACTCGCCGCCGGCCGCACACTGCTCGTGGTCTGCCCCCTTCCGAGCCAGCGCGCGGCGCTCGCCCGCCGCTGGAGCACCGCCGCCGCCCGGGTCGAGGTCGCCGCGGCCTCCCCCTACGGGGCGCTGGAGGACTTCGCCGCGGTCGCGGCCGAGCTGCGCGGCCGGCTCTCCCCGGGCGAGGACGCGATCGGCCTGCTCGACTGCGTGGGCTACGACCTCGCGCACCGGCAGGTGCTCGCCGACGCGCTGGGACTCCCGGTCCTCGTCCCCCGGCTGGCGATGGGGCACCTGCTCGCCCAGGTGGTCTGACGAGGGGTCCTGCCGCGGGCGCACCCGCGCCACCCGCCGCGGGGAGCGCCGGCCGGCCGCGCCGGCCCCGCGGCGGCCCCGCGGCGGCGATGCCCGTCCTGGCGCCGTGCCGGCCGCCGTCCTCTCGCGCTGAGGCGGGTGCGGCCGGGTAGCCTCCCCGCTATGCGGCGCACCGACACTGCCTGGGGGCCCTGGGAACCGGCGGTCCCATCCGACGTGGCCGCGCTCTTCTCGGCGGCCCGCGTTCCCTGGTGGATCGCCGGCGGCCACGCCATCGCGCTCGCCGTCGGTCACGTCTTCCGCGAGCACGGCGACATCGACGTCCTGCTGCTCCGACGCGACCAGCTGGCTGTCCAGCGGCTGCTGCCCACATGGGAGTGGTGGGCGGCCGACCCGCCCGGCACCCTCCGTCCCTGGGCGGCCGGCGAGACCCTGCCGGCCGGCGTCCACGACGTCTGGTGCCGCCCAGGCCCGGCGCAGCCCTGGCGGATCCAGATCCTCCTGGACGAGGCCGACGGCCGGGAGTGGGTCTCCAGGAGAGACCCCCGCGTACGGCGCCCCCTCGACCGCCTGGGAGCCGTCTCCCCGGAGGGTGTCCCCTACCTCCGCCCCGAGGTGCAGCTGTTCTACAAGGCCCAGCGGCCCCGGCCCAAGGACGAGCAGGACCTCGCCGCGGCTCTCCCCGTACTCGGCTCCGGCCAGCGGCGGTGGCTGGCCGGAGCCATCAGCCTGGCCTACGGGGACCATCCGTGGACCGGCCGTCTCCACCAGCGAGGCCGGACCTGAGCGGCCCGGCGGCAGCCGGCCGCCCGCGCGCTCGGGCCGCGCGGGGGCCTTCGGCCGCTCAGCGCCGCGCCCGCGCGCGAACGAACCGCAGCCGCATCCCCGGCGGGGCCTGCGCGGCGAGCGGGAGGTCCGCGGCCGCGACGACCGCGATCACGGGGTAGCCGCCGGTCACCGGGTGGTCGGCGAGGAAGAGCACCGGTTCGCCGTCCGGGGGAACCTGGACGGAGCCGGGCACCATGCCCTCGCTCGGCAGCTCCCCGGAGCGCGCCCGGCGCAGCTCCGGGCCGGCGAGCCGCATCCCGATCCGGTCGCTGCGGCTGGTCACCTCGTACTCGGCGGCGAACAGCGTGTCCAGCGCCTCGCGGCGGAACCAGTCGTCGCGGGGGCCCGGGACCGCGCTCAGGACCAGCAGGTCCGCGGTGAGCGCGGGCACGGCGGCGACATCGACGTTCGGGAAGGCGGCCGGCGGCGGGCCGACGGGAAGCACGGCGCCCGGGGCGAGCACCGGCGGGCCCAGGCCCGCGAGGATGTCGGTGCTGCGCGACCCGAGCACCGGTTCGACGGCGACGCCGCCCCGCACGGCGACGTAGCTGCGCAGCCCGCGGGCCGGCGCCCCCAGGCTGAGCTCCGCGCCGTCCGGCACCACCAGCGGCGCGTCCATGGCGGCGCTGCGGCCGGCCACGGTGAGCGGGCAGGGAGCGCCGGTGACCGCCACCGTGACCGTCCCGCGGGCGCGCACCCGCAGGCCCCCGAAGGTCACCTCCACGGTGGCGGCGTCCGCCGGATTGGCGACCAGCCGGTTGGCCAGGGCGTGGGACCGCTGGTCGGCCGCGCCCGAGGCGCCCACCCCCAGCGCGGCGAACCCCGTCCGGCCGGTGTCCTGCACGGTGGCCAGCATCCCGGTCGCCCGCACCTCCAGCGCCGGCATCGGTCCCGCCTCCGTTCCGTCGTGATCACCCCGTCGTGCGCCCATGGTGACCGTCATACCGCCACGAACCTCACCCGCACGCCGGGGCGGAGCAGGCCGGGAGGGTCCCGCTCAAGGTCCCAGACCGCCACGTCGGTGCTCCCGATAAGCTGCCAGCCGCCGGGCGACTGACGCGGGTACACCCCGGTGAACTCGCCGGCCAGCGCCACCGCCCCGGCCGGGACCCGGGTGCGCGACTCCGAACGGCGCGGCACGTGCAGCCGCGGGTCGTCGCCGACCAAGTAGCCGAAACCGGGGGCGAAGCCGCAGAAGGCCACGGTCCAGGAGGCACGGGTGTGCGCCTCGACGATCTCGTGCTCGGTCATGCCCGTGTGGCGTGCCACGTCGACGAGGTCGGCGCCGTCGTACTGGACCGGTATCCGCACCTCTCCCGCGTCGCCGTGCCGCCGCCGGCTCGGCCGCAGGCCGCGGATCGCCGCCGCCAGTGCCGTGATGTCGGTCGTCTCCGGCTGGATCCGCACCAGCACGGTCCGGGCGGCGGGGACGATCTCCGTGACACCCGGCGGCAGGTCGGCGTACAGGGCGGCCTGCAGCGCGAGCACGTCGTCGAGCCCGTCAACCTCGACCAGCAGGCCGTGGTCACCGCACGTCCGGATGAACACGGCTGCCCTCCAGGCCGGTGCGCTCGGGAGCGGCGAAAGCCGCGAGGTCGACGCCGGCCGCGCTCAGCCGGTCGGCCACCGCGCGTGCCATGCGGACCGCTCCCGGGCTGTCCCCATGCACGCAGATGGACTCGGCCTCGATGTGCAACCGCGAGCCGTCCGAAGCCGTGATGGGCTCGCCGCGCACCATGCGCAGGCAGCGTTCCGCCACCTCGCTGGGATCGTGCAGCACCGCTCCGGGGTGCCGGCGGGGCACGAGCGTGCCCTGCGGGGTGTAGGCGCGGTCGGCGAACGCCTCGCGCACCACGGTCAGACCGGCCTCCGCCGCGAGGCGCAGCCACACCGAACCCGGCAATCCGAGCACCGGGAGCCGCGCGTCGTACAGCCGGACCGCCTCGACCACCGCCGCGGCCTGCTCCTCGTGGTGCACGATGGCGTTGTACAGCGCGCCGTGCGGTTTGACGTAACGGACACGGTCCCCCGCGACGCGCGCGAAGGAGTCCAGGGCGCCGATCTGGTAGAGGACCTCGTTGGTCAGTTCCGCGGGGTCCATGTCGATGAACCGGCGGCCGAAGCCCGCGAGGTCGCGGTAGCCGACCTGCGCTCCGATGACCACCCCGTCCTCGACGGCCTGGTCGCACGTCCGGCGCAGCACCGTGGGGTCGCCCGCGTGGAAGCCGCACGCGACGTTCGCGCTGGTGACAATGGCCAGCAGCGCCGCGTCGTCCCCCAACTCCCAGTTGCCGTAGCTCTCTCCGAGGTCGGAGTTGAGGTCAATGCGCATGTGTCGCTCCTCTCCTCCCGGCGGGGAGTCGGCCCGCCCGCCGGGGCGACGGTTCGGTTGTCACTGCCACAGCGCGGCGATGCCGGACAGCGACTGCCACGCGATGTAGATGGTCAGCAGCCAGGCGGACACGCCGATCCCCAGCAGCCAGACCGGGTAGCGGTAACCGTGCAGGAGGTCGTGCGAGCGGCGCGCCGCGACCCACAGCATGATGCCCATACCCACCGGGAGGATGAGCCCGTTCAGGGCCCCGGCCAGGATGAGCAGGGTGGCGGGGGCCTGGCCGAGCGCCAGGTAGATCACCGTGGACAGGGCGATGAAGCCGGTCACCAGCCAGCCGCGGTTGCGGGTCAGCCACGGGGAGAAGCCGGCGACGAAGGACACCGAGGTGTAGGAGGCGCCGATCACCGAGCTGATCGCGGCCGCCCAGATGATCACGCCGAACAGCCGCAGGCCGACCTCGCCGGCCGCCGCCGCGAAGGCCGCCGCCGGCGGGTTCTCGGCCGTGAGCAGGTCCACCCCGCCCGCGACCACGCCGAGCACGGCGAGGAAGAGCAGCACCCGCATGACGGCGGTGACGATGACTCCGGTCACCGACGCGCGGCTGATGGCGCCCACGTTCTCGGGGCCCTTGACCCCGGTGTCGACGAGGCGGTGCGCGCCCGAGTAGCTGATGTAGCCGCCGACGGTGCCGCCGATGATGGTGACGATCGCGACCCAGCCGATCTCGTCCGGGAGCACGGACTGGCGCAGCGCCTCGCCGACCGGCGGTCCGGAGACCACCGCGACGTACAGCGTCAGGACGATCATCAGCACGCCGAGCACCACGATGATGCGGTCCATGGCGACGCCGGCCCGCCGGCTGGCGAGGATGCCGATGGCGATCAGCGCCGAGACGGCGCCGCCGATCTTCACCTCCAGCCCGAACAGCGCGTCGAGGCCGAGCGCGGTACCGGCGATGTTACCGACGTTGAAGACGAGGCCGCCGAAGACGATCAGGGCGGCGAGGAGGTAGCCGGCGCCGGGCAGCACCCGGTTGGCGAGGTCCTGGGCGTGCACGCCGGCGACGCCGATCACCCGCCACAGGTTCAGCTGGACGGCGATGTCCACGACGATCGACACGAGGATGGCGAAGGCGAAGGCGGCGCCGAGCTGCGCGGTGAAGTTGGTGGTCTGGGTGATGAAACCGGGACCGATGGCGCTGGTGGCCATGAGGAACATCGCGCCGAGCAGGGTGCCGCGGCGGGTGCGGGACGCTGCGGCGGTGGAGGTGCCGGAGGCTGGGGACTCACTCATGCTGGCCTCGATCGGGGAGGGGCGACGTTCGGATGGTCGACAACGTTGTCTCGTCCTATTGTTGAACAATCCTGAAATACGGCAAGCCCTCGCCGGTTACAACTGTGTTTCCGCTACCGGCTCCACCTCGGTGTTCGCCGCGGCGGGCCGCCGACAGCGACCGCACCGTCGCACTGCGCGGGGGATCCCCCAGAATGGTGGGCGAAGCGGATCGGCGGATGGAGTGGACGTGACCGTGGCGCAGGACGGGGTCGAGCGGCTGGCCGGTGACCGGGCGGAGCTGGAGCGGCCGCCGAGCACCGCGGAGCTGGTCGCCGAGGCGCTGCGCGGCCAGATCATCGACGGGGCGCTCGCCCCGGGCACCCGCCTCTCGGAGAAGGAGCTCTTCACCCGCCTCGGGGTCTCACGCAACACGCTGCGCGAGGCGTTCCTGCTGCTCGTCCACGAGCGGCTGCTCGTGCGCAGGCCGCACCACGGCGTCTCGGTGGCGAAGCCGACCGTGGCCGACGTGATCGACCTGTACCGGGTGCGCCGGGCCCTGGAGCTGTCGGCGGTGCGCGCGGCGGCGCAGGCGCCGCCCGGGGCGCTCGACGCGGTGGGCGCGGCGGTGCGCGAGGGCGAGAGGGCCGCCGCGGCGGCCGACTGGAAGGCCCTGGGCACCGCGAACATGCGCTTCCACGCGGCGATCGCCGGGCTCACCGGGAGCCAGCGGGTGGCCGAGGTCATGCGCCAGCTGCTGGCGGAGATGCGGCTGGTGTTCCACGTCATGGCGGCGCCGCGCGAGTTCCATGAGCCGTACCTGGCCATGAACCGCGAGATCCACCTGCTGCTGCGCGACGGCGCCGCCGAGCGCGCCGCCGAGCGGCTGGCCGACTACCTCGACGTCGCCGAGCGCCAGCTGGTGGACGCCTTCGCCGCGCGGGAGGCGGACACCCGATGAGCGCGGCCGCCGGCCCCGCACGCGGGCGGGCTCCCACCGGCCGCGCCGGTGGGAGCCCGCCCGCGAAGAGCGTGCCGCCCTCCGCTCAGTTCTTCGCCTTCGGCCGCGACCGCGCCGCGTCGCGGCGGGAGCGGCGGCGGGCGGCATTCCGGCCGCGCTGGACCGCGCGGGCGGAGGGGGTGGCCGACATCCCCGGGATGAGGATCTCGGGACGCTGCGGGGGCTCGCTGGCCGGCACCGCCCAGCGCTCGGGGAGATCGGCGTGGTCGCCCAGGACGCCCTCCGGCTCCCGGTCGGAGTCGGCGGCGGCCTCCGTGCTGCTGGCGCCGGCCCCGGCGGTGCCGCCGGCCGAGCGGGCCGCCCGGGCCGCGCGGATCCGGCGCGCGAGCTGGGTCACCACCGGCCACTCCACCGGGGAGGGCTGGGCGAGCGCGGCCCACAGGTAGGCCTTGGTGCCCCACGCCTCCATGGCCTTGCGGGCCCGGGAGACCGTGAAGTAGCCGGGCAGCGCGAGGAGCAGCTGCGGCCAGGCGAGCAGCAGCGCGGCGAGGAAGGGGAACAGCCCCCCGCCGGCCAGGGAGGCGCCCGCGCCGACCGCGATCGGGGTGAGCGCCAGACCGATGCGCAGCGCGGTGATCTGCCGGAACCGGTGCAGCGACCGGCGCACCGACGCCTCCGCGGACAGGCCCTCCGGAAGGGGGGTGGGCTGGACCACGAAGGCGAGCAGCAGCGCCGCCACGGCCACCGAGAAGGCGACGAGGATGGTCCAGCCGGGGGCGGACCAGCGCAGTCCCCCGTGCGCCAGCACGAGGACGGCGAACAGCGGAATCGGTAGCGGAACGAAGAAGAGGACCTGGCGTCTGAGCTGACCGAGCATGGTGGGTCGGCGCACGGCCTCCACCAATGTCGTGTACAGCTTCCTTACGCCGGTCACAGCCATGGCACCCCCAACCCCGAGCGATGTGCAGTTGCACCGGGGGACCTCCCCCGATTCGACCTGTTGACACTCGCGACCCAATGTCACCGAACAACCCCATTCGGCAACGCTTCGTGATGAACCGGTCACGGTCCACGTTATCCCGTTTCCACCGTGCGGCGCGCGGCCCGCTCCCTCCACTGGACGCGCATCGCGCCCCGGAAGTTCACCGCCGGTGACCGGCGTTTCGCGGCCCCGCACCCGCACCGGGCCCGAGCGGCGACGGCGCACGTCGCCGCCGCTTCCCGCCCGGGACAACGGACCGCGCCGCCACCGGGTTCCGGGGGCGGCGGACGACTAGCCCGGCGCGGGTCCGTCGCGCTCGGCCAGGCGGCCCAGCGCCATCGCGACCCGCAGCACGAAGGAGCCGCGGCCGTCCGCCGGCGCGAACCCCGTGAGGTCGGCGATGCGCCCGAGGCGGTAACGCACCGTGTTCGGATGCACGAAGAGCATGCGCGCGGTCGCCTCCAGCGACGCGGCGTGCTCCAGGTACACCGCGAGGGTGTCCAGCAGCGGCGAACCGGCCCGCCGCAGCGGCCGGTAGACATCCTCGACCAGCCGTCTGCGGGCGGCGGGGTCGCCGTCGAGGGCGCGCTCGGGCAGCAGGTCCTCCGCCGACACCGGCCGGGGGGCGTCCGGCCAGGCCGGCGCGGCCCGCAGGCCGCTGATCGCGGCGCCCGCCGAGCGCCCGGCCGAGGGGAGGTCGGGGACGGGCGGCCCCACCACGACCGGCCCGGCGCCGAACAGCCCGGCCAGCGGGGCCGCGGCCGCCATCGGATCGGAGCCGTGCTGCTCGCCGAGCCCGATGACCACGACCACGCGCTCGCCCTGCGTCCCGGCCAGCACGTCGTGGCCGGCGCGCCGGGCCAGCGCGCGGACCTCGTCGAGCATCGCGTCGCCCTCGCCTTCGGCCACCTGCCCGGCGATGGCGAGCACCGGGGTGCGCGACCAGCCCAGCGCGGACCCCCAGGTGTGCAGCCCCTCCTCGCGGTCGCCGTGCAGCAGCGCGTCGACGATCAGCGCCTCCAGCCTGGCGTCCCAGGCGCCGCGGGCCTCAGCGGCCCGCGCGTAGACCCGGGCGGAGCTGAACGCCACCTCGCGGGTGTAGCGGAGCACGGCCTCGCGCAGCTGCTGCTCGCCACCGGGCGCGGCGAGACCGTCGACCTGGTTCTCCACCACCTCGATCATGATGCGGATCATCTCGACGGTCTGCTGCAGCGACACCGACCGGGTGAGCTCGCGCGGCGCGGTCCCGAAGACCTCGACGGTGATCGCCGGGCGGCCGCGGTTGGCGTTCTTGAACCAGTCCACGAAGGCCGCCACGCCGGACTGCGCCACCAGGCCGACCCA
This sequence comes from Marinitenerispora sediminis, assembly GCF_003336425.1. Lineage (GTDB taxonomy): Bacteria > Actinomycetota > Actinomycetes > Streptosporangiales > Streptosporangiaceae > Marinitenerispora > Marinitenerispora sediminis. The sequence goes on along the minus strand of NZ_QEIO01000028.1, from coordinate 9,323 downwards.
CGAGCGGTCCTCGGCGGACATGGTGCGGAACCACGAGAGCCTCCGCTCCATGCGCGCCACCGCCGCGGTGCCGAGCGCTCCCATGGAGCGCTCCAGCCGGCGCACCGTCTCGGCCCGCACGGCGTCCGCGGCGGAGTCGCCGGACTCCGCCGCGCACCCGTCCGCGGGCCCGCGGTCCCGGGGACGGCGGTCGGCGGCGCCGTCGGCACCGGTGGGCGGTGGTGTCAGCTCAGCGGGGTCGATGATCACGTCTCCAGGGTGGCACCGCGGCCGGCGCGGCGGCGTCACCGCCCGGCCGGGATCCGGCTACCGGCCGGTCAGAACGTGACGCGCGACACGCGAATCGACCACTCGAATGGACCGTTTTGTAGGGGTCTTACAAATCGTACGTCCTAAACTTCGTGCCAGTCCTCATCAAGCTGGTGATGTTCTACAGGGCAAGGTGGATGTCGTGCTTGTAATCGTCGCTCCCGGCCAAGGCGCCCAGGTTCCCGGATTCCTGTCCCCATGGCTCGAACTGCCCGGCATGGCCGAGCGGTTCGAGCGCTGGTCGACCGTCGCCGAACTCGACCTCGCGCGGTGCGGGACCACCGCCGACGCCGAGGAGATCCGCGACACCGCGATCGCGCAGCCGCTCCTCGTGAGCGCCGGGCTGGCCGCCGCCACGGCACTGTTCGGCGGGCTCGACGCCGCGCCCGCCGCCGTGGACGCGGTGGCCGGGCACAGCGTCGGCGAGTTCACGGCGGCGGGTGTGGCCGGGGTCCTCTCCCCGGAGGACGCGCTCACCCTGGTCCGCGAGCGCGGGCGCGGCATGGCGGAGGCCGCCGCCGCGACCGCCACCGGGATGACCGCCGTGCTCGGCGGCGACCGCGACGAGGTGCTCGCCGCCATCGAGGCCGCCGGGCTCACGGCCGCCAACGACAACGGCTCCGGGCAGATCGTCGCCGCCGGGACCACCGAGCAGCTGGCCGCGTTCGCCGAGGCCCCGCCGGCCCGCGCGCGGCTGCGCTCGCTCTCCGTGGCGGGCGCCTTCCACACGCACCACATGGCTCCGGCCGTCGAGCGGGTGCGCGCGGTCGCGGAGCGGACCGCCGCGGCCGACCCCCGGACCCGGCTGCTGTCCAACCGCGATGGCGCGGTCGTCGCGAGCGGGCGCGAGTACCTCGACCGCCTCGTGTCGCAGATCAGCTCGCCCGTGCGCTGGGACGCGTGCACGCGGACGCTGGCCGACCTCGGGGTGACCGCTGTCATCGAGCTTCCGCCGGCCGGCACCCTCGTGGGCCTGGCCAAGCGCGCGCTGCGCGGCGTCGAACTCCTCGCGGTGAAGACCCCCGACGACCTCGACCGCGCCCGTGACCTGGTCAAGGAACACGCCGGACTGCCCCCTGTCGAACCGGAAGGTGCCGCCTCATGAACCTCGCTCCCACGGCCCCTGGCGCACGTGTCCTCGCCTTCGGCGAGTACCAGCCCGGCCGGGTGGTCACCAACGAGGAACTCGCCCGGACGGTCGACACCTCCGACGAGTGGATCCAGAGCAGGGTCGGCATCAGGGAGCGCCGGATCGCCGCCGAGGACGAGTCGGTCGCCGACATGGCGGTGGCCGCCGCCGGCAAGGCGCTGGCCGCCAGCGGGCTCGCGGCCAACGACATCGACCTCGTGATCGTCGCCACGTGCACGCAGCGCGACCAGGTCCCCAACGCGGCCGCCACGGTCGCCGCGCGGCTCGGCATCACGGCCCCCGGTGCGTTCGACGTCAACGCCGCGTGCGCCGGCTTCTGCTACGCCCTCTCGCTCGCCAACGACGCCGTCCGCGGCGGCTCGGCCCGCAACGTCCTGGTGATCGGCGCGGAGAAGCTCTCCGACTGGCTCGACTGGAACGACCGCACGACCTGCGTGATCTTCGCCGACGGCGCCGGCGCGGCGGTGGTGTCCGCCAGCGCGACCCCGGACATCGGCCCGGTGGTGTGGGGCAGCTCGGGCGACCGCGCGGACAAGATCTACCTGCGCGACCACCGCTACCTGTACCAGGAGGGCCAGTCGGTCTTCCGCTGGACCACCACCGAGCTGTACCCGGTGGCCCTCAAGGCCCTGGAGCGCGCCGGGGTGCGGCCCGAGGAGCTGACCGCCTTCGTGCCCCACCAGGCCAACCTGCGCATCGTCGAGGCGATCGCCCGCAAGCTGGGCGCTCCGCAGGCGATCATCGCGCGCGATATTGTCACGGCGGGCAACACCTCGTCCGCATCGATCCCGCTGGCGCTCTCGCGCATGGTCGGGCGCGGCGAGCTGCCCTCGGGAAGCACCGTGCTCACTCTGGGGTTCGGTGCCGGTCTTACCTACGCGGCCCAGGTGCTGCGGATTCCCTGACCCCCGCGCAGGCGGTGCTTCGGCACGCGCCGGCCCGTCGCGGTGAACGAACGACCAAACACGAAGGAGCAGACCCCACATGGCGACGCACACTGAGCAGGAGATCCTGGCCGGCCTCGGGGAGATCATCGACGAGGTCGCCGGCGTCCCGGCCGACCAGGTCACCGCCGACAAGAGCTTCGTCGACGACCTCGACATCGACTCCCTGTCGATGGTGGAGATCGCGGTCGCCGCGCAGGACAAGTTCGGCGTGGAGATCCCCGACGACCAGCTCAAGGACCTCAAGACGGTCCAGGACGTCATCACCTTCATCCAGAAGTAGGACGCCGCCCGGGTGCCCGCCGGCCGCCTCGGCGGCGGCGGGCACCGCGGCCCCGCCGCCGCGACAACGCATCCACCATCACCGCACTCCACCGGCTCCCGCGGTCGGTGATCGACCAACGAGAAGGGCGAGCGACCAATGAGTACTACCGAAGTCGTCGTCACTGGCCTCGGAGCCACCACCCCGCTGGGGGGTGACGTCGCCACTACCTGGTCCGCGCTCCTCGAAGGTCGGTCCGGTATCTCGACGATCGAGGAGGACTGGACGGCCGAACTGCCGGTGCGCTTCGCCGGCGTCGCCGCCGAGGACCCCTCCACGAAGCTGGAGCGCCACCGGCTGCGCCGGCTGGACCGCACCCAGCAGTTCTCGCTGATCGCCGCGCACGAGGCGTGGCGGGACGCCGGCGAGCCGGACGTGGACCCGGTGCGGCTGGGCGCCGCGGTCTCCAGCGGCATCGGCGGCATCCTGACGATCCTGAACCAGTACGACACCTTCCGTGAGAAGGGCTGGCGGCGGGTCTCCCCGTTCACCGTGCCGATGCTGATGCCCAACGGCCCGGTGGCCGCCGTGGCGCTGGAGTTCGGTGCCCAGGCCGGTGCGCACGCCGCGGTGAGCGCGTGCGCGTCCAGCGCCGAGGCGATCGCCGACGGCATCAAGCTGATCCGCTCCGGCCGCGCCGACGTCGTCATCGCCGGGGGCACCGAGGCCGCGATCCACCCGCTGAACCTGGCCTCCTTCGCGGCGATGCGGGCGCTGTCCACCCGCAACGACGACCCGCAGGGCGCGTCCCGGCCGTTCGACGCCAACCGCGACGGCTTCGTGATGAGCGAGGGCGCCGGGATGCTGGTGCTGGAGTCGGCCGAGCACGCCGCCGCGCGCGGCGCCCGCGTCTACGCGGTCGCGGCCGGCGCCGGGTACAGCTGCGACGCCCACGACATCGTGCAGCCCGACCCCGAGGGCACCGGCCAGGCGCGCGCCATCCTCGACGCGCTGGCCGACGCCGACCTCAAGCCGGGCGACATCGCGCACGTGAACGCGCACGCCACCTCCACGCCGATGGGCGACGTCGGCGAGACGGTGGCCATCCGCAAGGCGCTCGGTGACGCCGCCGCCGACAGCGTGGCGGTCACCTCGACCAAGTCCATGACCGGCCACCTGCTGGGCGGTGCGGGGGCGGTGGAGTCCATCGCCACGATCCTGGCGCTGCACCACGGCCAGATCCCGGCCACCATCAACATCGAGGAGCTCGACCCAGGCGTTGTGGTCGACGTCGTGCGCGAGAAGCCGCGCGAGCTGTCGGCCGGCGCGGTCGCGGCCCTCAACCAGTCGTTCGGCTTCGGCGGGCACAACATCGCCGTCGCCTTCCGCCGCCCGTAGCAGGGCGCGGACCACCCGTCCGCCGGGCGCCGCCGCCGCGCGGCGCCCGCCGTCCCACGCGGGGCGCGACCTCGCAGCCCGGCCCGGTCCGGTGCCCGTCCGCCCCATCGCGGCCGACCTCCGCGCGCCCGCCACGGGCGCGTCCGGTCGGCCGGCACCGCCGCTCAGCGACCCGTCGGCGGCCACCGTTCCGCTCGCACACCGACCGCTTCCTCGAAGGAGCTGGCCCACGTGACTGTCACCGACAACCGAGTGGTCGACCCGCCCGCGGCGACCGCCGTACCGGAGGATCCCCGCGACCCGCGCGTCCGGCTCGCCGCGTTCTTCGACGAGGGCTCGCTGCGGCTCATCACCGCCGAGGACGACAGCGCCGCGCTGTCCGCGGTCGGCCGGATCAGCGGTATGCCCGCCGTCGCGTTCGCCAACGACGCGCGGATCCAGGGCGGCGCCATGGGCACCGCGGGGTGCGCGGCCATCGAGGTCGCCTACGAGCACGCGGTGCGGGAGCGGATCCCGGTGGTCGGGCTGTGGCACTCGGGCGGCGCGCGGCTCGCCGAGGGGGTCGAGAGCCTGCACGCGGTGGGCCGGGTGTTCGCCGCCATGACGCGGGCCTCGGGCATCGTCCCGCAGATCTCGGTGGTGCTGGGCCCGGCCGCGGGCGGGGCCGCCTACGGTCCGGCGCTCACCGACGTCGTGGTCATGTCGCAGGGCGGCAAGGTGTTCGTCACCGGCCCGGACGTGGTGCGCAGCGTGACCGGCGAGCAGATCACCGCCGACGAGCTCGGCGGTGTGGACGCGCACGGGCGGCGCAGCGGGGTCGTGCACGTGACGGCCCCGGACGACACCGCCGCCATGGTGCAGGGCCGCCGGCTGGCGCTGCTGCTGGGACACCAGGGCCAGCTGCGGACGGCGGACGTGCTCGACCTCGACCTGGGCGGGGTGCTGCCGGAGTCGGCGCGCCGCGCCTACGACGTCAAGCCGCTGGTGAACGGCGTGCTGGACTCCCCGCTGGGCGAGGAGTCGGTCGAACTGCAGGCGAAGTACGCGCCGAACATGGTCACCGCGCTCGGCCGGCTCGGCGGGCGCACGGTCGGCATCGTCGCCAACAACCCGCTGCGGCTGGGCGGCTGCCTGGACTCGAAGTCGGCGGAGAAGGCCGCCCGCTTCGTCCGGATGTGCGACTCCTTCGGCGTCCCGCTGATCGTCATGGTGGACACGCCGGGGTACCTGCCCGGCGTCGGCCAGGAGTGGGACGGCGTGGTGCGGCGCGGTGCGAAGCTGCTGCACGCCTTCGCCGAGGCGACTGTTCCCCGGGTGACCCTGGTGACCCGCAAGTCCTACGGCGGCGCCTACATCGCGATGAACTCCCGCTCGCTCGGCGCCACCCGGGTGTTCGCCTGGCCGACCGCCGAGGTCGCGGTGATGGGCCCGGTCGCGGCGGTGCGCATCCTGCACCGCAAGAAGCTGGCGGCGGTCCCCGCCGAAGAGCGCCCGGCGCTGGAGGCGGAGCTGGCCGCCGAGCAGGAGAAGAAGGCCGGCGGCCTGGAGCGGGCCCGCGAACTCGGTGTGGTCGACGAGGTCGTCCTCCCCGAGCGCACCCGGAGCGCCCTGGCCGAGGCCATCGCCACCGCGCCGTCCGCACGCGGCGCGCACGGCAACATCCCGCTCTAGGGGCTTGGCCCCGGGCGGCGGAGACGGACGCACTGATCGGGCGCCCGACCGGAACCACCGGTCGGGCGCCCGTCCGCGTTGCGCCGCACGGTCTGGCGGCCGCCGGGCCGCCAGCGGGCGGTGCGGGCCGGCGTGAGGGGGACCAGGCACGTGGTCCGCGTCGGGCTAGTCGCCGGAGTCGGCGGGCGAGGGCGGTGCCTCGACGGCGAAGAAGAGGAAGCCGATCCGGGTCGACAGGCTCTGGAAGTCGTCGGGGAACAGCGCGCGGGCGGCCGGGTCGGGCTGCGGCTCGCTGATGACGCGGAGGCGGAAGCCGGCGGCGGTGAAGGCATCGGTCATCGCGTGCAGCGGCCGGCGCCAGAACCTCAGCCGGACGGACTGCCCGCCGAACGAGAAATCGGAGGTATAGCTGGTGGTCGCGGAGTAGTCCGGCCGGGGAGTCTGGATCACGTAGTCCGCGAACGGGTGCTGCACCGACGCGATCAGCCGGCCGCCGGGCCCAAGCACGCGCCGTATCTCGGCCAGCGTCGGCCCCCAGTCCTCCAGGTAGTGCAGCACCAGCGACGCGACCACGTCGTCGAACGCGCCGTCGGGGAACGGGAGGGGGTCGCTCAGGTCGGCCACGTGCAGCTGCGCGTCGTCCCCGAGCCGCCGCCTGGCCAACGCCAGCATCCCGGGGCTGGCGTCGATGCCGGTGACGTCGGCACCGCGGTCGCGCAGAGCGGCGGACAGGGGGCCCGCGCCGCACCCGGCGTCCAGGATCCGGCGGCCGGTCACGTCTCCGGCGAGGGCCAGCATCGCGGGCCGTTCGTAGTAGGCGTTCATCAGGTTGGCCTCGGTCTCCGCCGCGTAGGCCTCGGCGAAGCCGTCGTAGTCGTTCGCCTGGGCCGGATCCGCGGGCTGGGCGGGATTCTCGGGCCAGTCGGGTACTCGGTCCATCGCCGGAGCCTAGCGTTCGCGTGATCCGCCGGACAGGCCCCTGGTCAGGGTGCGAGGCGGAAGGGCGGGAATGCCGCACGGATCGGGCGGGACCGGGGAGGGGACGGCCTCGCCCCACCCGGTATTTCCGCGGTCCGGCCGCACGGACGGGGGTGGGGCAGGACAGCGCCGGCGTGCGCGGCGTCCCGGCGCGGGACAGCTCCGGTGGCGGGGCGCGGACCGGGGTCCGACCCGGTGACAGGCCGCTGGCGCGCGGCGCTGCCGCCCGGCGCGGCCCCGTGTGCTCCGGTTCCGGTGGACGGCGCCGGCCCCCTCCGAGTGGCCCGACGCCGGGCCGCGACGGGCCGCGGGGTCACGGTCGGCGCGGGTCCGGTGACGCGCCGCGCGGGGCCGCCGGGACGGGTGAATGCGGCGGCGCACGGCGGCGAACAATGGGTGAACTGGACGGACGTCACGTCCGTCTCCCCTGGTCAGTGATCTTGTCCGCGGTCATGATGGGCGGGTGCCCTCCAGCCGAGAACCCCTCCCAGCCTCCGATCCGCGCCCGGCCGCGTCGGTCGGCGGCGGGGGTGTCCACGGCGACCAGCCGGAGGACGCCCTCCTGTTCCGTCCCATCGTCGATCTCGACTCCGGAGCCGTCCTCGCGGTCGCGGCCGAACCCGCGGCGGCCGCTCCCCCGGCCGGCGACGCGGCGGCGCAGGCCGAGCGGCTGGCCCGGCTGGCCCGGCGGGCGGCTGTCCGGGAGACCCTGCTGCCGCTGGTGCTGCCGGTCCCCGCCCCGCTCCTCACGGTCGGGCCCGAGCCGTTCACGCTGGTCGAGCACGGGCTGCGCCGCGCCGGGCGGCGGCCGCGCGACGTCACGCTCATGGTCGGCCCGGAGTTGCGCGACCTGCCGCCCGAACCGCTGCTGCGGGGGATCGCGCACCTGCGCGAGGCCGGCTTCCGGTGCGCGCTGGGCACGGCGTCGGTGGCGCCGGACGTGCTGCTGCGGATCGCCCCGTTCGTGTTCCGGGTGGACCCGGCCTACGTGGCCGGAATCCCCGGGGACGAGCGGCTGACCGCCGTGGTCGAGGGGCTGGCCCGCATCGGGCGGGGGTCCGGGATCTTCCCGCTCGCGGCGGGCGTCGCCACGGTGACGCAGCTCATGGCGCTGCGGCGGGCGGGTGTCCGGCTCGCCGAGGGCCCGTTCTTCGCCGACGACGCCTGGACGCCGGGCGAGCGGGTGGCCCCGCTCCCCGACGCCGCGCTGGTGTCGACCGCTCCCGGGCTGGACGTCGGCCCGCGGGTGTCGGAGTTCGTGGTCCCCGCCGTCACCATGGGCGAGGCGACCACGGCCGAGGAGGTCCTGGAGGCGTTCGGCGCCGACGAGGCGCTCACCAGCGTCATCCTGGTCGACGGCCGGGAGCGGCCCGTGGCGTCGCTGGACCGCGCCCGGTTCCTGCTCGCCGTGACGGGCCCCTACGGGCACGCGCTGCACGCCAAGCGGCCGGCCGCGCGGCTCGCCGACCCGCCGCGCACGGTGGCGCGCGACGTTCCGGCGATGGCCGCGCTGCGGGCGGCCGGCGCCGGCCAGGAGCGGGTGTACGACGACCTCATCGCGGTGAACGAGTTCGGCCAGTGCGCCGGCGTGGTGCGGGTCGGTGACCTGATCCGCAGCCTGGCGCGCGAGTGACCCGCGGTCAGTCGGCGGCGGCGCCCTCGCCGCCCGGCGCGTCGCGCAGGGCGGCCAGGAAGGGGCGCTTGGGGTGCCGGCCGTCGCCGGAGGACCTTCCCAGCGCCCGCCGGCTCAGCCACGGCACCAGGTACTCGCGGGCCCAGCGGGCGTTCTCCCGGCGGCGCAGGATCCGGGGCAGCGGGACCGCCGGAGCCGTCCAGGGGCACCGCCACTCCTCCGGTCCGCCGAGCGGGTGGCCGAGCAGTTCGGCGATGCGGGCCGCCACGATGCGGTGCCCGGTGCCGTTGAAGTGCAGCCGGTCCTCGCTCCACGCCCGCGGGTCGTTCAGCGCCGACATGGACCACAGGTCGACGATGTCGCAGCCGTTGCGCTCGGCGATGGCGCGCAGGTGCATGCTGAACACCGCGATCCGGCCGCGGTACACCCGCAGCACCGGAATCCACCCGGTGTCGTGCCCGGAGAGGATGACCACCCGGATTCCGGCCGCGCGCAGCCGGCGGACGCCGCGTTCGTACTCCGCGGCGAGCACGTCGAGGTCGGTGCTGGGACGCAGCACGTCGTTGCCGCCGGCGTGCACCGTGACGAGGTCCGGCCGGTAGCGGAGCGTGCGTTCGAGCTGCTCGCCGAAGATGTGCCGCATCCGCCGGCCGCGGACGGCCAGGTTGGCGTAGCGGAAGTCCGGGAGGTCGGCGCCCAGGTGCTCGGCGAGGCGGTCGGCGAAGCCGCGGTAGCTGCCGTCCGCGCGCGGGTCGTCCAGGCCCTCGGTGATGCTGTCGCCGATGGCGACGTAGGAGCGTATGACCGCCGGGGCGTCCGCCTGAGCGATTCCAGGGGGATGTGTGTCCAGGTCAGTCACGGTTACCAATCATGCGGATCCGACACGGTGCGCGGGGCTCCGCGATCGCGGGGGATGCGGGCCGCCTGTGCCTTTCGCGACACCGGGGGCGCCGGTCGGGGAGTCTCGGGGGAAGGGGA
>NZ_QEIO01000270.1 GCF_003336425.1 Marinitenerispora sediminis | reverse complement strand
GCCGCGGATGGGAACCGCATGATGGGAGGCGGGGGGTGCGGTGGGGCCGCACCGGCACCGGAGCGCTGGCTGGGTGGCGGACGCGCGGACACGGGAGGGGCAGCGGATGCTCATCGCCTACGTGGTGGTCACCGTCGTCACGATCGCGGCCAACACCGCGGTCGCGGTCGCGGACTTCGCGCGGGCCGGGTTCGTCCTCGCGAACTCGGCGGAGGTGGGCGTCCCGCGGTCCTGGCTCCCCGTGCTCGGCGCGCTCAAGGCGGCCGGCGCCGCCGGGCTCGCGCTCGGACTCCTGGGCGTCCCCTTCGTCGGCCCCGCCGCCGCGGCCGGCCTCGTGCTGTTCTTCGCGGGCGCCGTCGCGGCGCACCTCCGGGCCCGCGTGCTCCGCAACATCGCCGTGCCCGCGGCCTTCCTGGCCCTGGCCGCCGCCTCCCTGCTCCTCGCCGCGGTGCGGTGAGCGCCGGCGCGGCCGCCGCTGGCGGCGCGCGGGGGATCCGGGAAGCGCCCCGGCGCGGAGTCCCCGCCGCCGGCGGACCACCCGGCGCGTCGGGTCCCCCGGGGCACGGCCGCGCGGCGACGGCGGCCGGGGGCGCTCGCCTCCCGCGCCTCAGCGGCATCGGGTGGTGTCCGCGAGCGGCCCGGATACCGGCGCCGGGCGCACCGCCCCGCGGCGCCGCCGGGCGAACGCTGTCACCGCAGCGCTCCGGCGAAGGCCCGCCATGGTCCGCCGGACCTCCCGACGCGGGATGCCACGCCGACGGGAGGCGTTCGCGAAGCGCTTCTGCGGCCGGGCGAGCCCCGGCGGCAGCGCCGTCCCCGCCGGAGGCCCGGCGGGGACGGCGCTTCGAGTACCGCTCCGGATCACTCCTCCACAGCGATGGCCAGCACGGGGCACACGGCCGCGGCCTCGCGGACGTCCTCGGCCAGCTCCGCGGGCGGCTCCGCGGCGAGCAGCACCACGATGCCGTCCTCGTCGCGCTGGTCGAACACCTCCGCCGCGGCCGTCACGCACTGTCCGGACGCGACGCACCGGTCCTGGTCGATGGTCACCTTCATGGGTTCTCCCCTGATCGCCTTCTGGTCGGTGTGCTGGTGGTCCGCCCGCTCCGCGGGCGTGGCGTCACCAGGTCACCGGCAATTCGTACACCCCGTACACGGACCCGTCGTGCTTGAACCGGATCCGGTCCACGTCCACGGCCGCGCGCAGCGTGGGAATGCGCCGGTAGAGCGTGCTGTAGACGACCTGCAGCTCCATCCGGGCCAGCGGCTGGCCCAGGCACTGGTGCACCCCGAACCCGAAGGCCACGTGGCGGCGGGCGTCGCGGTGGACGTCCAGGCGGTCGGGCTCGGGGAAGACGCCGGCGTCGCGGTTGCCGACGTCGTTGGCCATGATCAGCCCCTCACCGGCGCGGATCACCTGGCCGGCGATCTCGATGTCCTCCAGCGCCACCCGGCGCCGCCCGCTGTGCGTGATGTTCAGGTAGCGCAGCAGCTCCTCGACGGCGCCGGCGACCACCTTGGGGTCGTCGGCCTCGCGCAGCGCGGCCAACTGGTCAGGGTGCTGGAGCAGCGCGAGGGTGCCGAGCGCGATCATGTTGGCGGTGGTCTCGTGCCCGGCGATCAGCAGCAGCACGCCCATCTGCGCCGCGTCCTCGCGGGCCAGCTCCCCCGCCCGGATCCGGCCGGTCAGCTGGGAGAGCAGGTCGTCGGCGGGCGCGGCGAGCTTCTCGTCGAGCAGCCGGTCCAGGTACTCCACGAGCCGGCCGTGCGCGGCGTAGCGCTCCTCCGGCTGGACATCGCGCCGGATGAGGGTCCTGCTGTTCTCCTGGAAGAAGTCGTGGTCGGCGTAGGGCACGCCGAGCAGCTCGCAGATCACCAGGGACGGCACCGGCAGGGCGAACGCCTCCACCAGGTCCACCGGCTTCGGGCCGGCGAGCATGCCGTCGATCAGGTCGTCCACGATCTTCTGCACGGCCGGCCGCATCGCCTCCACCCGCTTGACGGTGAACGGCGCCGTCACCATGCGGCGCAGCCGGGCGTGCTCCGGGTCGTCCATCAGGATGAAGCCGATCTTGGTCCCGTTGCTGGGAGCCGAGGCGGGATACCCGGGCCGGGTGATGTCGGCGCTGACCCGCGGATCGGCCAGCAGCGCGCGCTGCTCGGCGTGGCGCGTCACGACCCACGGCGTACTGCCGTCCCACAGCCGGACCCTCGCCAGCGGTCCCTCCTCCTGGAGGGCCCGCAGCGCCGGCGGCGGGTCGAAGGGGCAGCCGGCCGCCCGGGGCATCGGGAACTCCGGAAGCCCGGCCGGGTCCGCGCCCGCCGAGTCCAACGTGCTCGTCATGGTGTTCCTCTCCATCGAACCGGTGCTCCCCCGCCGGTGGCGGCGGTGGAGGCCTCCGTGGCGCGTCGTCGGCCGCGCGCGGTTTCCTGCCGGTGGGGACTCGTGCGGGAGGGTGCCGGGGTCACTGCCCCGTGACGGAGCCGGACAGGGATGCCGCCGCTCGGCGCGGCCGCTCCGGCTCCGGGGACGCGAGCGCGAGTTCCCCGCGGCGCAGGCGGGCCTGCTTGGGCATGTTCCAGCCGAGCACGCCGGTGGCCACGCCGTCGCGCCGGTAGAGCGCGACGAACCGGCGCTGCACCGTGTCGCCCTCCACGACGCTCACCTCGGCGTCGGGAGGCAGCACGCCGTGGACGTGGATGCGGGCGTCGAACTGGTCGGTCCAGAAGTACGGAACGGGGGTGTAGGGCCGGTCCGCGCCGAGGATGGCCGCCGCGACCGCGGCGGCCTGCTCGGTGGCGTTGGTGCGGTTCTCCAGCCGCAGCAGAGCGCCGAGCCCGTCGTGCCGCCAGCGTGCCACGTCGCCGACCGCGTAGACGCCGTCCGCCGCTCGGCAGCGGGAGTCGCACACCAGCCCGTTGTCGATCCGCAGGCCGCTGCCCGCGAGCCAGTCGGTCGCGGGGGCCGCTCCGAGCGCCACCACGACCACGTCGGCGGGCAGCACCTCGCCGGTCTCCAGGCGCACCCCGGTCACC
>NZ_QEIO01000269.1 GCF_003336425.1 Marinitenerispora sediminis | reverse complement strand
GAAGGCCGGGACGGACTCCTTCACCCGGCGCAGCTGGGCGGTGTCGTCCCGGGTGAGCAGGAGCGCGGTGTCGGCGTGCCGGGCCAGGTGGGCGGTCGGGGAGCGCGGGGTGAGCCGGCCCGGGTCGGTGACGACGGCGGGCCCCGGCCCGGTGGCCGGCGCCGGACCCGGCGGCGGGGCCAGCCAGCCCCGGGGACGGCGGCAGACGGTGCCAGGCGGGGGTCTCGGGAACGGTGTCCTGCGCGAGGCGGGCACCGCACCGGGGCGCCCGCCTCCTCCGGGGAGGGGCGGGGATCCCGGTCCCGCGATCCGCGCTGGCCGGAGCGGGCCGCCGAGGCTTCGCGCCGTGGCGGTCCGCCTTCCCTCCGGCCCGCCGGTGCGTGCCCCGACCATTCCGTTGGCGGAGAGGCGGCGCGCCGGGGACGCGTCGGCCCTGTGGTCGCGCTCGGCGCGGGTGCGGCCGGTGCGGCGCGGGCTCGCCGTGCCGGGGCGGACGCAAGCGGCAGCCATGATGATCCGCAGCTTTGGTAAGCGCTTACAGGAATCTTGCTGCGGCAGAGGGCGTCCGGGGCCGCCGACCGGGGCGGTTCCGTCCCTGGGTGGTGGCGTGATGGGGCGCTTTGAAGTACCTTGGAAAGCGCTTTCTCGTCGAAAGGTAGGATAAATGGGAGATCAGGTGCTGGGCGTCGCCATGAACGGCGTCACCGGCCGGATGGGCTACCGCCAGCATTTGACGCGGTCGATCCTGGCCATCCGGGAGGCCGGCGGAGTGCCGCTGCCCGACGGGACACGCGTCGTCCCCGAACCGATCCTCGTGGGACGGTCCGCCGACAAGCTCCGCACGATCGCGGCGCGCCACGACATCCCCCGCTGGAGCACCGACCTCGACTCCGTGCTCTCCGACGACTCCGTGTCGGTCTACTTCGACGCGCAGATCACCAGCGCCCGCGAGGACGCCGTCCGCGCCGCCATCGCGGCCGGCAAGCACGTGTACGCCGAGAAGCCCATCGCCGCGACGGTCGGCGCCGCCCTCGAACTCGCCAAGCTCGCCCGCGCCGCCGGCGTCCGCAACGGCGTCGTCCAGGACAAGATCTTCCTGCCCGGCCTGCTCAAACTGCGCCGCCTCGTGCGCAGCGGCTACTTCGGGCGGGTGCTCTCCGTCCGCGGCGAGTTCGGCTACTGGGTGTTCGAGGGCGACTGGCAGGACGGCCAGCGGCCCAGCTGGAACTACCGGGCCGAGGACGGCGGCGGCATCGTCCTCGACATGTTCCCGCACTGGCACTACGTCCTGGAGCACATCTTCGGTCCGGTCCGCGCCGTCACCGCGCGCGCCGTCACCCACATCCCCCGCCGCTGGGACGAGAACGGCGACGCCTACGACGCCACGGCCGACGACGCCGCCTACGGCATCTTCGAACTCGACGGCGGCATTGTCGCCCAGATCAACTCCTCATGGTGCGTCCGGGTCGACCGCGGCGAGCTCGTGGAGTTCCAGGTCGACGGCACCGAGGGCAGCGCCGTCGCCGGCCTGCGCCACTGCCGCGTCCAGCACCGCTCCACCACCCCGCGCGCGGTCTGGGACCCCGACGCCGGCCGCGCCGAACCGTACCGCGACCAGTGGGAGCCCGTCCCCGACAACGAGGAGTTCGACAACGGCTTCCGCGCGCAGTGGGAGCTCTTCCTGCGGCACGTCTGCGGCGGAACGCCCTTTCCGCACGACTTCCTCTCCGGCGCCCGGGGGCTGCAGCTCGCGGAGGCCGGCCTGCGCTCGTCCCGCACCGGCAGCCGGGTGGAACTGGAGGAGGTGACGCTGGCGTGACCGCCCCCCTGCTCCTGCCCCGGGCCGACGGCCGGCTCGCCCCGTACACGCCGCGCGGCGCGGCCGTCGCCGTCCCGCCCGGCGCCGCGCCGCGCAGCCGCACCGCCTACGCCGCCGCGCACGTCGTGGCCGACCCGTTCGCCGACAACACCCCCGGCGCCCCCGCCCGGATCGACTGGGAGGAGACCCTCGCCTTCCGGCACCGGCTCTGGGACCTCGGCCTCGGCGTCGCCGACGCCATGGACACCGCCCAGCGCGGCATGGGGCTGGACTGGCCGGCCACCGCGGAACTCGTCCGCCGATCGGCCGCCGAGGCCGCCACCCGCGGCGCGGCAGTGGCCTGCGGAGCCGGCACCGACCACCTCGAACCGCGCTGCGCCGACCTGGAAAGCGTTGTCAAGGGCTACGCCGAGCAGCTGGCGGTCGTGGAGGGCGCCGGCGCCACCCCCGTCCTCATGGCCAGCCGGCAGCTCGCCGCCCTCGCCCGCGGCCCGGAGGACTACGCCGCCGTCTACGGGCGGCTGCTCGGCGAGGCCGGCCGCCCCGTCATCCTGCACTGGCTGGGCGCCGCCTTCGACCCCGCCCTGGCCGGCTACTGGGGCCACGACGACCCCGCCGACGCCGTCCCGGTGGTCGCCGAGCTGATCCGGGCGCACGCCGACCGCGTCGACGGGATCAAGGTCTCCGTCCTCGACGCCGCCCTGGAGGTCCGGCTGCGCAACCTGCTGCCGCCCGGCGTCCGGCTCTACACCGGCGACGACTTCAACTACCCCGAGCTCATCAGGGGCGACGCCGACGGCCACTCCGACGCGCTGCTCGGCGTCTTCGCCGCCATCGCCCCGGCCGCCGCCGCGGCCCTGCACGCCCTGGACGACGGCGACACCGCGCGCTACGACACGCTGCTCGCCCCCACCGTCCCGCTCGCCCGGCACCTCTTCGCCGCCCCCACCTACTACTACAAGACCGGCATCGCCTTCCTCGCCTGGCTCAACGGCCACCAGCGCGCGTTCGCCTTGGTCGGCGGCCTGCAGAGCGCCCGCAGCCTGCCGCACCTGGCCGAGGCCTACCGGCTCGCCGACGCCGCCGGCGTGCTCACCGACCCCGACCTCGCGGCGGCGCGCATGCGGCGGCTGCTCGCGGTCGCGGGGGTGGAGCAGTGACCGGCACCACCGCACCCGCCACCGCCCCGCTGGACGTCCCCTCCGGCCGGCCGGCGGCCG
>NZ_QEIO01000268.1 GCF_003336425.1 Marinitenerispora sediminis | reverse complement strand
CGCCGTCACCGCGGCCGACGAGGCGGCCCGGCAGGCCCGCGACACCATGGAGCGCGACCAGCGCAACATGTGGCGCGACCAGCTCGACCTCGCCCGCGCGCAGCAGGACCTCGGAACCGCGCTCCGGGACTCGTCCGAGGCCGCACGGCGCTGGCTCGACGCGTACCGGGAGTACCACCGGGCGCGGATGACGCACTTCACGGAGGCCGCCCGGGCCGCGGAGGAGGCACGCGACGAGGCGGCCGGCGAGCGGCGCGCGGCCGCGGGGCACCTGAAGGACCTCAACGAGCAGGGCCAGCGGCTCCAGACGTACATGGAGCGGCTGCGCGACACCGATCCCGAGCGGTTCGAGGCCGAGCGCCCCCGGGCCAATGAGCGTGCCCGCGAGCTTCGCCACCAGATCGAGCAGGCGGAGCAGCGGCTCGACGACGCCCGGACCGAGTGGCGGCAGCGCAGGCAGGAGTTCCGGGACGCGCGGGACGACGCCGAGCGGGTCCGCCAGGAGACCGAGGCGGCTCGGGAGCAGGCGCTGCGGGAGCGCGCGAACCTCGACGAGAGCGGGCAGCGCGCCGACGAGCTGACCTCCGCCGACCGCGCCCGGGAGCTCGACGGCCTCCAGGATCGGGTGGACACCGCGGAACGGGACTCCGGGAAGAGCCGCGAGGACGACCTCGGCACCTACTCCCGCCAGCTCGACCACCTGCTCGGCAACGAGCTGCTGGAACGCAACCGGGTCCGACTGAACGTGCCGGACCCGGGGGGACGGACCGGGATCGACGCCGTCCTGCAGCGGTTCGACGGGCACCTGACCGACGACCTGCGCGCCCGACTGGCGTCGGACTACGCCAAGAACCCCTACCCCTTCTTCAGCGACCGCGGCCACACCGTGCGCAGCGGGAGCGACTCGGCCACCCTGAAGCTGCGCTCGGCCAACAACGACTGGCGGCGGTCGGACGACGTACGCGCCCGCCCGGACGACTCGGTGCCCGACCTCGGCAACGCCGACTCCACCGGCCGGGAGACCAGCCGCGCCGACGGCCGGTCCGCGGGCGCCCGCCGCACCGTGGGCGGCGGCTTCTACATCAACCCCATGATGCCCGGCACGAGCGTCACGGCGGGGCCGGCGATCAACCCCTCGGTCGCGTTCGCGTTCAACCAGCCGTCCACGAGCGAGACGGTCGGACAGGACACCTCGACCAGGACCGAGGCGAGCGTCGGGGGTGCGAGGACCGACTACGCGACCGACCTGGTCGCCGAGCTCACCGTCCCCCCGAACCCCGCCGACGGCGACGGCCAGCAGGGGGCGCCCCTGCAGGACATCAACCAGGTCAACGTCCCCAACGGTCTGAACATGACCGTGGAGCTCGGGGAACGCACCTCCGAGGCACCGGACCGGATCCGGATCCACGATCCGTTCGCCCCCGGCGCGCGGCCGGACGGCGCCCAGGACATCGGCGCGCACGCGCCGGCGGGCCACACCGGCAAGGTGAACGGTGTCTACCACGCCCCCGCCCAGGAGGGCGCGGGCGGCCCCCGGACGACCATGGCCGACTGGGTGGCCGACCACATCAACCAGGAGCGCCGGTCCCCCTGGCAGTGGGTCAAGGACACGATGCTGCCGGACTTCGTGCGGAGCCACCCGAACGATCCGAGCCGTGCCGACCGGGTGCGCGAGCAGTTCTCCGACGACTCGGTGCGCGACCTGGTACGCGACTCCTCGCACGGCCCCGTCTACCTGGACCTCGTGGACAACCGCGGGCGGCCCCGCATCGCCAAGATGTGGTCGGTCCCCACCGACCTGACCCGGATCCCGGACGCCCCCGCGAAGCTGGACGTCAAGGACAGCACCAGCTCGGCGAAGTCGACCGACCGCAAGTTCATGCGCAGCGACGTCTTCAGTCCCGGGATCGGCTTCGGCGCGGTGCTGCAGGTCTTCGGCAACCTGTTCCGGATCGAACTGCCGATGTTCGAGTACAAGCACGACCGCGAGCGGGGCCTGGGCAACTCGCGCCAGTCGGGCGCCACCACGAGCATGGCCACCGAGTCCGGCGACACGGCCATGTACCACGTGAACCGGAACTTCTACCTGCAGTTCGACGGGGAGGACACCCCGCACCGGTTCACCGGCAGCACGGTCGAGGCCCTGGGGATCGACGACGCCCAGCTCCTGGCCGATCCGCACCGCAACGACACCGACGCCCGGGAGCGCGCGGACCACGTCCCCGTCTACCCGCACCTGCGCCGCGACAGGCCCGAGCACCTCGGCGGCACCACTGTCCGCGGCATCACCTGGGAGGACGGGAACCGGTACGCCAGCCGGCCGGCGGCCGACGACACGGACAGCGCGTCCGACGACGACGCCGACCCGCCGCGCACCGTGATCGAGGCCTACGCCCAGCAGGTGCTCGACAGCATCGCCCGCAAGTACCCCGGCCTCGTGATCCCCGATCTCGGGCGTGCGAGGAGCGAGTTCGCGCACCGGCCGGAGGGCGAGCACGACGACGCGTTCTTCTCCCGCGAGAACCACTTCCGGCGCAACCACCCCATCGCGGTGTACAACACGCTCAAGCTGCTGAACGCGATCTCCGAGGAGAACCTGTCCCGGGACGCCGACAAGGGCATCGACGTCCACCTCATCGAGACCGCCAAGATCAACCCCGACCTCAGCAACTTCAACCCCCAGAACCCGGACAAGGAGGGCTGGTTCCTCCCCGACATGGTCACCATCCGGTTGACGGCGACGCCGCGCGACCGGGAGTTCGGCGGGACCGTCACCAAGAACCACACGTCGGTCTCGACCGAGGGGAGCTCCGGCCGCAAGCGGCACGAGGAGCACAGCCGGTCGCACACCGGCGGGGTCCGGGTCCGCGGGGTGTACCGCGACATCCCGGGCGGGGACGCCCGGGCGATGCCGGGCGCCCAGGGCGGCGTCGGCGTGCGCGGCCATGTCACGCACCAGTCCACCCGCGGCCTGGAGACCGGCGGCGCCGACAAGACCGCCTCGCAGTTCAAGGACAAGGGCGACACCGACATCTGGCGGTACAAGCTCGACCTGCACGCCGAGATGGGCAAGTTCCGCAAGTTCGACGACCTGCCGCGGGACCAGCGCGAGGTACGCACCGGCTCCGCCCGCGACACCTTCCGGCCGCAGGACGAGCGGGGCCCCAACCTCTACGACGGCCACCGCGTCGACCTGAT
>NZ_QEIO01000267.1 GCF_003336425.1 Marinitenerispora sediminis | reverse complement strand
CCGGTGTCGTAGGAGGAGCGGCTGTGTGAGCCGGTCTCGTAGGACGGCGGCAGCGGTGCGCCCGGGTCCAGCGGTGACCGCGAGTGCGTCCCGGTGTCGCCCGACCCCGGACGCCCGGGGTCGGTGATGGTGCGGTAGCCCGAACCGGTGGTCTCCGAGGGCGGACCAAGCGGGTCGCGGGAGAACGAGCCGGAGTCCCACGCGGCCGGCCGGCCGTCGCCCGCCGGCGCGGCCGGCGCGGCCGGCGGGTTCCACGCCTGGGTGGCCGCCAGCGGGTCGGCGCCGCCGCGGGGCGGCGTCGCGCCGCGCGTGGACGGGGCGCCCAGGGGGTCGTCCAGCGCCGCGGCGGCACCGAGCGGCTCGTTCGAGGCCGGCGCGGCCGCCGGCGGAGCCGACCCGGCGGGGTCGGGGCCGGTCTGGCCGAGGCTGGCGAGCACCGCCAGCCCCGAGTCCGCGGGAGGCTCGGGGGCCGGTGCGGGCGCCGCCGGGCCGGGGTCGGACGCGGCGTCGGAGCGGCCCCGACGTCCGCGCGACCGGGGCACGGGGTCCTCTTCGTAGAGGTCGTCGTAGTCCTCGTCGCGGACGGCCTCCATGGCGGCGGTCGACTCGTTGCGGGTGTCGCGGCGTCCCGACCGGACCTCCGCCTCGTCGCCGTGGTCGTCCCGGTCGTCCCGGTCGTCCCGGGCGCCGGCGGTCCTGCCGCCGCCCACGGGTTCGTCGTCGGACAGGCTGGACCAGAAGTCGTTGTCGGAGAGCCCGTCGGAGTCGTCGCCCCAGTCGTCGTCGTCACCGCGGCCGCGCCGGGAGCGCGAGCGGCGCGAGGAGCGCGGCGGGTCCTCGGCCCGGGAGCGCCGGCCGCCGCGTGCGCGGGGCGCCGGCTTCTCCGCCTCCTCCTCCGGCTCCTCGCCGTCGGCGTAGTCGTCGTCGAGGTCGGCGCGTTCGTCGCGGTCCGCGCGGCCGGAGCGCCGGGACCTGCGGGGCCGGGCCTCCGCCCCGTCCCGCTCCTCGCCCTCGGCGTAGTCGTCGTCGTATTCCTCGTAGTCATCGTCGCGGGCGTTGTTCGCGCTCAGCGCGCGCATGCCCAGGATGATGAGCATCAGCACGACGAGGACGACGATGACGGCGATAAGCGCAATGATCATGGTGAACGCACCACCCTAGGCCCCGTGGCCTTGTAGAGGACAGAGGTGCCACCGGCGGTGGTGATGTGGCAGGCCGGTGTTGAGCCGTGCGCGCGGACGGCGCCGAGGCGGAGTGCGGCGGCGCGGTCGGAGCCGCGTCGGGCACGGCGGTTGTCCAGGTTTTCCGTGATGTGCGGCTGCGGTGTGCGGTCGGCGGGACTGGCGCGCGGCCGTCGACCGCGGCTGTCCGCGGGACGCGTGCCGGCCCCGTGGTCGAGGGTCCGGCCCCTGCGCGCCGCGGGGCCGCGACCCGACGGCGGACGCGCGGCGACGCACGCGTACGGGAATACGGACATCAGGAAAGGAGTGGGGGGCACGGCCCCACTTTATGCATAGATGCGTACCGCGTGCAGGGGGAGACGACGGCCCTCTCCTGATTCTGCGCACGATCGGATGTCGTGAAGTGCCGGATATGTACCGGCATGGTGCTCGGTGTTGCGTGGTGCATTTCACCCCCCAGTGGCGATGAGACGTCCGCGGGCCAGCGTACGCGCGGCGATCGCGCCGAGCGCCTCGTCCAGCGGCGCCCCGTCCGAGAGCGGGACGTCCTCGCTGAGCGCGTACACGGTGAACCGGTACTCGTGGTCCTCGTCCCCCTCCGGGCACGGGGGCTCGTAGTCGGCCGCCCCCACGCTGTTCTGCGCCTGGTGGCCGGGCTGCGGCACGCTGCCCTCGGGCAGCTCCGGGTTCTCCGGATCCAGACCGTAGACCACCCAGTACACCTGCGCGCCTCCGGACGCCTCGGTGTCGTCGACCAGGACGGCCAGCGACTCGGTGCCGGAGGGCAGACCGGACCAGCGCAGCGGCGGGGACACCCCCTCGCCCTCGCAGGTGTAGCGCTCCGGGATCGTCTCGCCCTCGCGGATCATCGGGCTGGTCACCGTGATGTCGTCGGTGGCCTCGGCATTGGTCCCGGTGGGCAGCACCCCGCATCCGGTCGCCACGGCCATCAGCACGGCGACCCCGCCCGTGGCGGCGGGCGCGCGGCTGCCTCCCCGGTGCCGGGAGGCGGGCGAGGCGTGACGTGGGACCGGAAACATGGGGCTCCTGCGCAACGGGCGATCGGTGGTTCCTGGCGACCTCGCCGGCCCGGGGGCACCGGCCGACGCGCCGATCCGGCGCCGTGGTCGCTCCTCCGGCGAGTTCCCCCCGAACCTTACTGCGGTCCGCGTACGGATGGACCCCGGACAGGGGAGTGTCGCGCCGCGGCAACGCTACCGCGCGCCGGAGCGCCCGGCGGCCACCCGGCGCGGCGGAGCGCCCCGCGCGGACCGCACCGCCCCGGAAACGGGTTGGTCGGCGGGCGCGCGGATCGGCGACTATGGACCCGTGCGCTTCTCGATCCTGGGGCCGGTGACGGTCCACGACGACGCCCGGGCCGTCCCCGTCGGCGGCGCCCGGCTGCGCGCGCTCCTGGTGCTGCTGCTCCTCGACCCCGGGCGCACGGTCGGCACCGAGCGGCTGATCGGCGGGATCTGGGGCGACGACGCGCCCGGTGGCGCGGGCAACGCGCTGCAGGCCCTCGTCTCCCGGCTGCGCCGCCTGCTCGGCGACTCCGTCCCCGTGGTCGCCGACGCCACCGGCTACCGGCTGGTCGCCGCCCCCGGCCAGGTCGACCTGTGGGAGTTCGAGGCGCTCGTCGAGCGCGGCCGCGCGGCGCGCGCCGCCGGCGATCCGCGGGAGGCGGTGCGTGCCCTGGAGACCGCCCTCGCGCTGTGGACCGGCCCGGCCCTGGCCGACGTCGCCGACCTCGACGGCGTGCGCAGCGTCCTCGTCCGGCTCGCCGAGCTGCGCCGGACCGCCGCCGAGGACCGGCTCGCCGCCCAGCTCGACCTCGGGCGGCACGCCGAGGCGCTGCCCGACATCGAGGCGCTCGCCGCCGAGCAGCCGCTGGGCGAGCGGCCGGTGCGGCTGCTCATGCGCGCGCTCGCCGGGTGCGGCCGCCAGGCCGACGCGCTGGCCGCCTACGACGCGCTGCGCCGGCGGCTCGCCGAGGAGTTCGGCGCCGACCCCGCCACCGAGACGCGCGA
>NZ_QEIO01000266.1 GCF_003336425.1 Marinitenerispora sediminis | reverse complement strand
ATCCCCACCCACCCGCTCCATCCGCAAGGTCGTCGTGGCCAGCCTGATCGGCACGACCATCGAGTGGTACGACTTCTTCCTGTACGGATCGGCCGCCGCGCTGGTCTTCAACCACGTGTTCTTCCCCGGCTCCGAGCCGCTGGTCGGCACCCTGCTGGCGTTCACCACCTACGCCGTGGGTTTCGTGGCGCGCCCGCTCGGCGGCCTGGTGTTCGGCCACTACGGCGACCGGATCGGCCGCAAGCGGCTGCTCGTGATCAGCCTGCTGCTCATGGGCGGCGCCACCTTCGCGATCGGCCTGCTGCCGACCTACGCCGCCATCGGCGTCGCCGCCCCGCTGCTGCTCACCGCGCTGCGGGTGGTGCAGGGCTTCGCGCTGGGCGGCGAGTGGGGCGGCGCGGTCCTCATCGTCTCCGAGCACGGCGACGACCGGAACCGGGGGTTCTGGGCATCCTGGCCGCAGGCCGGCGTCCCGTGCGGGAACCTGCTCGCCACCGCCGTGCTGGCGGTCCTGGCCGTGGCCATGCCGGACTCGGTCTTCCTGGCGTGGGGCTGGCGGATCCCGTTCCTGCTGTCCGGGGTGCTGGTGCTCGTCGGCCTGTGGATCCGGCTCGCGGTCGCCGAGTCGCCGGTGTTCCGCGAGGCGGCGGAGCGGGCCGAGACCGCCGGCGCGCCGGAGCGCGCCCCGATCCTGGAGGTCCTGACCCAGCACTGGCGCGAGGTGCTCGTCGCCATGGGCGTCCGCCTGGCGGAGAACATCTCCTACTACGTGCTGACCGCGTTCATCCTGGTCTACGCCACCGAGCACGCCGGGCTGTCCGACTCGACGGTGCTCAACGCGGTCCTGGTCGCCTCCGCGGCGCACCTCGTGGTCATCCCGCTGTGGGGCGCGCTCTCCGACCGGATCGGCCGGCGCCCGGTGATCGCGGTGGGCGCGGTCGGCGTGGCCGCCTGGAGTTTCGCGTTCTTCCCGCTGATCGACGCGGGTTCGTTCGGCGCGGTCACGCTCGCCGCGACCGTGGGGCTGGTGCTGCACGGCGCGATGTACGGCCCGCAGGCGGCCTTCTTCTCCGAACTGTTCGGCACCCGCGTCCGCTACTCCGGCGCCTCGGTCGGCTACCAGCTCGCCTCGATCTTCGCCGGCGGGATCGCGCCGCTGGTCGCCACCGGGCTGCTCGCCTCCTTCGGCACGTCGCTGCCGGTGTCGGTCTATGTCACGGTGGCCGGCGTGCTGACGCTCGTGGCGGTGTGGGCGTCGCGCGAGACCCGCGGGCGCGACCTCGCCGCCGTGCCGTCCGGGCCGCTCGGCCGGTCCGGCTCGGCCCGGTGACATGCGGGCCGGAGCGCGGTCGGCCGCGGCCGGCGGTTCCGGCGCCGCCCCGGCGGGTGCGACGATCACCGGTATGAGCTCCTCCGCCCTCGCCGCGATGCGCCGCCTGCTCGACCTGCTCGCGGAGAACGCGCCGGTCGCGGAGTTCGGGGCGCCGGCCGCGCGGTTGCGCGCGGCCGGCGCCCGCCCCGAGGAGGTCGCCGAGGTGGAGGCCGCGACCCTGGTGGCGCTGCGGGTGCACGGCGCGCTGGCCGGGCACCAGCGGCGCGAGAGCCGGCTGACCGCCCTGCTGGAGACGTCGCAGGACCTCGCCGCCTCCCGCAACCTCGACACCGTGCTGCGGGCGATCGTGCGGCGGGCCCGGCAGCTGCTCAGCACCGACACCGCCTATCTGGCGCTGGACGACGTGGAGCGCGGCGACACGTTCATGCGGGTCACCGACGGGTCGGTGTCGCCGCTGTTCCAGCGGCTGCGGCTCGGGTACGGCGAGGGCCTGGGCGGCCTGGTGGCCGAGACCGCCGAGCCCTACGCGAGCGACGACTACCTCAGCGACCCCAGGTTCGCGCATACCGCCACCATCGACCGCGCCGTCGGCGACGAGGGGCTGGTCGCCATCCTCGGTGTACCGCTGCTGCTCGGCGACCGCGTGATCGGCGTGCTGTTCGCCGCCGACCGCGCGCCCCGCACGTTCGGCCCGGACGAGGTGGCGCTGCTGTGCTCGCTGGCCGCGCACGCCGCGATCGCCATCGACGCCACCAAGCTGCTCGCCGAGACGCGCGCCGCGCTGGTCGAGCGCAACGCCGCGCACGCCAAACTGCACGCCCGCACCGTCGCCGGCCGCCGCGCGGAGGAGGCGCACGACCGGCTGACGGAACTGGTGCTGGGCGGCGCCGACCTGGCCGAGGTGGGCAGCGCCGTGGCCACGCTGCTGGGCGGCGGGATCACCGTCACCGACGGCGGCGGCACGGTCCTCGCCCGGGTGGGCGCGCCCGCGGGCACGGGCACCGACCTGGCCGAGGCGGTCGCCGAGTCCCGGTCGCGGCGCCGGGCGGTGCGGCGGGACGGGGTGTGGGTGTGCGCGGTGCTGGCCGGAACGGAGCTGCTCGGCGGCCTGGTGCTGACCGGCCGGTCCGACCTCGAGGAGGCGGACCGGCGGCTGTTCGAGCGCGCCGGGGTGGTCACGGCGCTGTCGCTGCTGCTGCGGCGCTCGGCGGCCGAGGCCGAGGACCGGCTGCGCGGCGAACTCGTGGGCGACCTGCTGGCCAACGCCGGCCGCGACCCCGCCGCGCTGTCGGCGCGGGCACGCCGGCTCGGCGTCGACCTCGGCCGCCCGCACACCGCCCTGCTGGCCTCGGCGGATCGCCAGCCCCGCCGGCGCCTGGTCGAGGTCGCCCGCCGCGTGGCGGCGGCAGCCGGCGGGATCAGCGGCGAGGACCGGGACCGGGTCGTCCTGCTGCTGCCCGAGCACCGCCCGGGGGCGGCGGCCCGCCGGATGGCCGCCGAGCTGTCCCGGGCGCTCGGGGCCGAGGTGACGGTGGCGGCGGGCGGTCCGGCCACCGGGCCGGGGGCGCTGCCCGCCGCGCACGCGGAGGCCGAGCGGTGCCTGCGGGCCATGCGCGCGCTGGGCCTCACCGGCCGCGGCGCGGCGATGGAGGACCTCGGCTTCGCGGGGATGCTGCTCGGCGACCGCGGCGGCATCGACGACTACGTGCGCGGCGTGCTGGGGCCGGTGCTGGACTACGACGCGCGGCGCGGCACGGAGCTGCGCCGCACCCTGGAGGCCTACTTCGCCGAGGGGCGCAGCCCGCGCCGGACCGGGACCGCGCTGCACGTGCACGCCAACACGGTCGCGCAGCGGCTGGACCGGGTGGCCGACCTGCTGGGCGCCGGCTG